>CAJUFC010000175.1 GCA_910585565.1 uncultured Eggerthellaceae bacterium | reverse complement strand
CATTTCGGCCGGAGCCGCGCAGCGGCGCAGCGGAGGGATCCCAGTGCGACGACGCAAGCCCGCTGGCTCCGCAGGCCTGCTTCCTTGTCGCTAGATTTCTCGACTTCGCTCGAAATGACGCAGTCCGGGATGCTCGAAATGACGCAGCCCGGGATCGCGTCGTGACGTCAGGATTGGGTTTTCCCATGACAAATCCCTTCCCTTTGGGGGCCGCCTGTGGCGGGGTGCCCTGCGGGAAGGTACAATGGTACCCGCGAAGGCACCCGTCAGGGTGGCCCGAGCTACCAGGTGCGTGACCCTTACGCCGGCAAGCTGACAGGGTTGCGCACCTACTTGTATGTGCGCCTTGCTTCCAAGGCGCCTTTTACCTATATATGGAGTATTCCCAGAAAACAAAAGGAGCACCCCCAACAGGAGGTGCTTCCTTAGATATGCAAAAGCGCTTCTCCTGTTGTTGGGTAGACAACCTCACACAATGAGTGGATAAGCACTTGTTGCCAAGTGTTCTCATTGTGTGAAACTATTCGACTGTCTACCCAATTTCGTATATTACCCGTTTCCCCGTCGCGCGGCAACGAAGCCGCCGCACTACCGCTCGTCACCACACAATCTCCAACCCGCACCCCTGCCGGAAACGCAAAACCGGCGAGGAGCATGCTCCTCGCCGGTGACTGATGGGGTGATGCGCAGGGCAGCACACGTAACGCGCGGGCTGCTCCTGTGCTTAAGACTCGTTGATGGGGGCTTCTTGCTTGACGAACTCGCGGCCGGTGGCGGCGCAGCGGTAGGCCAGCTCGCGCTCGAGCGCCTTGTCGCGATAGTCCGGCTCCTCCGGCATGACGAGCACAACCGTCGCCGCCTCTTTGACGGCCTCGGATGCCGTCTGGGATGCCTGGGTGCGAGCGCGATCTGCCTCTTTGGCGCGCAGGCGTGCCAGCTTGCGCATCTGCTTGCGATAGCGCGCAGACTTGGCGCCCGTCGGCGAGCCCTCGCGTCGGTCGAGCTTGCGCTGCTCGCGCCGTATCTTCTTCTCGAGGGCGGCCAGCGTCTCATCCTCTTGCTCCTCGCTTGCCGCCGCAGCCAGGTCGAGCACCACCGTGCCCTCGCCCTCGGGGATGGGCGTTGCCGGCACGTCCTTGCAGAGAATCGACCCCCACCAACGACCCGCAGCATCCACCGATATCGTGCACGAGATAGGCTCGCCCTCGATCTCGCGCCACACGCTCGCGTTCACCCAGCCAATCTTAGCGAACTTGATCTTGTTCTTTTCGATGAAGTCCTTGCGCTTGTACGAGATGGTGCACGAGTCCTTGTCGCCGCGACCCTTGAAGCGCGGATAGCCTGCATCGCGGCTGCCCTTGCGCATCCTCTGAAAGAAGCGCCGGAAGGCATCGTCGAGGTGCTGTATCTCATATACCAGCGCCGTCGAGTCCACGTCCTTGAGGTAGGCGCGGCCGTCTTTGTCGGTCTCGGTCTTTTTGTAGGACGTGAGCATGCGGCACATGTCGAAGCGCGACGGAACGCGCACGCTGGGGTCAGCCTTGCGCTCCTCGTAGGCCGCCATCCTCACCTCGAGGAAATGGTTGTACACCGTGCGGCAGCACGAGAACATCCTTTTGAAATACGCCTCTTGGTGCGGCTTGGGGTAGAGTCGGCATCGGTACGCCCGATATGTCGTCGCATCTTCCATCTGCTGTGCCGTCCTCTCGAGATAGCATCACGGCATCTCGCTACCGCAAAATTTTTTATTAGAAATAAATTATATCCGCCTGTCGCAGGAATGCGCCAGCAGCGGACGCGCAAAACCATCAAGAAATCTTTTGGCGCCCGCACGGTCGCCGTAGCCCAAACGCAAAGCGCGCCCCCAACAGGAGGCGCGCTTCTCAAAAAGCATCTATACGTGACTCGCAGAGCTGGCGAGCAAACGCCGGGATTACTGCTGGGCAGTCTCCACCGCAGAGGAAGACTCAGCCGGGGTCGCCTCGCCTTCGGCCGGCGTGTCGCCCTCAGGAGCAGCGCCGCCCTCGACAGGCGCGTCGCCCTCGGCAGCGCCCTCGCCTTCGGCCGGAGCGTCACCTTCAGCGGCACCCTCACCCTCGGCGCCCTCGACAACAGCGGTCTCGTCCTCGACGACCTCAACGCCCGTAACCAGCTTCTGCAGAGCCTTGTCGTTAATCTTCGTCATCTCCTCCTCGGAGTAAACGTCGCTCAGATCGACCCAATACGGCACGCCCTCGGGCATCGGGTTGATCTGGATGTCGTTGTCGCTGTGGCGCTCCTCAACCCACTTCTTCAGGTCCTCCGTCGCCTTGGACGTGACCGTCGTCGAACGAATCTTGGTGACGAACTCCTCGGGCACCTGCGAGGTGGCCGTCACGGTCTCGGGCGCGGTCCACACATCGGTAACCGTGATGATGCCCAGGTTATCGCCAATGCTCACTGGGTCGCTGATGGCGCCCTTCTCCATCTCGGTGATAGCCTCGGTGTACGCAGGCGACAGGTCCTCGGCCGTCTTGTCCCAGCCCATGTCGCCGCCATTTGCCTTGGACGCTTCGTCGGTCGAATACTGCGCGACCGCGTCCGCGAACGACAGCTCGCCGTTGCGCAGGCGCGCAACCAGCTCGGTGGCCGCATCCGCGTCATCACCCGCGAGCTGGATATAGCTCGTCCGCTTGGCGCCACTGTAGGAGGAGACGCCGTTCTGCACGGCCTCAAGCAGCTCGGCCTCGGTCAGCTTCGCGTCCTCTTCGGCCTCGTAGTGCTCGGTCAGCTCCTTGCTGTAGATGGAGTTCTTGAGCGCATCGCGATACGCATTGATGTCGTCCCATCCGGCCTGCTCAACGGCATCGAGCCACGCCTCTTCGCTCGAATACTGGCTCGACATCTTCTCGACGTAGGTGTCGATCTTGGCGTCGTCCACCGACACGTCCAGCTGGCCTGCGCACTGGCTGATGAGCTCCTGGTCAACAAGCTGGCCCAGCACGTCATAGCGGAAACTCTCGACGGTGTTCTCGCTGTTCTTGAGGAATTCCTTCCAGTCGGCCTCTTCCTCCAGCTGATTGCTGATGCGGAAGTTGTTGATGGCGCGCGTGATCTTGTTCTCCTCGATCTCGGCACCGTTGACGGTGGCAGCCACGCCACCGGTGAGCCCGGTGTCGGTCTGCAGGCTGTCCGTTGCGGTATTGCTTGCCGAACCCGCGCATGCCGTCAGCGAAAAGGCAACCAGCGCCGCAGCAGCGCTCGCGCCGATCAGTTTGACAATGCGATTCTTTTTCATTGGCGTTCCATTCCTTTATACACAGCCTCGTAGGCTCATTCGGTCAGCCTCGTTAGGCCAAACGCATGCCGCCCATTTTATGACAAAACGCAACGGCGCGACACCCAGCCGCGCCGTTTGTCACATTCTCATCACCCAGCACCAACGCAACGGCGCCCAAGCGCCCGGCAGCCCAGCGTCGTCGCATCGTCGAGCCTATTTCTTGGCGGCCTTCTTGCGGTCGGTGGCCGACAGCAGGCGCTTGCGCAGGCGAATCGACTGCGGCGTCACCTCAACGAGCTCGTCGTCCTCGATGTACTCAAGCGCCTCTTCCAGCGTGAACGTCATCGGGGGCGTCAGCTGGATGGCCTTGTCGGCAGAGCTCGAGCGCTGGTTGCCCAGGTTCTTCGTCTTCTCGACATTGACCACCATGTCGCCCTCTTTGGCCGACTCGCCCACGATCATGCCCTCGTAGCACTCGTCGCCCGGCTCCACGAACAGCCGCCCGCGCTCCTGCAGCGTGTCCAGCGCATAGGCGACGGCCTTGCCGGTGGACATGGCGATCATGCCGCCGTTCTTGCGGCCCGTCATCTCGCCCGAGTAGGGGCCATACTCCTTGAAGTGGTGGAACAGCATCGCCTCGCCGCGCGTCGCGTTCAGGATGCGCGTCTTGAGGCCCATCGTGCCGCGCGTGGGGATGCTGAACGTCAGGTGCGTCATCGTCTCGTCGGACGCCATGTCGTCCATGATGCCGCCCGCGGTGCCCATGACCTCGATGGCCTTGCCGGCGTACTCGTTGGGCACGTCGATGGTGGCCTCCTCGATGGGCTCGAGCCTGCTGCCGTCGTCGGCCGTCTTGTACACGACGCGCGGGCGGCCCACCTGGAACTCGAAGCCCTCGCGGCGCATGGTCTCCATGAGCACGCTCAGGTGCAGAACGCCGCGGCCTGCCACCTCGACGCCGCTTTTGTCCTCCAGCTCGTTGATGCGCATGGAGATGTTGCTCTCCTTCTCGCGCAGCAGGCGCTCTTTCAGCTGGCGAGCGCCCACGATGTCGCCCTCGCGCCCAACCAGCGGCGAGGAAGACGCCTCGAACACGACGGCCATCGTCGGCTCCTCCACCGCGATGGGCTCCATGGAAACCGGGTTGTCCGGATTGGTGATGATGTCGCCGATATCGGCGTCCTCGATGCCGATGACCGCCACGATGTCACCCGCGTGCACCTCGGGCACTTCCACCTTGCCCAGGTTCTCGAACGTGTACACCTTGCGGACCTGCGCCGTACGCTGGCTGTTCTCGCCGCCAGCCGCCTTCACGACCAGCACCTGCTCCTTTTCGTGCAGCGTGCCGCTGACCAGCCTGCCGACGCCGATGCGCCCCTCGTAGCTGCTGTGGTCGACCGTGCACACCTGCAGCGCGACAGGGCCGTCCGGGTCCACGTCCGGCGCCGGAATCTCTGCCAGGATGGTGTCGAGCAGCGGCACCATGTCCATGTTGCCGTCGCCCGGCTCGAGCCGCGCGTATCCGTTCACGGCAGAGGCATACACCACCGGGAAGTCCAGCTGCTCGTCGGATGCGCCCAGCTCCACCATGAGGTCGAACACCTTGTCGACCGCCGCCTCCGGATTGGCGTTCGGGCGGTCGATCTTGTTCACCACCACCACGATGCGCAACCCGCGCTCAAGCGCGTGCGACAAAACGAAGCGCGTCTGGGGCTTGGGGCCCTCGTAGGCGTCCACGATGAGCAGCGCGCCGTCAGCCATGTTCAGCACGCGCTCCACCTCGCCGCCAAAGTCGGCGTGGCCCGGCGTGTCGATGACGTTGATCTTCACATCTTTATAGGTGATGGAGATGTTCTTGGAAAGGATGGTGATGCTGCGCTCGCGCTCCTGGTCGTTCGAGTCGAGCACGCGCTCCTCTACCTGCTGGTTGTCGCGGAACACGTGCGACGCCCACAGCAGGCGGTCGACCAGCGTGGTCTTGCCATGGTCAACGTGCGCGATGATCGCCACGTTGCGAATGTTGTCCTGTTTCAATGTCATCCCCTATGATGCTCGCGAAAGTGTCTCTCGCCGCCGCAACCACGCCTAGTTGCCCGTGCTTAAAATGCCCAGGCTGGCATGCCTCGCCGACGATCGATGTTGTAGAAATGCCTGACTATGATAGTGGTGCGCCTGACGAAACACAACATTACCCCGCGTCTTGCGGTAGAATCATCGGTTAAACCTATAAAACCGAGCCAGCCTGCAACGGCTTGGCCCGCGAGAACGACAAAGGCAACGGCGGTGGCTTACATGCAAGCGGCCGCGCGACAGCAAAGCGCCCAAGGAAAGGACCTCCCCGTGCCAACCAGTGCTCATCTCGAATTCGACACATCCCGCGACCGTGTCGCCCAGCGCGTGCATCATCTGCGCTCGTCACCCGTGCGCGACCTGTTCTCGGCCGCCACGCGCCCTGACGTCATCTCGCTGTCAGGCGGCATGCCAGACGTCTCCCTCATCCCGCATGACGCCATCCGTGCCGCAGCCGACGCCGTTTTGGAAGACGACGCGCTGCGTGCCGTCGCGCTGCAATACGGCTCGACCGACGGCGCCATCGGCATGAAGAAGGTCGTCTGCTCGCTCATGCGCGACATCGGCGTGCGCTGCACCACCGACCAGGTGTTTCTGACCTCGGGGGCGCAGCAGGCCCTTGCGCTCATCGCCAAGACGTTCCTCGACCCAGGCGACATCGTCATCACCGAAGGCCCGACGTACCTGACGGCGCTGTCGGCGTTCAACGGATACGAACCCGAGGTCATCACCATCCCCTTCGACGACGAAGGCATGCGCATGGACCTCCTGGAGGAAACGCTCGAACGCATCGGCAAGGGCAACCCGCGCCTCAAGTTCATCTACACCATCCCCAATTTCCAGAACCCAGGCGGCGTGACCATGTCGGACGCGCGCCGGCGGCGCCTCATCGAGCTCGTGCAAGAGTACAAGGTGATGCTCATCGAAGACGACCCGTACGGGCGCTTGCGCTACGAGGGCGGGCATCAGATTCCGCTCAAGGCCATGGACTCGCGCGTGGTATATCTGGGTACCATCTCAAAGACGATGGCGCCGGGGCTGCGCGTGGGATGGATCGTGGCGCCGCGACACGTGCTGGCCAAGATCAATCTCGTGAAGCAGGGCACGGACCTATGCTGCAGCTCGTTCGACCAAGCCCTCGTGGAGCATTACTTCACCGACACGCCATGGGAAAAGGTGCTGCAGGGCTTCATCTCTGTCTATGGCAAGCGGCGCGATGCGATGCTGGCCGCGCTGGAGGAATACTTCCCCAAAGAGGCCACCTGGACGCATCCCGAAGGCGGCTTCTTCGTGTGGGTAACGCTGCCGGAATACGTGGACACCGGCTCGATGCTTGCCGAGGCGCTGGAGGCAGGCGTCACCTACGTGCCGGGGGACTCGTTCTACCCAGCCGGCAGCGGCTTGGGCAAAAACTCGATGCGCATCAATTTCAGCTTCGAGTCGCCCGAGAACATCACCGAGGCCATCCGTCGGCTGTCCGAGGTCATCGAGGAGCGGCTGGAGCTGTACCGCGTCTTCATCGAGGCTGGCGCCATCAAGCCAGACCGGGCACCGGCAAACGAGCACAGCACCCAGTAACCCCACACGCATCCGTTCCGGACACAGCAAGCCAAGAGGGCACGCCCTCTGCACAAACGATAGGAGCAACTAATGGGTCTGAAAGTCGCAGTCCTCATGGGAGGCCAGTCGTTCGAGCGCGAGTTCTCGCTCGACAGCGGCAAGCGCGTCTGCGAGGCGCTGGAAGAAGCCGGCCACAAGGTGGTGCCACTCGACACCAACAGCGAGCTGGTCCCCACGCTGCGGAGCGAGAAGCCCGACGTGGTCTACAGCGCGCTGCACGGCAAGCACGGCGAAGACGGCACCATCCAGTCGATGCTAGAGTTTCTGGACATTCCGTTCGTCGGCTCGCCGGCATCGGTATGCCACCGCTCATACAACAAGGACGCCCTGCACTCGAGCGTTGCGAAATACCGCGCCATCACCGGCGACGCCGGCAACGCATCATGGCCGCAGGGCGTGTTCCTCGCGCGCGACGCATTCAAGAGCATGGGGCTGGCAACGGCGCTCGACCTCGTGCCCGAGCGCGTGGCCGGCGGCTTCCCGCTTGCCGTCAAGCCAGCACACGGCGGCAGCGCCCTGGGCGTGCACAAAGTGGAAGACCCTGACATGCTGGGCGAGGCCATTCTCGATGCGCTGTCTTACGACGACGCGGTCAACATAGAGCAATGGATCAGCGGGGTCGAGCTGTCGGTGTCGATTCTCGGAACCGGCTGGGACGCTCACGCGCTGCCGCCCGTCGAGATCGTACCGAAGGGTCAGTTCTTCGACGCCGCAGCCCGCCTCGACAATGAGCTGGTCGACTTCTACTGTCCGCCACGACCGGCATCGCTGTCGCCCGACCCGGTGCAGGCCGAAGGCATTCGCGCCGAGATCGAACGCGCGGCACTGGAGGTATATCGCGCCTACAGCGTGCGCGACCTCGGCCGCATCGACCTCATCTGGGACGGCGCGCAGGCCAAGTGCTTCGAGGTGGACGTGTCTCCGGGCATGACGAACCACTCGCTGTTCCCGGCCAGCTGCGCTGCTGCAGGCCTCACGATGCCAGCCGTCCTTGACGAATTGGTGAGCGTCGCCGCTGGACGGGCTGCCTTCGAACACTAGACGTGTTATAATGAAACCAGCAGGTGGACGCCGTTACGACCGGCGGCTACCTCATGGAACGGTTGTGAATGAGAGGAGCCGCTTAGCCGCGAGGCGAGCGGCTTCTTTCGTTAGTCCCTACGATGTAGGGTTAACTCGATTACCGCAGTTACCACAAGACAAAATGTGAATAATTCCATCCATGTGACCATGGCAAACCTCCTTGCTGTAAAGAGGCAGCCAATCTCCACCTGCTGCATTGTTCAGTATAGAGCACGAACAAATGGAGCGAAACCTCGCATCGCAAGTGCTTTATTGTGCTAAAGTGGCTTTCATGCAATTCGCAAACGCACATACCAACAATAAGTCGTCGGCCAGCAAGGCCGTGATGACGCAACATTTTGCTCAGAAGTGTCTGGGCGATGCGTGCAACGCGGTCATGAGCGCGCACTTTGCCGCGAAAAGCATCGCCACCGCCAGCGAAAAGATCTACTACCGATACCTCTAGCACACGGATCAATTCACATCCGGGTGCTTTTTTTATGCCTCGCAACAGGTCCGTGTGCTGCGATACGTCTTGCATTCACTACAGAGAGGTAAACGTCCATGTTCGTCAAAATCATGCTGGTAGTCGTGTTCGTTGCCATTGCCATCGGCGTCGGCATCTACTGCAATCGCACCACCAAAACCGTCGATGGCTTCGTGCTGGCAGGCCGCAAGGTCGGCCCGTGGATGAGCGCATTCGCCTATGGCACAAGCTACTTCTCGGCCGTCGTGTTCGTAGGGTACGCCGGGCAGTTCGGCTTCAAATACGGCCTCGCTGCCACGTGGGCAGGCATCGGCAACGCCATCATCGGGTCGTTGTTGGCCTGGTGGGTGCTCGGGCCCCGCACGCGCGAGATCACGCATCGCCTCAAGGCTCAGACGATGCCGGAGTTCTTCGGCAAGCGCTACAACTCGCGCGCGCTCCGCATCGCTGCCGCAGCGCTCATCTTCGTGTTCCTCATCCCCTATACCGCAGGCGTCTACAACGGCCTGTCGCGCCTGTTCGGCATGGCCTTCGACCTTCCCTATGACGTGTGCGTCATCGGCATGGCGGTCGTCACGTGCATCTATGTCGTGGTAGGCGGGTACATGGCCACTGTCATGAACGACTTCATCCAAGGCATCGTCATGCTGGTCGGCATCACGGCCGTCGTGTTTGCGGTGCTCGTGAACAACGGCGGCTTCACCGAGGCCATCACGCAGCTGAGCTACGTCACCTCCGAACAAACCAGCATGGTCGGCCCCTATGTGAGCTTCTTCGGGCCTGATCTGCCCAACCTTATCGGCGTTGTCATCCTCACGTCGCTGGGCACCTGGGGCCTGCCGCAGATGGTGCAGAAGTTCTACGCCATCAAGAGCGGCCCGGCCATCAAGCAAGGCGCGGTCATCTCCACGCTGTTCGCATTCATCGTCGCGGGCGGTAGCTACTTCCTCGGCGGCTTCGGCCAGCTCTACGCTGGGCAGATCGAGTACGCCGCCAACGGCACGCCCATCTACGACTCGGTCATCCCTACCATGCTCTCGACGCTGCCTGATCTCTTGATCGGCCTCATCATCGTGCTGGTGCTGTCGGCATCCATGTCGACGCTCAGCTCGCTCGTGCTCACCTCGTCGTCCACCCTCACCATCGACCTCATCAAGGGCAACATCGTCAAGGACTTTTCCGAAAAGGGCCAGCTGGTGACGATGCGCGTGCTGCTCGTCGTGTTCGTCGCCATATCGGCCGGCATCGCGCTCGTGCAGTATCATTCGTCCATCGTGTTCATCGCACAGATGATGGGCTACTCGTGGGGCGCCCTGGCCGGCTCGTTCATCGGCCCGTTTTTGTGGGGCCTCTACAAGAAGAAGGTGTCGAACGCGGCGGTGTGGTGCTCGTTCATCTTCGGCACGGGCCTCACGTTCGTCAACATGATCATGGGGTTCGTCGGCACGCCGCTCATCGCAAGCCCCATCAACTGCGGCGCCATCTGCATGGTCGTGTCGCTCGTCATCGTCCCGCTCGTCAGCTGCTTTACTCCAGCCGTTGAGTTTCCGATTGAGCCGCCCTCGCGCCTGTCGGCAGGCGACCGTGCATACGAGCGCGAACTGGAAGAGTCAGAGGCTGCAGGCACGCCCATGACCGAGGCCGGTTCGCCCGCAGACGCCGACAGTGGCATCGCCCCCGAAGTGCAAGAGGCCATCGATACCGTCAAAAGCAGCTAAGCCTACAAAACAGAGGGGCGCGACCGTCATTACGACAACGGTCGCGCCCCCATCATTTGAACTGAATGGAGACCGCTAGAACTTGCGGAAGCGCTCGTAGCGTTGCTGCTTGAGCGTGTCGCCGTCGATGCCCGCCAGCTCGTCAAGCGCGTTCGTGACATACAGCCAGAGCGCCGCAGCAGCCTGGTCGGGATTCACGTGCGCCGGCTCTTGGCCTTCGGCGATCACGGCCTCGATCACACCCAGCTCCAACGCATCAGCAGCGCTCATCTTCATGACAGCTGCCGCCTCGGGCGCCCGCGAGCCGTCCTTCCACAGGATGCTGGCAAAGCCTTCTGGAGACAACACCGAGTACACTGCGTTTTCCTGCATGGCCACGCGGTTTGCCACCGCCAGCGCCAGCGCGCCGCCCGAGCCGCCTTCGCCGATGACGATGGACACGACCGGCACGTGCAGGGCCGCCATGAGCGCAAGGCTCTCGGCTATGACCGTGCCCATGCCACGCTCCTCGGCCTCCTGCCCGCAAAACGCACCTTGCGTATCCACGAGGCACACGATGGGTCGGCCGAACTTTTCCGCCTGGCGCATGAGGCGCATCGACTTGCGATACCCCTCGGGCATCGGACAGCCAAAGTTGCGGGCGATCTTGTCCTTGAGGTCAGCGCCCTTCTCTTCGGCGACGACCGTGACGACGCGGCCATTGATGCGCCCGATGCCGCCGATGATGGCGCCATCGTCGGCATACATGCGGTCGCCGTGCAGCTCGAAGAAGTCGTCGAACATCGCATCGATATAGAATTGCGACGTCGGTCGCTTGGTGTTGCGTGCGAGCTGAACGCTGTCCCACGCGTGATTGGGGCCGTCCCCATTTGCCGCTTGGGACGGCTTCACCGAAGGCGTGTCGGCCACGCCCTTGTTGCGCGTCACCCACCACATGCCTGCACGGTCGGCCTGCTCCAGGACGGCGTCAGAGACAGCTTGCCCCACCGTGCCCGCCAAGTCGGTAATGCCGCTTAGTATGTTGTTGATGGAAGCTCCGAAGCTGGCTGGCCCGTCGGCAGCCGCCTCGCTTGCAGAATCGGCCGGCGCCGCAGCCTCGTCAGCTGCGGCCGCATCAGCGCCAGCAGTGGCGCCCTCTGACAGCTCGGCCCCATGCAGGCCCAGCAGCAGCCCCAGCGTGTCCCTCATTTCGTCGCGATCGACGATGGCGTCAATCAGCCCATGCTCGAGGGCAAACTCCGCCGTCTGGAAGTCATCCGGCAGCGCCTGCTTGATGGTGCCCTGGATGACGCGTCGGCCCGCAAAGCCAATGATGGCTCCCGGCTCAGCCAAAATCACATCGCCCAAGGTGGCAAACGACGCCGTCACACCCCCCAACGTCGGCTCGGTCAACACCGATATATAGAGCAGCCCAGCCTCACTATGCGCCTCGATGGCCGCCGACACCTTCGCCATCTGCATGAGAGAGGTCAGGCCCTCTTGCATGCGCGCGCCGCCCGAGGCGCAGAACACCACAACGGGCAACCTCAGCTCCGTCGCGCGCTCGAACATGCGCGCCAGCCTCTCGCCGACGACATGCCCCATGGAAGCCATCATGAAGGATGGCTCCATGATGCCGAAGGCAACCGGCGCGCCGCCGAGCGACGCACGCCCCGTGCGCACGCCCTCCTCATATCCGCTGCGCTCGCGCGCCCGATCGATGATTGCGTCGAAGTCGGGGAAGTCCAACGTGTTCGTTTCCTCGATGTCGGTATCCCATTCCTCGATGCTGTCCGCATCGAAGGTGAGCGCCATGCGCTCGTCGGTCGACAGCCGCACCAGGCGGTCGCACGTCGGGCAGCGATAGCCCGCTGCCACCACCGCGCGGTTATCGTTCGTGAATCCGCACGCTGCGCATCGGCGCCACGTGACCTCGTCTTCCGACACCGCGAGCGCATCTGCCTCCCATGGCCGCTTCCACAAGGTGAGCGTTCGGTCGCCCTCGACCGGCAGCAACAACAGGATGTCACGACGGACGCACTCCTGAGCCAACAGCTTCGTCGGCTCTGCGTTCGCAGCGCACAGAATCGATCGCGCCCCGCATTCCTCCGCTGCCGCCAAGACCGCGAACTCGTTCGCGAAGAGCCGCGGATCGAACTTCTTGCCTAGGCTGACCGTGTTCGACGTGCCGCCGAACGAGAACGCACGCAGCTTGTCGTCCGTGCCGGTCGTATACAGCGGCGTCACCTCCGCGGCAGTCGCCGCCCGCACGATCGACTTGAGCGGATTGCCATAGCCCACCGCCAGCACAACGCCGGGTCGCTTGATCGACAGCTGGCCCAGCTCGTACACGATGCTCGCCGCACCGGGCGCGTCATCAATCGACTCAGCCGCCTGCCAGACACCGTCGGCAGACCCTGCGGCAGCAGCTCCGCTCGCTCCGTCACGCGGACGTCGATTGTCTATCGTCCCCAGGTCGGACGCCTTGTATTGCATGTTTGGATCCATGAGAGCCTCGCACCCCTTAACTCAGCCGCGCGTGCGCGACTCGGCCATCCTGGGCCGCATAGCCAGTGGTGCTATACGGCCATTATGTATTTCTGCGTGGCTTCGGCGGCCAGCTTGTCGCCCTTCCACGCCTTCACCTCAGCTTTGCAAAACCGCTTGTTGCCCTTGAGCATCGTCGCCTCGAGGCGGATGGTGTCTCCCGGCAGCACCGTCTCGCGGAACTTGGCACCATCGATGCCGGCGAAGTACCCCACACCCACCTCGCGTTCGGGATCAGAAAAGATGCAGCAGCACGCCGCCTGCGCCAGCGCCTCCATGATGAGCACGCCCGGGAAGACCGGGTGCCCCGGGAAATGCCCCGCAAATAGCGGCAGGTCAGGCGACACGTCCAGCTCGGCCACGATGGAAACGCCTGGCTCGCACTCGACGATACGGCTCACCCACAAAAACGGGTCGCGATGCGGCAAGAGCTGCTTGACGCCCTCTTGGTCGCACGGAAACTGCACGCGCGCTTCAGCCATGACGCTACTCCTTGAACGGCGCGACGGCCAGCGTTGCGTTGTGGCCGCCGAACCCGATGGAGTTGGACAGCGCCAGCTTCTGCGGATAGTCGCGGCGCGCCTCGGTCAGCACCGTCACCGGACAAGCTGGGTCGGCCTCGGTAAAGCCAGCCGTCGGCGGCACCAGGTCGTTCGCGACAGACAGCGCCGTCACGATGGCCTCCACCGCGCCAGCCGCACCCAGCATGTGGCCGGTAATGCCCTTAGTCGACGTCACCGGCACCTCGGAGAAGTCGACGCCCAAAAGCTCGCAGAATGCTGCGGCCTCGGTCGCGTCGTTGATAACGGTAGAGGTGCCATGGGCGTTGAGATGCCCCACGTCCGCAGGCGTCATGCCCGCATCCGCCAGTGCGTTGCGCATCGCGCGCACGACGCCTTCGCCTGACGGGTCGGGAGAGGTGATGTGATAGGCGTCGCACGACGTGCCGAAACCGACGATCTCGGCGATAATGTGCGCCCCGCGCGCCTGAGCGCTCTCAAGCGTCTCCAGCACGACGGCACCTGCGCCCTCGCCCGCCACGAACCCGTCGCGGCTTGCATCGAACGGACGGCTCGTCGCTGCCGGGTCCTCGCCGTGCGACAGCGCGCCCAGGTTGGAAAAGCCCGCGATCGAGATGTCGCAGACAGACTCCTCGGCGCCGCCCGCAAGCGCATAGTCGGCCACGCCCCACTTGATGAGACGATATGCCTCGCCAATGCACTGCGTGCCCGTCGTGCACGCGACGACAGCGTTTGCGCACTCGCCCTTGAGGCCGAACCGGATGGCCAGCTCGCCGGCAGCTATGTTGGAAATCATGGTCGGGATGAACAGTGGATTAACGCGCTTGGCACCCTTCTCATGCAGCCTGATAGACTCAGACGTAAACATCTCCATGCCGCCGATGCCGCTGCCGAACACGACCGCAAAGCGCGTGGCGTCGACGCCGTCCGGCAGCATGAAGCCGGCCTCGGTCGCCCCAGCCACCGGATTGCCGTCATCATCCGTCGGCGCCACCTGGGCAAAGCCGGCGTCCTTCATGGCCTCGTCCGCCGCAACGGCTGCGTACTGGACAAAGCGCTCCCAACGACGTGCCTGCTTTTTCGTCAGCCCATGCTCGGTGCCGTCAAAGTCGGCGACCAGCCCGGCCACATGCACGTTGACGGCCTCGGCCGCCTCGGTCGTCAGCGGCTTGATGGCGCACGTGCCGTCAACGGCAGCCGCAAACAGCGCATCAGCCCCAACGCCAGCAGGCGACACGGCGCCCACACCCGTAATCACAACGCGACGCTGCCCCGCAGCCGTCACATCCACGTTCCCAGAAGACATTGTTTCACCCGCTCTGGTAGCCTCATACAGTAACTTTTTATTATAACGAAACAACCACTTGTTACAGCGAAATGCCGCCGTCCACGCCAAGGACCTGAGCCGTCACATACGATGCCTCGTCGCCGGCCAAGAACGCAACCGCATTGGCCACGTCCTCGGGCGCACCCAGGCGCCCCGCCGCGATGCGCGACGTAAGCGCCCCGCTGGCAGTCTCGTCCAGCTCGGCCGTCATGGCTGTCTCGATGAAGCCCGGGGCCACGGCGTTCACGGTGATGCCGCGCGCGCCCAGCTCCTTGGCAGCCGACTTGGTCATGCCGATGAGGCCGGCCTTGGATGCCGCATAGTTAACCTGACCGGCGTTGCCGTAGACGCCCACGACGCTGGAGATGTTGACAATGCGCCCGTAGCGCGCCTTCACCATCAGCGGCACCACATGGCGCATGCAGTTGAAGGCACCGCCGAGGTTCGTGTCGATGACGCTTTCGAACTGGTCGTCCTTCATGCGCATGAGCAGCCCGTCGCGCGTGATGCCCGCATTGTTGACCAGCACGTCAATGCGCCCAAAGCGCTCCTTGATGGCGGCGACCATCTCTTTGACGGCCTCAAAGTCGGCAACGTCGCACTGCGCGGCCATCGTCTCGACGCCGTGATCGCGGGTCAGCATCTCGGCCAGCTCGCGAGCGCGCTCCTCAGATGATGCGCTGTGGTGGTTGATGACGACAGCGAACCCGTTTGCCGCCAGCCGCGTCGCCACCGCAGCCCCAATGCCCTGCGCCGCGCCGGTCACCAATGCCACACGGCTCTCTATCATGTCCCCCATGGTTGATCCTCCTCAACAGCCAGTCAAAATGACGCGCGTGCCTCATTCCCCGGATACGTATGCCTCGAACTGGTCGAGCGTGCCTACCGAGGTGCGCGACGCCTCTTTGTCGATGCGCTTCACGAGGCCCGTAAGCACACCGCCGAACCCGACCTCGACAAAGTCCGTCTCGCCCTCGTCGATGAGTGCGCGCACGCTTTGCTCGAACAGCACGCCGCTTTTCACCTGCTGGCCCAGACGCGCCGCAGCCTCGCTCACGAGGAACGGCTGGGCATCCGTGTTGCAGATGAGCGTGACCGCTGGCTCGCGGAACGCGAGCGACGAGCAGAAGCGCTCGACCTCGGCAGCAGCCGGCTCCATCAGCGGCGAATGGAACGCCCCGGCCGTCGCCAGGCGCACGGCGCGCTTGCCCGCGTCCTTCCACAGCTGCTGGGCACGCTCGAGCGCGTCGTTGTGACCCGAGATGACGATCTGTCCGGGTGCGTTGTGGTTGGCGCATACGAGCACGTCGTCGTCAGCCGCCTCGGCGCACAGCGCCTCGGCATCATCGAGCATGGCACCCATGAGCGCCACCATGCCACCGGGGTTGGCCGCACATGCTGCCGCCATCGAAGAGGAACGCACCTTCAGCAGCCGCGCCGCCTCCTCAAGCGGCAGCATCTCGGACAAAACGAGCGCCGATATCTGCCCCAGCGAAAACCCAATGAGCGCATCCGGCGCAAAGCCGCGTGCCTTAAGGGCCAGCCCCACGCCGACCGACACCGCCATCGTCAGCGCCTGGGCAGCCTCAGGCTGGTTGATCTCCTCGGGCGTGCCTTCGCAAGCCAGCTGATGCAGGTCCATCTCCAGCTCGCGAGACATTACGTCGAACACGTCTGTCACCTCGGGCAGCACGAGCAGGTCAGCCCCCATGCCCGGCTTTTGCGCCCCTTGTCCCGAACACAGCCAAACCGTCATATCCAGTTCCTCCCAATCAAGCGTCGCCAGGACGCTCAGGCCTCATTGCACCTTCCAAAAAGCAATGCGCTTCGGCATGCGGCATGCGGCGCTATCCGCGCCACCCGCGCACAGCGTTGGCATCCGCCATCTGCTGCAGGTTGAGCGCGCCCCACCGCTCGGCGTCAGCCATGAGGCCGTCGATGATTTCCGCAGCCGACTTGCGCTCGCACACCAGCGCCGCCACCTGGCCTGCCATGAACGAACCCTCGTCAGTGTTGCCATCCACCACGGCCTTGCGCAGCGACCCGGCATGAATGCCTTCCAAGTCGATGCTGCTGTCGGTGGCCGCCTGCTCTTCGAGCGCCTTCACCGTGCGAGCGAACTTGTTCTTCAGCTGGCGCACGGGATGGCCCTGCAGCCTGCCGGTGACGATGGTGTCAGAATCCTTGGCGCCCATCACCTTCTCTTTGAAGTTCTCGTGTATCGTGCACTCCTCGGCCGTCAGGAAGCGCGTGCCTACCTGCACCGCCTCGCCGCCCAAGGCGAACGCCGCTGCCATGCCGCGCCCGTCAGCGATGCCGCCAGCAGCAACCACCGGAATGGACACCGCCTCGCACACGGCCGGCACCAGCACCATCGTCGTCAGCTCGCCGATGTGACCGCCAGCCTCCTGGCCCTCGGCCACCACCGCGTCAGCGCCAGCGCGCTCCATGCGCTTGGCAAGCGCCGTGGAAGCAACGACCGGCATCACCTTGACGCCGGCCTCTTTCCACATCTCGATGTACGGAGCCGGCGAGCCTGCGCCTGTCGTGACGACATCAACGTGCTGATCGGCCACGATCTGGGCCAGCTCGGCCACATGCTCGCTCATCATCATGATGTTCACGCCGATGGGCTTGCTCGTCTTGGCGCGCGCCTCGGCCAGCTGCTTGATGAGCCACTCGGGCGACGCGCTGCCGCACGCAATGATGCCTAGGCCGCCCGCCTCGCTCACCGCTGACGCCAAAGAGGCGTTCGCCACCCACGCCATGCCGCCCTGGATGATGGGCTTCTCGATGCCAAAGAGCTCGGTGATACGTGTCTTCATGAAGTTAATCGCCTCCAAAGGTAAAGAGCCGGACGCGAAGATGCGGCCGGCTCTTGATAACTACGGTGGGGTGTGCGGCTCGTGCCGTTGACCCGTCTCTTCCTACAGCGAGTCGATGTAGGCAACCAGCTCACCGACGGTGGTCAGGCCCTCAGGCTCGCCGAAGTCGATGTCAAGCTCTTCCTCCAGGGTGCAGGTCAGCTCTGCCATATCGAGAGAATCAACCCCGAGAGACTCAAACGTCGCCTCTTCGGTGACCTTCTCGGGATCGATGTCAAGATTGTCGTTGAGGATCGTGGTGATGGTATCGATGGTTGCCATGTGGCGTTCCTTTCCAGTGCATTTTAAATCGTTGCAATATTGTATCAAAGGCGCGCGCGATTGGAGTTGCGCAGCGCTTGGTCGCGCAAAAAGAAAAGCCCGCTTGGTAGCGGGCTTTCCCAACGTGAGCAGGCTTTAGCGCTTCGAGAACTGCGGACGCTTGCGAGCCTTCTTGAGGCCGTACTTCTTGCGCTCGACCATGCGGGCGTCGCGCGTGAGGTAACCAGCCTTCTTGAGCTCGGCGCGATAGTCGCCAGCCTCGAGCAGCGCGCGGGCGATGCCGAGGCGCAGAGCCCCTGCCTGACCCGTCATGCCGCCGCCGTTGATGCGGGCGATCACGTCGAAGTGCCCCTGCGTATCCGTCACCTTGAACGGCATGAGAGCCGCATCCAGCTGGCCGGCACGCGTGAAGTACTGCATGCCCTCGCGGCCATTGACGGTTACCTTGCCAGTGCCCGGGACGAGGCGGACGCGGGCAACGCTCGTCTTGCGACGACCGGTGCCGTAATACAGAGCCTCGGTCTTGACCTTGTCGTTAGCCATCGTTTATGCCTCCATCTCGATCTTCTCGGGCTGCTGTGCAGCATGCGGGTGCTCAGGACCTGCGTAGACCTTGAGCTTGAGACCCTGGGCGCGTCCCAGCGTAGTCTTGGGCAGCATGCCCTTGACTGCGTGCTCGATCACGCGCTCGGGGTGCTTGGCGATAGCCTCTTCGAACGTCTCGCTCTTGAGGCCGCCGGGGAACCCACTGTGAGTGTAGTACTCTTTGCTCTGCTGCTTGTTGCCCGTCAGGCGCACCTTGTCGGCGTTGATGATAACGACAAAGTCGCCGGTATCAACATGGGGCGTAAACTGCGGCTTGTTCTTCCCGCGGAGAATCTGCGCAACCTTCGTCGCCAGACGGCCAAGAATAACGCCGTCAGCGTCGATGAGATACCACTTGCGCTCGACCTCGCCGGGCTTTGCACTGTACGTTTTCACTGCTGTTTCCTTACGTTTCCGAGATGTGCGGACCGCCGGTGCGTTGAGCGCCTGCAAGCCGTGCCCATCTCCTTTGCTGGTTTTCAAAAGTTGTGGTCGAACGCATGCCGGTTTCCTACGCCGAACCTGCCCTCAAGGGCCTGGACTCCCTCTCGAAGCAGCGCGCTCTACCCACGGTTACGGGGCTTTTGAAAGCAACTGCCCAATAATATCACAAGGAAACCGCAGCACAAGCAGTGTTTTTGCGAGATGGCAGCGGCATGTCCGGCTCTATAGCGCAAGCTCCTGATGCAAGTTTCGCTCGCGCGGCATCTGTTCCCTGAAATACAGCTCGTTTGCGTGTACTTCAAATGGAGTTTGGCACCACACGGACGCGATAGGGCTACATTGTGTTTGCCAACACCCGCCGAGGCGGCATGCAGCTCGCGTCGTGCGCTTCTTGCTTCAGCGACCTCGGGCGAAACGCACCTATATATATGTGCGTTTTGCCTTTCGGCCTCCGCAAGCACCCGAGGACGGCCAAAACGCCCTCACCTGTCACAGGCCAGGGGACGGAGATAGCGCCGCTTTTGATGGCAATGTCCCCGTCCTCCGTCATCATGTATCGCTTATCGCTCGGTCAGCGTGCGACCAGCCCAGTCGCACTTGTAGCGCAGCTGGCGCACCAGCTCCGTTTCAGCTGGCGTGCGCTTGCGGCTGGCCTGCTCCTCCATCAGGATGGTGCCGCTCTCGCGCACGATCGATGCGGTCAGCTGGTCGGTTTGCGTGCGCATGCGATCGCGCTCGTGCGCCATCAGGCGACCGACCTTTTCCTTCTGTCGCAGATAGCCTGCCGAGGCGCGGCGGTTGGCGCCCGGTGCCTGCCGGCGCGAAAGCTTGCGCTTTTCGCGCGCTAGGCGACGCCGGAGGCGTTCGTCAGCAACGGGCGCGACGGCCACCTCCTCCACGCGCACCACGCGCGTCGTATCGATTGGCGGCAGCTCGCGCACTGGCACGCCCTTGCACATGACTGACGCCCACCACCGACCCGCAGCGTCAACCGACACCGTGCAGCTGACCGGTGTCCCCTCTATCTCGCGCCACACCTTGGCGTTGACCCAGCCGACTTTCGCAAAGCGCATCTTGTTGCGTTCGACATCAGCCAGCTTCTTGAACGCCACCGTGGCCGACTCCTTGTCGCCGCGACGCTTGAAGCGAGGGAATCCCACGTTGGACGCCCCCTCCCGCACGCGTCGATAGAACCGATGAAACGCGTTGTCCAGGTGTTGCAGCTCGTAGACGAGCGCGGTGGAGTCGACGTCCTTGAGGAAGGGATGCCCCTCGGCGTCGGTGCGCTGGCGCTTGTAGTCCGTCAGCAGGCGACACATCTCGAAATGCGACGGCACGCGCACTGCCGGGTCGACCTTGTGCGCCTCGTAGCTCGCGATGCGCACCTCGAGGAAGTGGTTGTACACCAGCCGACAGCACCCAAACATACGTCGGAAGTATTCCTCCTGTGCCGCCTTCGGATACAGGCGGCACTTGTAGGCTTTGTAGGTCGTCTTGGTCGTCATTATGCCCTCGCTGACACGGTGAGCTTGAGGTGGGTGATGGGCACCGCATCCGTCAGGCCCGTCTTCACTTTGAGCGCATCCGGTATCGACAGACCCAGCTCCAGCGCCAGCCGCTCGCTGGGGTCGGCGCCCTGCCAGGCGTCTCCCTCGAATGTCGCTCCGCTGGCGTCGTAGTCAAATGCCTCCAGCCTCCAGGCGCCCCGCTCGGTCGAGTCAAGCTCATGCTCGTTCAGCCATGCCGTGCCCACCGGACCGCTCGCCCCAGCAAACGCCAGCCCAATCGCATCGGCGGCATGCTCGCTCTTGAGCGACAGCAGCGTCGCCGCAAGCGGCTCTTGCCAGCTGCCGCCCGCGCCCTCGGCCAGCGAGAAGAAGCCCTCGATCTCGGCTTGCTCGCTGTGAAGCGCCAACGCCTCTACCTCCACCGGTCGCACGGTGCGCGACTTGAGCGCATAGGCGCTTGCCTCAGGGGCAGTCACCTCATGCGTTTCGGCGTTCACCGCAAAGCTCACGCTCACTGGCACCGTGACATCCAACCGCAGGTTCCACAGGGCGTGCAGCGTGATGTCGCTCGTCACCACATCGGCATCGAAATCCCACGCGCTGCCGTCATCGCGCGCCCAGCCGCCCACCTGCCAGCCAGCCTGTTTGGGAGCCTCGGGCTCGTCAAGCAGGTCGCCGCCATTGACGATGGTCGTGCGCGTCGTCTCGTCGTCATCCGGCCCCGGTCCGTTCTCCCAGACGCCTCCCGCCGCATCCAGCGTCACGGTGTAGGCGTCGGGGCTCAGCTCGGCCCACTTCGCGGTCAGCGTGAACGAGGACGTCACCGGCGTGGCGAAGTCGTACAGTTCGCTTTCGTCCAGCACGCCGTCGCCGTTGGCGTCAAGATACCAACCAGCGAACCGGTGCCCATAGCGCGTCGGGTCCGCCGGGCGCTCGAGGGTATCCCCATGCTCGACGCTCTTCGCGGACACGCTGCTGCCCCCAGCCGAGTCGAACTGAACCACATAGCGCACCTTCTCCCAGCCTGCGTATACGGTCACCGCATGTCGCACCGGAGTCGAGAAGGCGTACTTCTGGCGCGGCTCGCCATCGGGCGCCGTCCACCATCCGGTGAACTTGTAGCCCTCGCGCATCGGCTGGCCAACGCTGGACTGAGAGGCCGCATCGCCATCCGCCACCTGGATGCTCTTCGCCGGCGCGCCGTCGGCGAACGCGCCGCCATCGGCATCGAACGTAAACGTGTGGATCGTGCCGGTGCGCCACTTGGCCCACAGGACCTGCTGATACGGAGGTTCGGCCGCCTCGCCAGTGCCTGCGTCGAACTTGCCAATCGACCACGCGCCGTCTGCATGTTCCACCGGCTCGGCATAGTCGTAGCGAATGACCGAGCCGTCAGGGGCCGTCACCGCAGTGCGCTTCTTGTACCAGCCTTCGAAGATGCCGTTCCTCGTGCCGGACTCGTCCACGCGCTCCTCCATGACGGGCACAGGCAGGCGCAGCGTTGCGCCCTCGCGCTCGCGGTCGGCCTCGCTCGCGTCCTCAGGCAGCGGCCACACGGTGCCGTCGCCGCCGGGATAGTAGCCGCCCACATATACCGGTGCCTCGTCCTGCGCCGTGAGCGCGACGTCCTCGGCATAGCCCGCAGGCTGGATGCCGCATGCCGCCAGCTCCGCATCAGAGATGTAGGCCTTGTTGCCGCCTGTCTCCTCGCTTTCGACCACATGCAGCTCGACCGCTCCCACGGCGCGCGGGTCGGTGACCGACCACTTGGCGTAGAAGCGAGCGCCTGCCTTGGCGTATTCCTCCGGCAACACGCCGTCGGCAGCCATCACCCACTCGTCATCCAGGCACGCCGGGCTTGCATACCAGCCTACAATCTGGCGTCCCGGCCAGCTGAACTGGGAAAGGTCGGCAGATATCGCCTTGGTGCCGGCCAGTTGCACCATCTGAGACCCCTGGCCGCCGTTGGCGACGAAGGACACGAACAGGCCTTCGGGCACTTTGACGGCAACGCCCAGCACCGACTCGCTGCCACCGCCAGCCTCGCCCGGCCGCTGCTCGATGGTGGAAGGCACCTCCACATTGACGCCCAGAAGCGACGCCGCACCGGAGACCTTGCCGGTCGTGCTCGTGCCCGGGTCGCTCGGATCGTCGGGCACGGTCGGGTCGGGCACTTGCAGGTTCACGCCCAGAAGCGAAGACGTTCCGCCCTTGATGGGGTCATCTCCTGCGCCCGGGCGCTGCTCGATGGTGATGGGCACCTCTAGGTTGACACCAAGCAGCGAAGACGCGCCTGACGTCTTGTTGCCCGTTGTGCCGCCCGCATCCGCGGGGCGGTCAGGCACCTGCACGTTGACGCCCAAAAGCGAGCCCGACCCGCCCTTGACGGGGTCGCTGCCATCGCTCGGCCGCTGCTCGATGGTGGAGGGCACCTCGACGTGCAGGCCGAGCGCCCCCGTACTCACGCTCGCCCACGCGTGCGACGTCGCCGCGCCGGCGCACCCGAGCGCCAACGCCAACGCAACGGCCAGGGCCGCGATCGCCCTTCTGTATGTCTTCAGTGTAGACATGAGAATGTTCTTCCTACACGTGTTCCTCTTCGTTCGATTCGGCGTTCGATTCGGCGTTCGATTGGAATCGGGGCCGGGAGTGTGCTGCGCGCGACTTCGTCAGAATTCGCGCGAGAGACCTTGGCTCAAACCCAATTTTGACGTCGCGCGAAGCGTGCGCCCGGCCCCAAGCCGCAGGTTCCGCAAGGTCAAACGGAACCCGCAGCCATGGGGGGCGACATTGATCCTGACGCTTTGCCACGCCTCGCGCTTCAGGTCATCGCTACAGCGCCGTGCTCACGCCGCCGACGCCGACCAGCTCGTCCGCATCGATGGCGCCGCCCTCGGTGCCCGTGCGCTCGTCGAGCACGGCCACGCCCGCGTCGGCCTCATCAGCGCTCAGTGCAGCCACGCCATACGACACGTTCGGCACGCGCTCCACCGCGAAGGTGAACATGAGCTTCACAAGCGGCTTGCGATAGCCTGCGTTGTAGCTCCAGCCCTCCTCGGCCTCCACCATCTCCTGGATGGCAGCCAGGTCGAACGAGCACTTGTTGAGGTCGAGCCCGTACCAGAACGAATAGTCGCGATACACCACCGGCTTCTTCACGTGGACGACGGTGCCGTCAGCTTTGGCGAGCGTGTACGAGCCGCCCGCAACGGCAAGCGTCCACTCGGCATTGTCCGGATCGCGGAACTTGGCACCCGCGACCGTGCCTGCCGTCGAGCCAGCCCCCGTACCCACGCTCTCGCTAGAGGTATAGACAACACCCGCGTCATCGGTCGTCACAGCGACGCCGTTCTTGCCGGAAAGGGAACTGCCGGCAGCTCCGTCATAAGCCTCGCGCAGCTTGAACGCCTTCAGGAAGTTGTGGTCTTTCTCGTCGTCCGGGTCGTCTTCCACCACGTTGTCGCCGTTGCCGGCCGCCATGCCGCTTTCGGTCTCGGAGCCATAGCCGAAATACACGCGCGACGTCATGTTCTTCTCGTTGGGGGCCGACGCCGTCTCCACCTTGTACTCGTCCACCGTCTCCACCGGGCTCACCCAGAACACGCGCGAGTTCTCCTGGTCGTAGGCCACCTCGCGGTCGGTGCCCTTGGTCTGGTCGGTCAGGTTGCTGGGGGTCAGCATCCGGGCCGTGATGCCCTGCTGGCCCACGCCCGCATCGTCTTCCGTCGTCACGACGTTTTCCACTGGATACGCGGCGTTCGCGTTGTAGGTGCCCTGTTCCACGTCGGCCTCGACGATGTCGGTCGCCGTGATGGAGGTGAGTACGAGGTTCTGGTTCGACTCCTTCACGGTGAAGGATGCCTCCTGCTCGAGCACCGTTCGCGGGTCAGACCCGACGACATACGGGTCATCGTTGGCAAGGAAGATGCCCATGGGCGCGCTCACGTTGATGTAGACCGGCTCGGTGTAGAGCCACAGCGTGATCGTGCCGTCCGGCGCCACCACGTTGTCCAGGTCGGTCTCTTGCCCTTCCGGAGCACCCGGCCACAGGTGCGATGCCCCCAGGCCAGCCGCGCTCACGCGGAACGCCTTGCCGCCATCGATATAGCGCGCGCGGCCCTCGGTCTCGCGGATGATGGGCACGACGTTGCCATCGTCGTCGGTCTTGCTGCGGTCGAAGTTCACGACGCCGTTTTCGTCGCGCACGCCGGTGAACCAGCCGCCATACGTGTTGAAGGGGCTGTTGGTCTCATAGAACGGCACGTAGAAGGCGTCCCAGTACTTCCACTCTTTGGTGGCCTTGCGCCAGCTGGTGGCATACTGGTTGTCGTCGCCGATGGTAATCTCTTTTTCCCACTTGTAGGTGCCGGTGTCGTTCCAGGTGTAGTCTTTGTTGAGCTCCTTGTCAGCCGCGCTGACGCCGGCATAGCCTTTGATGGCGCTGCCGGGCACCATGAGCTCGATCTCGTAGGTGCGAATCTCCCACAGGGCATCCCAGGTCTCCTGCTCGTTCTCGTCGGCAGCCTCGTCAGCGCCGCCGGTGTCCCACCTGAGAGAGCGCTCCATGCCAGCAGGGGTGAGGTAGAAGCCCTGCTCGTGACTGCCGGCCGCTGCGGTGCCGCCACCTGCGCCGCTGCCCGTGCCCTCGGCGCTCTCGAAGTACTTGACGTACAAGGTGCCTGTCGCGGCATCTCCCCAACCAAGGAAGCGGAAGCCCGTGCGAGTGGGGGCCTGGAAGGCGCGCTGCTTTGTTGCCGAGTTCACGACGCGCGTGTCGGCGATCTTGCTGTCAGAGGCAGGCACCTCGTGGATGCCCGTGATGTTGTGGCCCGGCTCGCCCATCTCGCCGTACAGCATGAGCCCGCGGTCCTTCCAGTAGGCGATGGGCTGCACGTGCGTGGCGGCTACGTTGGCGCCGTTGACCTTCACGCTCGCGCCGTCGCCCACACGCCCGTCGGCCACCTCAGCGGGGTCTGAGCTCTCAAGGTTCACCGTCACGACGCCTTGGCGCAGCCACACGCCGTACAGGGTGATGGCGTTCGAGCTCTCCACATGGGTGCCTGCCGGCTCGGTATCCTGCGCATCCCACTCGTTGGGCCACAGCTTCCCAGCCACCTCGGCCGAGAACGCCAGGTAAGGCCCGTCATCGGGATTGCTCACGGAAAGGCCTGCGGGCAGCCCGACCTGCTTGGTCCATCCCTTATAGAGGTAGCCCTCGAAGGGAACCTGAGGCAGCTCGTAGTTGATCGTGCCCTCGTTGAGCGCGGACGCGTCGCCCTCGCCGGTAGCGAGCGCGCTTACGTCGATGCCGTCTTGGCTGCGGTAGTCCGCGACCGACTTCGTGAACGCCCAGCTCTCGTTCGTCGCGCCCACGTTCGAGCCGCTGGCGATCACGCTGCGCGCCGACGGATGCACGAACACGTCTTCGGCAGGCGTGTCCACCCAGTAGCTGCCGTCGTCCTTCTTAGTCGCCTCGACGTTGTACGTGATTTTGTACGTCTTGGGCTTCCAGATGGCCTTCAACTGCGCGTTGCCATAGGCGCTGTCGGAGATGGTGAAGCTGGGTGCATCGGCGTCGATGCCGTCGCCCGGATACCAGCTCGCGTCGCCGAAGCCGCTCGTCGCGGCCGGGTCGTCGATACGATCGGCGGCGGCGTTGGCCCACGCCCAGCCTGCAAACCAGAAGCCGGTCCTGCGCGGCGTGGGCGTCGAGGTCAGGCCGTTGCCCGTCGTGTACTGGCCGCCCGCCACGGGCGCGTTGGCATGGTTGTCGTCGTACGTGATGGTGAACGTGCGTCCCGTGATGATGGGGGTAAGCCTCCACTCCTTGGTGTAGTCGATGACCGCGCTCTGCGTAGAGGTAAAGCTGGGCACGTCCACCCACTCTTCGCCGTCCTTGTAACTGAGCGCCCAGGCGCCCTGGTGCTGCCAGCCGTTGTGCGGCGTGATATTGACCGAGTAGCCTGCCTGCCCCTGACCGTTGCGGAACGTCGCCTGCGACCCGCTGACCGTGATGGTCGACTGGCTGGGCATCGGCGTCGTGCCGTTCGTGTTGTCCTTGGTGGCCTCGGTCTTGATGGTCATCGTGTCGGAGGCGTCGCCCTCGCCCCACACGACGTTATCGTTGCCATACACGCCCGCGTTCTTGCCCGACACATACGCATGCGGCAAGTTGAACGTGACATCGATGTCATTAGGGATGAGCTCAGCGGAGACAGTGGAGTCTGCCCAACCCATGGTGAGGGTGTTGGTGGCTGCGTCATAGGTTGTGCCCTCGCCTGTGACGGTGACGTTGCCAAGGGTGTAGCCTGGTTTGGTGCTAACGGTAAATTTGTCTTCGACCTTCGCCTTCGTTCCGCTGCCCGCCCAAGACGTGGTGCCCTGGGGCTCGAGGACGATATCAGGCGAAGCAGTGAGTGTACTGTTTGTCTGTCCGAAAGTGGCATACAAGTATCCGCAGTTATAACTATAGTAGGTCGGTGTGGGAGTCTCGGGTGGTGCGGGATTCATCCCAGGCTCAAAAAAATAGTCCGTGTACGAACCGGCAGGCAGGTAACGTGAAACGGAGACGAGATGAGTGCTTGCGTCATTCGGAACAATCAAGAAGCGGTAATATGTACTTTGATCGCCTGTATTGCTTATGCATAGTCTCCCGTAAAGGGCACGCCTGTTACCGGTATCAACCACCTGAGGTTTCGTAAAAACATACTGATTGGATGAGCCGCACTTATACTCCGTAAGAGGCGATGTGACACGATATTTTTCTCGATAGAGCTCAACGATATCAGGCTCAGGAGGATGAGCCGAGGCATTGTCCCTGCCGTCATGGGTCGCGCTCATTGCGTAAACGGTATAGTACGGACTAAGTATAAACCTTGTGGCTTGCTTCACCGGACCGTAATACGGAAGGTTTGAGAGGTCGTATTTACTTGCGTCCGACGGCATATTTATAGCAGGTGTATCAATCAAAGTTGTGCCATCTGCTCCATATGTCGAGATGCCAACATCGGATGCCTCGGTGGACGAATCAGCATCTATTGGGGTCGCAGTTTCTCGGGACTTGCCAGGCAGCGCTGACTGCTGAAGCGTTGACTGGACGTAAGCGCCTGCCGGGGAGTTGGCGAAGGCGTCCGTACTGACGAGAGTGGAGGAGCTGATTTGAGCGTCCTCGAGGGAGGAGCAGTCGGCGAAAGCCTCGCCGCCGATGTAGGTGGCGCCTTCGGGGATGATGACGCTCTCGAGGGCGGCGCCCTTGAATGCGGCGTAGTCGATGGTCTT
>CAJUFC010000174.1 GCA_910585565.1 uncultured Eggerthellaceae bacterium | reverse complement strand
GGTAGGACGCGAGGTCAAGACGCAGCGAGCCGGCCACCTGCTTCATGGCCTTGATCTGCGCCGAGCCGCCAACGCGGGAAACGGAGATGCCCACGTCGACTGCCGGACGCTGGCCCTGGAAGAACAAATCCGTCTGCAGGAAGATCTGGCCGTCGGTGATGGAGATCACGTTCGTCGGAATGTAGGCCGACACGTCACCTGCCTGCGTCTCGATGATCGGGAGCGCGGTCATAGAGCCGCCGCCGTTCTCGTCCGACATCTTGACGGCACGCTCGAGCAGGCGAGAGTGCAGGTAGAACACGTCACCCGGATAGGCCTCGCGCCCGGGCGGGCGACGCAGCGTCAGCGACATCTGACGATAGGCCACAGCCTGCTTGGAGAGGTCATCGTAGACGATGAGCACAGCACGGCCCGGGTTGTCGGCAGATGCCGGCTGGCCGTTCTCGCCATTGTAGATGAAGTACTCGCCCATGGCGGCACCCGCCATGGGGGCGATGTACTGCAGCGGCGCCGAGTCAGAGGCGCTCGCAGCCACGATGATGGTCTTCTCCATGACGCCGTGGCGCTCGAGGGTCTCCACAACGCCTGCGACGGTGGATGCCTTCTGGCCGACAGCAACATAGATGCAGATCATGTCGGTCTCTTTTTGGTTGATGATGGCGTCGATCGCGATAGCGGTCTTGCCGGTCTGGCGGTCGCCGATGATGAGCTCGCGCTGGCCGCGCCCGATCGGGATCATCGCGTCGATGGCGATGATGCCGGTCTGCATCGGCTCGTTGACGGGCTTGCGGGCCGTGACGCCCGGAGCCTTGAACTCAACAGGGCGCATACCGTCGGCCTGAATCGGGCCCTTGCCGTCAATCGGCATGCCAAGCGGGTTCACGACGCGGCCGAGCATGGCCTTGCCCGACGGCACCTCGACGATGCGGCCGGTCGTCTTCACCTGGTCGTTTTCTTTAATAGCGGAGACATCACCCAAAAGAACGGCGCCGACCTCGTCCTCCTCGAGGTTCTGGGCCAGGCCGTAGACGGTGCGCCCGTCGCCTGCCGTGAACTCAAGAAGCTCGCCAGCCATCGCGTCGCGAAGACCGTCGACGCGGGCAATGCCGTCGCCGACCTGGATGACCGTGCCGACTTCGCGCGACTGCACGTTGACGTTCAACGCGTCAAGTTGCTTGCGCAGCGCCTCATCGATTGCCTGAGCGGTGATTTCAGTCACTAGTTGTCACCTCCATCTGTTTCTTTGAGCAGATAGCGCGCCTTGTTCAGCTGCGAGATAACGCTTGCGTCGATGCGCTTGCCATTCACGCTCATAATGATGCCGCCCAGAATTGACTTGTCGATGCTCTCGTTGAGCACCGCTTTGCACCCGAGGTCGGCCTCTGTCTTGTCTTTGATCAGTTGGCGCAGGTTATCGTCAAGCGGAACGACCGTCTTGACGTCGACCACGCAAAGGTTGAGTTTCTGAGCAACAACTTCCTCGTATGCGTGGTACACGCGCGTAAGAAGCTCGGCGTCCCCGTTCTGCGCCATGATAGCGACGACCTCGCGAAGGGCAGGATGCACGTCCGCGAAGACCCCGCGCGCCAGCGTCAGCCTTTGCTCGGGAGTGTAGTCGGGGTTCGACAAGGCTTGGGTCAGATCCATGTCCGACCAGATCAACGTCAGCAGACGCGCGATCTGGTTGCGCACCTCGACGACGGAGTCCTGCCCGCCGTCGTTGTTGGCGGCCTCGAACAGCGTCGTCGCGTAGATGTCGACCTTGCCTTTCTGAACAAGCCTGTTAGTTGCCATTGAAGCTACCTGCCTCTTTTACGTACTTCTCGATGATGGCGCGGTGCTCACCCTCGGTCAGATCATTGCCGATGAGCTTGGCCGCAACGTCAACGGAAGTGTCTGCAATGGAGGCTTGCAGCTCCGCAATCGCAGCTTTCTTCTCTGCTTCGATCGTCGTTTTTGCCTTGGCGATCATCTCAGCAGCCTCTGCCTGCGCCTTCGCGTGCAGATCGGCCTTGACGGCCTCACCGGTCTCGCGTGCGTCAGCGACGATCTGGGTCGCCTCGGCCTTGGCGTCAGCGAGCTGCTGTTTGTACTCCGCAAGCACACGTTCGCTTTCGATCTTTGCCTCTTCGGACTTCTTCAGGGCATCCCTGATGGTGTTCTCGCGCTTCTCCAGCATGGCATTGAACATCGGCCAGCCGAACTTGGCGAGGATGATCCACAGGATGATGAAGGCGATGAGCATGGGAATGAACTCGAGCATGTCGGGCAGAATCGCAGAAATGCCGCCCGTATCCTCGTGCACGACTTCCTCAGCTGCGAACGCGAGCGTAGGGAAAGCAAGGGCGCTCATCGCGGCTGCCGAAACGACGCCAGCGACGCGGCCTGCTTGAAACGCTTTTCTGTTCACGTGCTTACCTCCTTCCAGCCTCATTGGCTTGTATAAACCTCATGGGCCAGAACGTTACATAATGAAGGCGAGCACGAAGCCGATGAGGGCAAGAGCCTCAGCCAGAG
>CAJUFC010000173.1 GCA_910585565.1 uncultured Eggerthellaceae bacterium | reverse complement strand
GGGGCATTAGCTCAGCTGGGAGAGCGCATGGCTGGCAGCCATGAGGTCAGGGGTTCGATTCCCCTATGCTCCACCACGAACGACACTGGCAGGTACGGAGGCGTACCTGCCAGTTTTTGTTAGCGGATGAGTGGGGGAGCGAACCCCGCGAGGGCGCAACAGTCCAGTGGACTGTTGCGGGCGAGCATCGAAGATGCGAAGCAAGGGCGGATTCGCGAAGCGAATACGCGTCGATCCCCCTATGCTCCACCACGAATGTTGCTGGCAGGTATGGAAGCGTACCTGCCAGTTTGTTCTATAACCCTAAGCCTGCGAAGTATAATTAACCACATGCAAAACAATGTGGAGAAGAAAGATAAGCGCGAAGAGATAGGCATTAACGCGCTGAATGCCGAGATTTCGCGGGTTGTGGCACGTGAAAACGAATTGCGAAACAGGACCGATGCTATTGTGCCCGATCTTGAAAGCGAGCTCGCATGAACGCGAGGTTGGAGCCATGGGGCTTTGAGCTTGAAGGGTACATTCGCGAGGGCGAGCCAGAACGTGCCGCTAAGGCGGAAGCGTGGCAAACAGCCATAGGCCTTCAAGCAGTAGATGGTCTCAAGCCCTCTCGTTATCTGATCGAGACCGCTCAGGAGCACATCGAGGGTGACATTACCATTGATGAGGCCGAAAAGCGTATCGAGGGATATTACAGAGAGAAAGACAAGCGGACTCAATCTGAGCTTGAGACCGAGGAGGCGGATGTCGTGTCCTCGCGGATCGCGAAGCTCTTGAGTGAGCGCACATTCAGTTTCTCTCCCGCCACCTGGAAGTCGATTCATGGTCAACTCTTCAAAGGGTTGATAAAGAAGGCCGGTGCATACCGCGATTACAACATCTCGAAAAACGAATGGGTTTTAAAAGGCGATACCGTCAGATATGCCGCCTGGGATGCAATAAAAGAGACCGTGGATTATGACTTCAGCATCGAGAAAAACTTTTCCTACAAGGGCCTTTCGATGCAGGACGTTGTTTTTCACATTGCCAGATTCACTTCTGGAATCTGGCAGATTCATCCGTTTCCAGAAGGCAACACGCGCTCAACGGCTGTGTTTGTCATCAAGTATCTGAATTCGCTCGGCTATACGGTCAACAACCAGCCATTCGCCGAGAACTCTTGGTATTTCCGCAATGCTCTTGTGAGGGCGAATTACAACAACCTGGCAGAGGGGGTTGCTGCTGATGTGCGGTTCTTGGAAGCATTTTTCGGAAATCTTCTGCTTGGGGAAAACAATGCGCTGAAGAATCGGTTTATGCACTTGGATTGGGCCGGAGGGCAAGACGATGTGCCGACAAGCATACATGCCGAACAAGTCACCGAACAAGTCACCGAACAAGTCGAGAGGCTTTTGCTCGCATTAGGCGAAGAGGAACTATCGGCGGTCGAGCTGATGCGTAAGCTGGAATTGAGGCATCGCCCTACGTTCTTGTATACCTACCTCCATCCCGCCATAGACGCCGGGTTGGTCGAGCTGACCATTCCCGATAAGCCCAACAGCCGCTTGCAGAAGTATCGGAAGGTTTCGCGATGAACAAGATTGAAGAGATGGTCGAGCGCTGCCTGCGCGATAGCTTCTGGTCGGGGACGGACCTTTTCGGGTACGTGCAGCTCTTCGTCATCAGCAATGGTGCTCACGCCAAGTATGACCACCGTTGATGCGATTCGCGATCTCTTCGATGCGACCACCCTCAATACGCTTTGGGTGGATAAGGATTTGAAGGGTCATGGATTGATTCAGGCCTTCAGCTGTACGAATTGCATCCTCAATTCCGTAAAGACCGTGATTCTGGGCGATGGCGTTCGTCGGTTTTGTATAATGAACCAGTCGTTGCGTCTGCTTGTTGGGGACGTAACACGCAGTGTGACAAAGGGGAGCTGGAGTGAGTCCGGCTGAGAGGAAGACCTGTCTTCGACCCTCTAACCTGATCTGGGTAATGCCAGCGGAGGGACCATCAATATGTCGTGGGAGGGTCCCGAGCGATGGCGCGGGGCCCTTTTTGTTGCCGCGCCGGAGAGGAGCGAGACCATGGAATGCGCTGTGGCTATACAGGTGCTGCCCATCGACGCGACGTGCGATGAGGAGGTGTGCCGCATTGTCGACGAGGTGATTGCGTACCTCGAGACGCTGCCGGTGAGCCTGTTCGTCGGGCCGTTCGAGACGACCATCGAGGGCGATTACGATACGTGCCTGGATGCGCTCAAGGAATGCCAGCTGGTGGCTGCGCGTGCGGGCGCACGTAAGGTGATGACCTACGCCAAGGTAGACTATCGTCCCGAGGGCGATCTGCTCACGACCGAGCGCAAGGTGGGCAAGTACGCAGAGGTGAACGCGGCGTCAGGACTGGCGGAGGCGCCGAGCTCGCGGTCGGCGAGCCTGGCAGCTGCGAAGGCCGTGGCTTGAGCAGGCCCGCAGAACGGGCGGTGCGGTGGGTGGCACCTGCGCTTGCCGTAGGAGCCGTGCTCGCGCTGTGGCAGGGAGCCTGCTCGCTAGGGCTGGTGCCGTCGTTTTTGCTGCCGAGTCCGCTCGAGGTGACAGAGGCCCTCGTGCGCGACGGCGAACTGCTGATGTCCCATGCAGGCGTCACGCTGGCTGAGGCTTTCGTGGGACTGGCGCTGGGCGTTGCGGGAGGCTCAGCCATTGCGGTGTGCATGGATCGCTTTCGCATCGTGAACGCGGCCTTGTCGCCCATCGTCACGGTCTCGCAGACCATTCCGACAGTCGCGATAGCGCCGTTGCTCGTGCTGTGGCTGGGCTACGGCATGCTGCCCAAGATACTGCTCGTCGCGCTGACGACGTTTTTTCCCATCACGATATCGCTGGCGCAGGGGTTTCGCTCGGTCGACCCCGACACGATAGACCTCCTGCGCACGATGAAGGCCAGCTGGTGGCAGACGATGAGGATCGCCAAGCTGCCTGCGGCTACCGGGTCGTTTTTCAGCGGGCTGCGCATTGCGGCCACCTATGCCATCGTCGGCGCGGTGGTCGCCGAGTGGCTGGGCGGCTTTGACGGGCTGGGCGTGTACATGACGCGGGTGCGCAAGTCCTACGCCTACGACGAGATGTTCGCGTCCATCATCGTCATATCGGCCTTGTCGCTGGTGCTCATGGGGGCCGTGGGGCTTCTCGAGCGTGCCTGCATGCCATGGAAGCACCGCACGAAGCGGACCGTGGACGCACGAAACAATCACGAAGGAGAATGCCATGAAAGATAGAGAGATGCATCAGGAAAGCGCAGGCCTTCGAGCGGTAGAGCTGCTGGCACGACGGATGCGCTTTGCGGCAGCGGCCGCAGCGGCAGGGGCATTTGTCTTGTCGACCGCGTTGGTGCTGGCGGGCTGCGCTGCGGGTCAGCCGTCGGGCCAGGCGGCCAGCGTGGATGCGAGCGCTGGGGCGGCTGCCGGCGGCGCGGCTGCCGAGGAGGCCGTGCCGCTCACGTTCGTGCTCGACTGGACGCCCAACACCAACCATACAGGACTCTACGTCGCGCAGGAGCGGGGCTACTATGCCGATGCGGGCCTTGACGTCACCATCGTGCAGCCGCCTGAGGGGGACGCTGATGCGCTCGTGGGCACGGGACAGGCACAGCTCGGCATGAGCTTTCAGGATGTGATGGCCAACTATCTGGGTGGCGCAGACCCGCTGCCGGTAACGGCCATCGCCGCGGTGGTGCAGCACAACACCTCGGGCATCATGAGCCGCGCGGGCGAGGGAATGGAAAGCCCTGCTGGCCTTGCCGGCAAGCGCTACAGCACGTGGGACCAAGCCGTGGAGCAGGCGATGCTGAAGACGCTGGTCGAGGATGATGGGGGCGTGTGGGACAGCGTGCAGCTGATTCCGTCAGGCGCCACTGACGAGCTGGGCGGCTTGCGCGCGGGCATGTATGACGCCGTGTGGGTGTACGAGGCGTGGGGCGCCCAGAACGCTGCCGTCGAGGAATATCCCATCGACTACTT
>CAJUFC010000172.1 GCA_910585565.1 uncultured Eggerthellaceae bacterium | reverse complement strand
TGCCCTGCCGCATCAGCGATGGCTGCGGCTTCGGGCGTGTCGCTTTCCAGCGCTGGCTTGGCCAATGCGGCGAGCTCGCCGGGGGCGTCATGGGCCAAGCTCCAGGCGAAGAGTGCCTGCGCCAGCTCTGTCGGCTCGTCTGCGGAACACCTGATGGCGCCAGCAGCGTCAACCGCGATGGGCGCCAGCGCCGAGGCGGGATGAGCCTGCCATGCCTCGGCGGCGTGCAGGGCGCAGCGCAGGAACTCGCACCCGACCCACTGCCCCGACCCCTCGTCGCTTGCTCGATAGCCCCAGCCGCCGAAGCGCATCAAGCTGCCGTCAGGCATGACGGCATACGCGACGCTGCCGGTTCCGGCTATCACCGCGACGCCCGTGCGACGCCCGCATGAAGCGAGCGGCAAGAGCGCGTCGCTGCACAAGGCGACCTGTCCTGTTTCGCCCAGGCCCATGGCGTGCCCCCAGGGCGCGGGCAGCGGCGCGCCAGACGCCATGCCGACCGCGCGCAGGATGGCCGCCACGCGCTCGAGGTCGCTGGCGTCGTCGAGCCCCGACAGCCCGAAGGCGCCAGCGCGTGCGAGGATGCCGCCTGGCGCAGCCTCGTCGATGAAGCGCTTGAGGTCGCGCGCGCTGCTCATCACCGTCTCTTCGGAGGAGGACTTGAGGCTGAGCGGTCCGAAGCTAGCCTCGGCGCGACAGCGGGGCGGCTCGCCGCCTCCCAGCTCCCAGAAGGCGGCTTGGGACGACGAGCCCCCGCCGTCCACGCCGAGAAACGCCTGCCGAGCCGAGGCGCGGTCCTCGGTGCGCAGCTCGGGCATGCGACGTGCGTCCTCGGGGCGATCTGGGTGACCAGTTGGCATCGGCACCTCCTTTGATATTCCCGCGTGTCTCAGGTATCATCTTCGTGAATATATTGTGCCACGAATAATAGACAGGTTGGCCACATTGAAGGACTCTCACGGGCGCACGATAGACTATCTGCGCATCTCACTGACCGACAAGTGCAACTTCCGATGCATCTACTGCATGCCCGCCCAGGGCGTGTGTGGCATCCCTCACGACGAGATCTTGCGCCTCGAGGAGATCGTGGACATCGTCACGGCGGCGTCTGAGCTGGGCATCCGCCGCATCCGCCTCACCGGTGGCGAGCCCTTGGTGCGCCGGGGCGTGGTCGACCTCGTCAAGGAGGTCACCTCCATTCCCGGCATCGACGACGTGTCGCTGACGACCAACGGCGTCCTGCTGCCCAGCATGGCAGACGACCTCAAGCGCGCGGGGCTTCATCGCGTCAACATCTCGCTCGACACGCTCGACCCCGAGCAGTTCCATGAGGTGACGCGCGTGGGCCAGCTGGAAGACACGCTGGCAGGCATCGATGCCGCGCTTGAGGCGGGGTTCAATCCCGTCAAGGTCAACGCCGTCACGGTGCGCCGGCTGGACCAAGACTTCCTCGCCTTTGCCAAGATGTCGGTGGAGCGGCCCTTGCACGTGCGCTTCATCGAGTACATGCC
>CAJUFC010000171.1 GCA_910585565.1 uncultured Eggerthellaceae bacterium | reverse complement strand
TCCTGCAGGCGAGGGCTGCACCTATGCCCCTGACGCCGCCCAGAAGACGGGATATGTCGCCGGCGAGGAGTTCTGGTACAAGGACAGCCTGCGCAACCTGGCAGAGGGCAGCAACACCGTCGGGCTGGAAGGCGAGCTGTACAACCCAGTGTTTTACGAGCGCATCCCCACGAAGTACCTCAAGACGTCGAGTGCCGTTGCGGGGCAGCCCGACGCAGCCGTGATCGATGCGGACTATCTGGCGTCTGCGCTGGAGGGCCGCATCAAGTGGACTGACGGATCGGGCGCAGACGTCTTGGACAGGCGCACCCAGGGCATGAAGATGCAGGTGACGAAGGTCGAGGACGCGTCAGGGGTGGCCCCTGACTTTGGCGGCGCCATGCACTACAACCGTTCGGCGGCTGCGGGCGCCAATCGCAGGTTCGCCGACATGAAGGTAGGCACGGGTTCTACGGCCTCTGACACCGACTTCACCCTGCTCAAGATCGAGTGGGTTGCAGACGGTGACGCAGGCACGGGCTCGGGCTCGGTCGAGACCGACGAGCACGACCGCCTGTTCCCCATCGAGACGCTGGAAGCAGGCAGCACGCGCATGGAGGTGGGCGACACCATCGAGCTGTGGTTCCCGGTGCGCGCGTCCATCGATGACCTGCCGCAGGTGACCGCGACGTACGAGAACGGCGAGGAGCCGGCCTACTTCCCGCGCATCGGCGAGCACTACTTCCATACGAGCTACTACGAGAACTACGGCGGCGTCTTCCCGGGAGATGGCGCCAACCTAGTCAATCCGGGGGCGGGGCCGCAGCGCATCGACCCGACGGGCATCCTCATGGACATGGATTACCTCATGCATGAGAGCGCCTTCTCGGGAGACAAGCCCGACGACACCGACCTGTGGGAGGCGTTCGACGGCTCGTATACCTACATCCCCGGCGAAGCTGACAACCCGACGGCGAGCAACTACAACTACAACATTGCGGGTAACAACGGCATCATCCTCGACACCGATGCGCGCACAGACCGCTTCTGTCAGACGACGCGCTATACGCCTGTCATCTCTGGCGTGACGAACGCCGAGGCCATCGGCGCGAAGCCGAGCGACGTGAACCTGCGCACCATGCAGGCGAACAAGTCGGGCGTCGTGCGCGATTGGTGGAGCGAGGTCACGAAGCGACGCGTCATGCCTCTTGCCGAGGCGCTGCCGACGCCGCTCGTGTGGAGCCAGACGCGCGTGCACATGCAGAAGGCATGGCTCGCCACCGCATCCGAGATGATCCCTGCGTCGGAGGCGACCATCGGGTACAAGTCGGCGCGCCAGTACGAGTCGGGTATGGATCCGCAGTCGTCGTGGCACTATTACAATTGGGCGGGGCTCGAGCTCGCCTCCTACCGACGCGGCGTGGTGTGGGGTCAACACAGCGCCACGCTCGAATACAACGAAGACTACACGAGCCGCTTGACGGCACTCAACTATGGCGATCGCACCCTTGACGGCGTCGAGTTCACCTATGTCATGCCGCGCGGCGCTGAACCCATTTTTGATGCTGCGGGCAACATCGACGTGCGCGGTCTCCTGCTGGAGAGCGTGACGGGGGCGCCCGGCGAGAATAACTCGCCGGCGGTGTCCGAGACGCTTTCGAGCATTCCCGCTGAGCTCATCGAGGTAGAGGTCGTCCAGAGCCCGTATACCGCAAGCGCGGGCTACGATGCGCCGAGCGCGTCAAACGACCCGGCATCGTATCGCAGTGGCACGTCGATCAATGCGAGCGGCGACCCTTCGGCTGACGCTGCCCGGGTGACCTATGAGAGCATCACGGCTGACGCGAGCGAGATAGGCACCGATGCGTACCGGCATTCGGAATCGTACGTGCGCAGCTCGCAGCCGTGGGTGCTCAAGATCACGGTCAACCAGGAGCTGGGCAAGTGGTTTGGCCGCACCATCGACGGGGGCGCCGTCAACACGGCCGACCCGGACGACTACACCACGGGCGGATACCGCATCTATGTGGACGTGCCCAGCCACATCTTCGGCAACAACCAGAACGAGACGTGGAACGACCGCGTGCTCGTGCGTCCCATCGACACGAAAGAGCGTGGCGACGACACTGTCGCCGGGCAGGAGCCTTCGAAGTCGAGCGCCTATTACCAGGTGTACGACGTCGACCACGTGGAGGGCGCGCTTGCCTCGACGCTCATCTATGGGCGTGACGTGCAGCCCTGGGGCATGGACTACGCATGGACGACCCGCACGACTCAGTACGAGCGCTATGACATGTTCTGGGGCATGCCCAACATGCCCGCCGTGAACGGGTGGACGGTGTACAACAACGCAGTGGTGACGCCGGCATCGGCTCCTATGGGCATCAAGGCCACCAATGGCGAGGATGGCATCCCGTGGACGTGCGCCTACAAGGGTGCCGCTGACGACGAGGCGGCCGTCTTGTATGCCCAGACGGGCACGCATGCCAAGCAGGCGCGGCCATTCGTGCGTGTGTGGAACGACATCGGCGACCAGGGCGTATCGGCGCGGGTGCCAGACGAGTATTATGTGGGCACCGAGGCCGACAAGCGCCAGCTGAACATCCATGTCGAGAATCATTACTATTGGAACGACTATGCGGTCACGGGCCGGATCCAATACAAGGACTTCGACGAGCGTCGCTATCACAACTACGCGATGGACGGCGGCCAGATGGGAGACGTGGTCCTGCCTATCGTGACGACGGTGCTGCCGCATGGCGTGGCGCCCGTCAATGCCGCGACAGGCATGCCGTACGACGCGATTCCCAACGTAGAGCAGCCGCTCAATGCCAGCGACTGGAGCTTGGCATACAGCATGAACGCCAACGTCGACAACTACGCGAGCGCGATCAAGGACGACGACGCGCTGAAGGCGATGTTCACGGCCACTGTTACCTATGAAGAAGTGGACGTGGAAGCGACCGACGGCGATGCGGGCGACACCGGCTATCGCTATGTCGTGCGCTTCGTCGCGAATGGCACCGACCACAACAATGCCGACGGCAACAAGCTGGCAGCCAACGTGCTGCTGGGTGCGAGCGCTACTGCCGACGAGATGGCTGCGCGCACGGCCAACGCCGAGCAGCGCATCCCCACGGGCGGCATGGACACCTTCCGCCTCAACATCACCACGTACGATGGGCCCGAGCAGCCCGAAGGCGAAGAAGGCCACGACGAGGCGAAGAGGCTGTATGAGAACATCCGCACGTACGTGTCTTCGAAGATGGACGGCTATCGCTTCCTAAACGACGAGGACGTGTCGGGCAACCCGTACTATGTGGGGTCGGGCGTCCGCCATGAGTACTACGTCAGCGGTCACGACTACGTTCGTGTCGACCCGGCTGCCGACAAGCGGCTGGATACCATCGAGACGTACTACCGGTTCTACGGGAATGCGGGGGCGAGCTACATCGGCGGCTTCATCCCGCCGAACTCGGTTTCCGATGGCGCCCAGACGAACGAGAGCGTGCCGCAGAACTACCTGCCGGGCTTTGTTGGCACCTATGACGAGGCAGCAGGCGTCAAGACGTGGAACAAGCATGCCGGCTCAGGCGTGCCGGCGACCACGACGCGGCCGCTTGGCGGCGCTGACGGCGCAGGCATCCAGGTCGAGGACTATGCGTTCCGGCCTGCATGGGCGCTCTCGACGGCATCGACCGCCGGGCTGAACGCCAACGATGCGGCAACGACTTCCGATGGGTTTGCCAACCGGGCGCGCGGCACCGATGATGCGGGCAACGCCATTTCCGACAGCAGCCATGACCGCGGCTCGTTCGCGGCGCTCAAGCTGCGCATTAAGGACCCGGCGCTGTCGGTGCGCTATAAGGTAGAGCCCACGCCGGTGGACCGTCCGAGCGATTCGGACGAGCCGGACAACCCGCACGCGGTCGTTCCCTCGGACGCCAATCCGCTTGACCTCGCGCTGCGGGCGTTCGACAGCACGGGCGCCATCACGTACTACGACAGCGCCCGGGGCGCGGCGGTTGCCGAGCTCTTGGAGGCCGATGGCGACGCCAGGCCGCTGTACGACATCAACGGCAGCCTGTTCTTGGACGCACAGGGCACGCAGTCCTACGAGCCCGCGCAGGTCGACGTGTGGCAGTACAACGACACGCCATGGTATTCCGCCTACGTGACGAACGGCGGTCTGCCAGGCGGCGACACGCTGAACAACACCGGCCCCATCCGCCATGCCAAGCTGGTCTATGCGTTCCATCTGCCCAAGCAGGTGACGTTCTACGATGATGCGCTGCTGCGCACGGCCGACAAGGATGCGCGCAGCATCATGCGGGCGATGACGGATTACGAGGGCGACGACTATGCGTTCTACGTCGAGCGCACCTACACCGATCGCCTGACAGGCAAGACGATGCTGGAGCAGCTGACGCCCAAGCAGCTCGTCGAGGCTGGCTGGACGGTGGAGATCATCGCCCAGCAGGACTGGAACACCAACGACTACACCGACCGCGATTACGCGAAGCCCGACGTCGACGACCCTGAGGACGTGCCGTCGTCGGCCACCACGAAGCCCTATCAGCATGACGGCGAGGTGGTGGTGTTCGAGCTGGCGCCCCCTGACGATGCCACCGACGCCGAGTTCGATGGCAATGACAGCATGTTGCAGGCGTACTGGAAAGACGGCATCAGGCCCGACGGCTATGTCGGCCACAACGACACCGTCACGCTGAAGATCCGCACGCGCATCGACAACGTGGGTGACGGCGAGAGCGCCAAAGAGGATCTCACCCTGACCGAAAAGGTGGGCGGCAACGACGTCGAGCGTCCGCTGACCTATCGCGAGCAGCTGGCTGCCATCCGCACGTGGAACGGCGGCGACTCCATCGCCTATGCCACCACGCACGACCGCGCCCTCGAGTGGCTTTCGACCGATGATGCGGTCGAGGACGGCTGGACGCACACGTATACCGGCGACGGTGATAGCGCGGGCGACGGTGAGGGCGACGGCGACGGCACCGGTGGCGCGGGCACCGGCACCGATGGCGCGAGCACTGGCACTGGCACCGACCCGGACGCTGGCGCGGGCGCCTCTCCTGCCGCCGGAACGAAGGCAGCGAAGCGCGTCTTGCCCGTTGCGGGCGTCACGACGTTCGGCCATTTCGCCGACCAGGACACCAGCCGCTTCTACCTCGCCGACTATCCTGCCCACGAGAGGTACGAGGACTATCCTGCCTCGGTCGAGATGAACGATGCGGGCGAGGTGGTAGAGGTTCCCGCGCAGGACCTTGATCGCGACGCAGACGTTCGTCCCCACGACTGCTACGACGACGTGTATGTGTCGGCGAAGGCGGGCTTCTTCCAGATACGCAAGCCGTCAGCGAGTGTGCGCGTGGATACCGAGAAGCGCCGCAGCCTTCTGGGCGACGACGACATGAACATCTTGCTGGCCGAAGATTCGCATCAGAATTCGGCCAACCAGTTCTTCATCACGCAGGCCATCAACACGGGTGGCGCCGTCAATAGCTTCGTGGTCGACTGGCAGGTTCCCTTCTGGGGTACGGGCCGCATGACCAACGGCGACGCGCCGTTCTCGTCGGCCACCAACCCCATCGGGCGCATCCAGCCGAACTTGGCTACCGTGCGGACCGGCATCTGGGAGGTTCCCGGCGCCGAATACCAAACGAACGGCGCGGGGGACGTGGTACGCGACGCGGATGGCAAGCCCATCCCGATGAACGAGGCCGCCGAGATTGAGTCGCACCTGCGCGTCTACCTGTTCGCGCGTCTTGCCGACAACGACCGGTCGCACGACAAAGACGACATCGCCAGCGACGGCTCGCAGAAGTACCCCAACGGCAACGGCTTCGACGAGCAGAACGGCGGCGCATACCAAGACCACGAGAACTTCGCGGTGCCGGGCACTGACGCCGACCGCGACTACTGGTTCGGGGAAGACGGCGCCGACGACTACAATACGGCAGATGCCGACTACAGCAGCTGGGTGGCCGTGGGCGACCCGCGCGGCTATGCGGTGTCGGACAAGACCAACACCATCATCGACGTCGTGGACGGCGAGTATGCCATCGAGAAGGGCGCGACCGAGCAGGTGCGCCAGATCCGCTGGATCATCAGGGCGGCCGATGAAGGTAGCGCGGTGAGCGATGATGCGCTTTCCCATACCTATGCGGTACCTCACGGCTTCCGGCTCGACGTGGACGCCATCCCCGACGATGACCGTACGCCGGATACGATTCGCTGGTCCATCGACGACAGCCCGCTTTCGCCTCGAAAGCAGGAGGCCGACGACGTCGACCCCGACCGCATGGGCACCGGCTGGGAGCTGCAGCTGCCGGCTGGCTGGGAGGAGCTGTCCATCGAGGAGCGGAAGTACCGCCGCTATCAGGTGAAGGAGCTTGACGAAGACGGCTTCCCGAAGAAGGACGCGGCGGGCCGCTTCATCTATACGGACGGCAACTTCCGCGTCGTGAACAACTCGCCTCTGCCCGACACGCTCAAGCAAGGCGTTGCTGGCGCGCAGTTCCAGACGTTCATCCTGGAAGATCCTGAGTTCCCTGAGAAGCCGGTGACGGCGTCGAGTGCTGGCACCTCCGCTGCGGCGGTCTCGCGGGCAATGTACGTGGCAGACGATGCTGCGACGTTCGTGGGTCCGGTGCTGGAGGCGTATGGCGCTGGCGAGGGCACGGCTGAGGGTGGCGCGGCTGTGGCCGCAGCCGCCACGGCCGGCGACGTTGCTGCCGCTGGCGAGACGACGGCGCTGCCTGATGATATGTATACCGTGCGCGACGTGCTTGCCAAGAGCCAGGCTGCTGACGCTGGCGGCATGGGCGCGGATGCGCTGCGGGCATTCGGCATGGCAGATGGTGCTGACGCTGGCGTTGGCGCGTCTGCGGTTATGACGCTTGCCGGCACCGAGGGCGACGAAGGCGCAGGCGACGGCAACGATGGCAGCGGCGAGACGCCCGATCCGCCTGTTCAAGACGATGAGGGCGGCAAGCCTGTCACGACGGTCACGCACGTGAACCACTTCGTCAGCGCCACCCCGCGCTACGACGACACCAAGTTCGCCGAGTTCGAGCGCAGCCGCGCCGGATTCTTCCGCGACCCCGAATATCCGTTCATCAAGATCGGCATGACGCAGCAGTACTTCGAGGGCAATGGCCTTGATGGCTACTCGTGGTCGTCCACCAATGACGTGCCGGTCATCGACACGGCCGCTTCGCGCATGCTGCGCTACACCATATCGCTGACGAATCTATCCAAGGAGCAGCTGGAATTCCTCGGCGTGACCGACGGCGAGCCTGACTACTGCACCAACCCGTCCATCTCTGAGGTGCTGCCCGTCATCGAGGGCTTTGGCGCTGCGGCTAACATGACCGACGAGACGTTCACCTACATCCCGTACAGCGAGGCGTCGTCGGCCGACTCGCCGCTGAACGCGGGCTTTGCGAGCCGTCCGGCCTATGTCGAGTACCCAATGCTCGACGAGGGCGGCAACCAGGTGTATGTGCCGGAGTACGACGAGGACGGCAACCCCAAGCTTGATGCGGATGGCAATCCCATCCTCAAGCCGCAGATGCAGCGCACGGTCCTCAATTACGCGAGCAGCATCGAGCGGCAGAAGATTCCCGAGCGCGACTCGTACGGTGACATCGTCTACGAGCCTGTGCTCAACGAGGCGGGCAAGCCTGTCTATATCCAAGAGACCGACGAGGACGGCAACCCCGTGTTCAACGACGACGGCACGCCGCGGTACGTGCAGCAGAAAACCGCTGACGGTACCCCGAAGGTGGATGCGGCGGGCAACCCGCTGTACGAATACGAGAAGGTCGTGCTGACCGACTCCAAGGGAACGCCTGCATTCTACGAAGACGGCAGCCCGGCCTACAAGCCGCGCTATCGCCAGAAGGTCGACGCTGACGGCAGCCCGATGGTGGATGCGGCGGGCAAGCCCGTCTATATGGAGTACGGTCCCATGTGGACGTATCGCTTCGTGAAGTACAACGATGACCTCACCGAGGCCACCGACGTCGTCGGGGGCGACCAGTACGGCCTCACGATGAACAACCCCTACGTGGGCGGCGACTTGCGGGTGGCCGACAAGCTCAATTCCATCAACGAGGAGGTGCGCACGCAGCGCAAGTTCCTCAGCTGGCAGTTCTCTGGTGCCACCGACGAGGACGGCGTATCCACGCGCGGACGCCTCGATATGGGCACTGCCGTTGTGGTGGAGCTGCTGATGCCGATTTCCGAGAGCGCATCGGCGTCGGTCAGCCGCGACCTCCTCATCGCCACGGGCTTTGACTTCAAGTACGGCAACTTCAATGGGTATGTGCCCACCGTTCAGACGTCTAGCGAGTCGGTGTCGCTCGTGCGCGACACGCGCGACGTCAACCTCGACGGCCGCATTGACCAGAAGATGCTCTCGATGAGCTTGGCTGCGGTCGGGTTCGTGTCGAAGGACATGGTGGCGCAGCTGAAGACGGCCTCCACCGACATCGATGCGTCGAGGACCAAAGACAGCTATGGCCCGGCAGCGGCGCCTGAGGGCACCGATTACACGTACTACTCGTCGCTGATGAACCTGAGCAACGGCATTGAGCAGGCGCGCAACACCACGCGCCCGGTCCTCTATGACGTGCTGCCCTATGTGGGCGATACCGAGACGTCCAACACGTCCAACGGCGAGCCGGTGGCGCGCGCGTCGCAGTGGAACGGCTGGATCAGCGACCTCGACTCCATCAAGATAGAGATGTATGACCCGTTCGGGTTGCATAATCCCAAGCTCGGCCTGCCGCAGAACACCTCTACGACGCGCTACCTCTCCGATGACGAGGTGTCGTTCTGGGTGGGGCCGGTGCGCACGGCACCCGACGGCAAGCTGGTGCCCTATACCGAAGACGACATCCCGCAGCTGTGGGAGATGGGCGAGACCGCATCGAAGGATTGGCTGAACGCGCGGCGCGCCCAGATCGCCCAAAGCGGCATCAACGCGAGCGAGATGCGCGCAGACGGCTTCGTGCCGCTCGACGAGTTGAAAGAACAGATCTCCTCCGGTACGCTCGGCGCGGAGGAGGCTGAGAAGCTGCGCAAGGGCCTGCGCGTCATATGGGCACAGGTGCTTGACGAGGCAGACTACGAGATGTTCGTGCCTGCGAGCGGGTACTACCGTCTGTCGTGCGACATGCATACGCCGCTCAACTTGCCCAAGTACAACGGCAATACGACGGGCAACCCGGTGTTCGACATGAACCTTGACCCGAAGGACCCGGAGTTGAACCCTGATCTGGCCGCGCGCTTGGCCGAGGTAGTGCAGTGGAACTCGTTCGTCAGCCGCATCAACACGCATGGCTCGACCGAGGAAGCCGACATGCGTGCCACGGTGATGGAGAACTCGCTCGCCGGCGTGTTCGTGGATGCCCCGGACGAGCGCGGCTACATCGGCGACTATGTCTGGCTCGACCCCGATTGGAACACGCTGCAAGACGACACGGCAGACGCCGAGACCACCGACGGTCTGGGCCGCACGACGACGTATCACAAGGGCGCCAACGGCAGGTGGACCATCGCGACGGGCAAGCACATCGCTGACGGCGGCGTGTGGTCGCAGTTCTACACCGATGGCGAGGGCGAGAAGTCGCCTGCCTACCGAGACGTCGACTATGACGGCGAGGTGGAGGACCCCGGCATCAACGGCGTCGTGGTCGAGCTGCTGAACGAGTGGGGCATTCCCGTCAATCGCAACGGCTTGGCCGCCAAGCTCGTGAACGACGCGGATACCGACTACCAGGACGTGTGGGTGAAGTGCGACCCTGAAACAGGTGATATCGCGTTCAACGAGTTCGGCAAGTACGATGCCGTCATCGATGGCGCTCCCTATGCGTTCGTGACGGAGTCGGACTACTACGACAACAAGGGCTACTACATCCTGTCGAACCTCGCGCCGGGCAAGTACAAGCTGCGCTATACGTTCCCTTCGCAGTACGCCAGCTATTCGCTGACGACCAAGGAGATCGGCCCGGATGACGCACGCGTCAAGATGAAGATCGAGCGCATCGAGGACGACCCCGCGACGCCTGATGTCAACGAGGCGGCGCTCATTGCCACGACCGAGACGCCCATCACGGTGGAGGCCGTGAAGTATGACAAGGAGAAGTTCGCCAAGGGCGATCTCGACGAGGTGCACGAGCTCTACGATGCGCGCGCCACCAGCTATGACGTGGGCATCGCGTGCCCGGTCGACTACCAGGGCGTCGTCTATCGCGACGACTGGGTCGAAGGCGCCGACGAGGAGATGGACGACGAGGACATCAACTCCATCCTCGACACGCACGACGGTGGCACGCTGAACCTGCCCGACTATCTCACGCAGGGCGCAGGCACACAAGCCCCCGAGCTCAGGCTCGGGGACATGCGCGTCACCGTGCACGAGTACGACACCGTGTCCCAGAAGATGGACGAGAACGTGGCGTTGGACGCAGACGGGAACGTGGCCGAGTTCATCACGAAGGTAGGCGACGCCGAGATACCGGACGGCTTCTTCTCGTTCACGCTGATCCCTGACCGGGCCTACATCATCGTGGTGGCAGACACGCAGATGCGCATGTTGAAGCCGACGCTGGTCACCTGGTCTGACAACCCGCTCGAGATTCCCAACGACACGGTCGCGGAGTTCGACAACGACCTGCTCATCGAGAAGGGCGTCATGAAGACGCGCCCGGTGTACACGGCCGTGCCGCTCGATGACGACGGGCATGCCATCTACGAGACGGACGATGCGGGCAACGAGGCCCAGCATCTGGGATACCAGAAGCAGAACAAGGTGGCCCTCGGCCTGATCGACGGCACCAAGGGGTATCTAGGCAACCGCATCTGGAACGATGCCAACTACAATGGCCTGCAAGAAGACGACGAGCTGGGCGTCAACGACGTCAAGGTGCTGCTCGAGCGCTGGTACTACGACACCGATGATGCGGCTGGCCCCACATGGAAGCTCGTTCCCAACCAACACACTGCTGACAGCAACGGCGATGGCGTGGGCGACAGCCTCCGGTACGACATCACCGGCAAGGACAAGGGCGCAGGCCAGTACCTGTTCCGCGACGTGAAGACGTATGTGGAGGACCCATACGACACCACCAGCCCCGAGGGGACGAAGAAGAAGTACCTCGCCGGGTATCGCGTCCGCATCGACAAGGCCGACCTGGCCAAGCTGCCGCAGGATTGGGCGATCACCAAGCGCAACGTCGAGACGGCTGGCGTCGACAATACCGAGCTTGACTCCGACCTGAGCACGACCACCATCGCGTCGTATCTGTCGCAGGCGACCGGCGGCAGCACCGATGACGCCTTCTACCTCAACGAGAACGGCTCCATTCAAGTGGAGGACGGCATCGGGCCTGCTGGCTTCATCGTCATGGCCGAGTCAGCCGACGAGAACACGCCCAACGAGAACAAGCTCACCATCACGGTGACTGACGGCACGGGCGCGACCACGGACATCACCTACAACCTGGGCGATGCGAAGCGCCTATACAACTTTGACGGCGGCATCGTGGAGATTCCCACCTCAGCGATCGAGGGATGCGTGTGGGACGATGGCGTGCATGCTGCGGGCGGCTACGATGGTGTGCGCGGCGAGGACGAGCCGGGCATCAAGGACCAGGAAGTGCGCCTGACCCAGTGGTACTACCGCGATGGCGCCTGGGAGCGCAACGCCACGTTTGGCGCCGACCCGCGCACGACGAAGCTCTCCAATCCTGCTGACCCCACAAGCGCTCGCGTGCCGCGGAGCACGGGTGCCGTGTCTGCGACGGATGCGAACGGCGCGGGCTACATCGCGGTCATGACCGACGAGGATGGCACCTACTCATTCGACAATCTGCCGACGGCATATACCGACGAGTTCGGCGGTCACTATCTGGCGGCGTATCGCGTCGAGCTGGCTCGCCTGCATGCCGGGGAGACGACGGCAAGCACCGACGACGATGTCGAGTGGCTGCTAACGCGCTACCACCAGCACGCAGACGAGCTGGTTGACTCCGATGCGTACAGCAAGGACCTGCAGGGCGCGACGGGCGCGATCATGGTATCGAGCCGCGAGCGTGACGCTGCCGCTGGCGGCGCGCCGGTCGACCGCGCCCATGACGGCCAGGTCATCCTGGCGTCTGCCATACCTGAGAAGTACGTGCAGGATGGCGCGACCCAGGCGTCGCAGGTGACGATCGCCGCGACAGACGCCATGCCGGCCGACCGCGCCATGCGGGCCGATAGCACCGGCGTCACCTATGACTGGCTGCTCGCTGCCGTGAACGAGGACGGCGAGGCGGTGAAGCCGGGCGGTGACGTGGGCGAGATCATGCGTCCGCTGCAGGCCATAGCGGGCGTCATCTGGGATGACGCCAACGATGATGGCATCCAGGACGACAGCGAGCTGGCCAGCACGTCTGGCGTGGTCCATACCGACGCGAACGGCGACGGCATCGTTGACGAGGGCGAGATCGAGTCTGACTTCACGGGCAGCAACATCGCCAACGACCTCGAGGTCACCTTGTGGCGGATGGTGCCGACGGCAGACGGCAGCGGCTGGGAGGCCGATGCTGCCTGGGCGCCGGTCACCACCACGACGGCCGACCACATCTTCTGGGACGGTGGCACCTACAAGAATGTCGCGGGCTTCTTCTCGTTCGGCGAGCTGCTGACCCAGCGGCTGAACGCCGACGGCACGACGACCGTGTACGGCTATCGCCTGCAGGTCACCGACGAGCGCTTCGTGACGCGTGAGCTCAATGTCGCCAAGTTCAAGCAGGGCAGTGACTACAAGCGGGATTCTGATCTGCGCTATGAGGACGGATACCTCATGGACGTCGAGGCTGGCGAGGTGGACGTGCTGCTGCAGCCCACCGACGGCGCATCGACGGCATCCAACAAGGTGAGCGCGCCTGCTTCGCGCAACCCCAATCACGAGGCAGCTGCCGCTGGCGGCTCCGTTGAGTATGACGTGGCGAAGGGCGCAGACCGCGCCAGCAACGACGGCGGCATCCGCATACCGGCTGCGCAGAGCATTGCCGGATACGTCTGGCATGACAAGCAAGGCACGATCGATGCGGCAACGGGCGCATTCGCACAGGGGCCCAACGCGCTGACCGACTACGACGGCATCAAGGACGAGGGCGAGCCAGCCATCGCAGGCAAGACGGTCATCCTGCGCCAGTACTACTACGACGCAGGCGAGTGGCACGACAGCCTTGCCTCTGGCCCGGGTGCCAACGCCAATATATATGCAACGATGGAGACCGACCAAGACGGCCACTACTGCTTCGAGGACGTGTCGGCATCGGTGGTGCGCCTCGTCGACGGTGCATACGTCAACTACCTTGCGGGCTATACCGTCGAGGTGCTGGGCGGCACGGGCGCAAGCGCCATCAGCGGCCTGCCGGCTACGCTCATGCAGGTTGGCACGCCGGGCTCCGACGACAGGAACTCCAAGGCGCGCTCGGCGGAGCAGAACCTCGATACGCACTACGGCAGTGGCAACTACCCTGTTCTGTGGGATGAATCGGACATCCAGGCCGTGAACGCCGATGGCGACGTGGTGAAGTCGGTGCTCGACAGGAAGCTGGTCGTGGCCGCACGCGCCACCAACGACGACGCTGCCGGCAATGGCGCCACCGAGGAGCCATATCGCGTCACGGTCTCGCCCGACCTCGACTTCGACATGACGCGCGGCCAGGACGAGCTGCGCATGCATGCTGGGTTCGGCCCGTTCGGTACCGCCAAGATCCAGGGCGTCGTCTGGAACGACGGCGACCATGACGGGCTGCGCAGCTTCAAGACGCCTATCGACCCGGTCGACTCCACGCCGCCGACGCCCCCGGGGACTGGCGCGCCCGAGGCGGCTGGTGCGGCGACGGCTGACATCCCCATCGAGGGTGCGGGCCTCACCATCACCCAGTGGTATCGGGCTGATAATGGCAGCTGGGCGCCCAACCCGGCCTTTGCCTATGCGTATGTCGACAAGGATGCCGACACGGGCAAAGACGTGGTGCTCACCGACCAAGACGGCGTCTATACGTTCGCGGGTCTGCCGACATACGTGGGCGTCACCGCCGATGGCACCATCGTGCAGCCTGACGACTTTGCGGGCGCCATCGCCTCCGATGACATTCGCATCGTCGCCTACAGCGTGCGCCTGGACAAGCGCTCGGAGGTCATCGCGACGCGCGAGCATGCGGCCGTGTCCGCTGACGCCACGCGGTATGACTCCGATCTGGGAAGCGACGCCACCGAGGATGGCACGCTGTACGAGGAGTACGAGCCGGGCTCAGATGACGCGGGCGAGTTCGTCTACCGCGCTGACGGCATGATTCTCGTGTCGGCCGCCTCCGTGCTCATCGATGGCGACCGTCGCGATCAGTATGGGGCGATATACGAGCAGGTCGACTACGACACGCCGCGTCCGGTGGAGATGCAGCGGGGCGGCGACGCTGGCCTCGTGACGATTCCCACCTCGTCCATCCGGGGACGCGTATGGAACGATGTCGACTATGACGGCGTGCAGAGCGACGCGGTCAAGGACGGCGCGCTGGTCGAGCCGGGGATGGCGGGCGAGGCTGTGCGCATCACGCGCTGGTACTACGACGACGCGCAGACGAACGAGGCTGACGGCGGCAGCCATTGGTTCCGTGACGAGTCGTTCGGCTTCACGGACGATGGCGGCGCGTGGCATGGCTACTACGAGGCCACGACCGATGCCGACGGCGTATATGTGTTCGAGAACCTGCCGACGGCTATCGTGGGCGAGCATGACGCGATTCACCTGGCAGCCTATCGTGTCGAGCTGGTGGCGGCGCACGAGGAGACGCTTGACGTCAATGGCGACACCATCACCGAGCAGTGGCTGCTGACGCGCCAGCATCAGGGTGCCGACGCGACGGCTGACTCGGATGCGATTGCCGCGGTAGGTGCCGATGGCGCCGCCATCGTTGGCGCGACGGGCGGCATTCCGCTCAACGTGCGCAACGCCGAGAAGGGCAACGCTGTTGAGATGCAGCTCGTCTTGGCCCAGATGGCCTCGCGTGACGTGGGCGCCTGCAAGCCGAATACGTCCCACGTCGCCGTCGCTGGCGACGCGCACACGAGCGCTGCCGTGTATGACTGGCGTGTGCCGGCCACGCTGCCCGACAGCGGCGAGCCGGGCCGCACCGGCGCTGATGCGGGGCAGCTGGCACCGCCGAAGCAGTCGATTTCCGGCATTATCTGGCATGATGACGACAATGACGGCATGCAGGACGACTACGAGCTGACTGGCGATGGCCGCTTCCTGTGGACGGATGCGAACGACGATGGCGTCGTCGACCCAGGCGAGCTGGCTGACGAGCCGCTGGCCAATGGCGTCGAGGTGACGATCTACCGCCTCGTGCCCGACGGCGCGGGCGGCTGGGAGTATGACGACGCGGATGGCACATCTCCGGTGTGGTCGCGCACGATGACGACCGACTTCAAGACGGTGGACGGCACGCCGACCGACCTGGCCGGATACTTCCAGTTCGACGACCTATCGACCCAGAAATACATTCCTGCGGTGGTCGACGGCGCGGGCACCATCGTCACGCCCGAGCGAATCGTGGTATGTGGGTATCAGCTGCGCATCACCGACGAGCGGTTCGAGAATCGCCAGATGGGCATCGCGAAATACCAGCGGGGCAACTATGCAGCTGACCTGACGGAGACCGAGCGCGACTCTGATTTGCGCTACATCGACGGCTTCCTCATGAATCGCGACAAGGGCGAGGTAGACGTGCTGCTCGAGCCGGCGGAGGACATGAGCGCTGCATCCAACGTCACGCTGGCGCCACATGCCAAGAACCCCATCGTCCTGCACGCAGGCGAGACCGGCTCCGTTGCGTACGACCTGGCGCTGGGCGCCGACCGTGCCGACAACGACGGCGGCATCCGCGAGCTGGCTCCGTATGCCATCGCGGGCTTCGTCTGGAACGACGCTGACTATGACGGGGTGTTCGAAGGCAACGTGCCCCATGCAAGCGAAGCCGGCATCGACGGCAAGCAGGTCATCCTCAAGCAGTATTACTGGCAGCCGGGTGCCGTGGAGGGCACGGGCGAGTGGGTCCATAACCCCGATTTCGCCTACCCGACGGGCTTGGGGGCGGATGCTGCGGCTTTTGCTGCGGGGGCAGATGCTGCGGCGGCGCCCGTAGCGGCTGCGGCGGCCTCGGGCAGCACGAGCGCCGTGCTCACGCAGGGCGGCGGCGCGTATCTCTTCGAGGGCGTGCCGGTGTACGTCTTGAAAGACGGCGCGTATCGCATGGCTGGCTATACCCTCGAAGTGAAGGGCGGCGCAGACGCTGACGCCGTGAACGGCCTGCCTACCACGCTTGTTGAGGCGCACAGTCCCGCGGCCGAGGCATTCAACTCGAAGGGATACAGCGCGCAGCAGAACACGATCGCGGGCTACGACGCAGGCAACTATCCTATCTACTGGAGCGACTACAACGCGCAGGAGATGGCGCCGAACGGCCGCGACGTCACGAAGTCGGTGCTCGAGGGCAAGCTGGTGCTGGCGGCCAAGGCAGTGCTCGACGGGCCGCACATGACGCAGCCGCAGCACCTGGTGACGGTGCAGGCGCGCGACGCGGCAGGCAACCCGATCTCTGACGACGCAGGCAACCCGGTCACGTATGCCTTCGACACGAGCCTCGGCCAAGACGAGCTGCGCATGAACGCCGGCTTCGGCCCGTATCAGCTGTCAAAGATCCAGGGCGTCGTGTGGGACGACGCCAACTATGACGGCCTGCGCAACTTCGCCATCGACGGCTTTGACGACGGCTCCGTGCCGACTGGCGTCGACGCGACCGTTTCCGAGGAGGTCATTCCGGGCGCCGTGGTGCGTCTCACGCAGTGGTATCTCGATGGCGGCACGTGGGTCAAGGTCGCGCCCGAGCGCTTCTCAATGGAGGCCGTGACGAGCGACCGCGACGATGCGGCGGCCGGGCTGCACCGGGGCGTCTACACGTTCGAAGGCGTGCCGAGCTATGTGGGCATCAAGCGAGACGGCACGGTCGTGCAGCCGTATGCGCACGACGCCGACGGCAAGCGCACGGACGGATTCGCTGCCGAAGCGGTCGATACCGACGACATACGCTTGGCGTCCTATACGGTCGAGCTCGTTGGCCTCAAGAAGGCCGAGACGGGCGATGGTGGCACCGTGACCGAGACGCTGCTCGGTCGCGACGACGTCATCGCGACGCGGATGCATGCGGCGCTGTCCGTAGACGGCGACCTCGTCGACGCGACGCGCTTCGACTCCGACCTGCGTCCTGACGGAAAGCCGGCAGACGCGGCCAGCGGGGCCGTGGCGGCTGCTGACGTCAGGCTCTACGAGCAGTACGAGCCGGAGCATGGACGCATCCTCGTGGCGACCGAGGTTGATGTTGCCGGTCGCACGGGCCAGTATGACGAAGACGGATGGGGTGGCGTCGCCTACGACCCGTTGCTGGCGGTGGAGCAGCAGCGCGGCGGGGACGCGGGCCTCGTCGAGATCCCGACGGGATCGCTGGCAGGTCGCGTGTGGGACGATGCTGACTACGATGGCGTGCAGGACGCAGACGAGGACGGCGTCTTCAGCGAGCCTGGCCTCGAGGGCGAGACCGTGCGCGTGACGCGCTGGTACTACGACGGTGCGCGCACGAACGATGCCGATGGCGGCAGCCACTGGTTCCGTGACGAGACGTTCGGCTTTGCGGATGCGGGCGGCACGTGGCATGGCTACTACGAAACGACGACGGACGCCGAGGGCGCATACGAGTTCGCTGGCGTGCCGACGGCCGTGGTGCTGCCTGGCGACGATGTCCGTCTGGCGGCCTATCGGGTCGAGCTGGCCGAGGTCAGAAACGCTGACGGTACCGCAGGCGCACGCTGGATGCTTACGCGCTCGCACCAGGGCGCGTCCGAGCAGGACTCCGACGCGCTGTCCGAGGACGAGCGCGGCGTCACCGGTGGCATTGCCCTCACGGTACGTGGCGGGAACGCGGCCGAGCCGCAGCTGGTGGAGCGCCAGCTCATCGTGGCCGCGCCCGCGCAGCACGAGACGGCCGTTGCTGATTCGCAGGTGGCTGTCGAGGTGGGCGAGGCTGCGGGCGAGGGCTCGGCGGCCGGCGACGCGCCTGGCGTGGTGTCCTCGGGCGCTGGCGTTTACGACTGGCGGCAGGTGGCGAAGATGAGCGACGGCGAGACGGCCGGTCGCGACGGTGCTGACGCGGGCGAGCTGGCTCCGGTGACGCATCGGATCGAGGGCGTCATATGGCACGATGCCGACAACGATGGCATTCAGAACGACGAAGACGACGACATCGTCAACGGCTTGACGGTCATGCTTGAGCGCTATGTGTTCACGCCGGGCGACGGCGCTGCTGCTACTTGGAAGAGCGACCCTGCGTGGAACGCGAGCGACCATGTTGTCGCGACTGCTCCGATGGCGCTGCCGGAGGGCGAGCGCAACGGCGTGTTCGCATTCGAGGGGCTGGACACCCATGTGCGCGACGCGTCTGGCAACGCCACGGTGTATGGCTACAAGGTCAAGCTCATCGACGAGCGGGTCATGGGCGCGGACTTCCGGACGCGCGAGTTCGTGGTGGCCAAGCGGCACCAAGGCAATGACGTCGCGCTCGACTCTGACCTGCGCCTCGAGGATGGCTATCTTGTCGCGATAGACGAAGGCGAGATGATCGTGCTCTTGCAGCAGGAAGAGGCGACGAGCCAGCCGAGCAACCTGGTCACGGTGGCTGCAGGCGACGCGGGCGCTGCCGCTGCCTCGACGATGGTGCTTGACGTGGCGCTCGGGCGCGATGCCTACGACAGCGACGGCGGCATCCTGCCCATTCCCACGCGCGTCATTGCGGGTGACGTGTGGTTTGACTCTGCCGACGAAACGATGGTCGCCTCTACCGACTACGACGGCATCAAGGACGCGAGCGAGGCGGGCATCCCGGGCAAGACGGTGCGCCTCGTGCAGTGGGCCTATGATGACGCGGTCGGCGCATGGCAGCGCCTCGGCGAGCGCACGACTACGACGTGGGCCGAGGCTCGCGACGGCGAGCGGGTCGGGCACTACGAGTTTGTGGACTGCCCGGTGCTCGTTGCGGTCGAGACCGGCTACAAGCTTGCTGGATACACGCTCGAGCTAGCAGGCGGCGAAGGCGACGACGCCATGAACGCCGTGCCGGCGACGCTGCTGCGCGTGGGCACTCCGCACATCGACTATGACGCCGTCAACAGCAAGGCCGTCTCCATGAACGATGTCAAAGACGGCGGACTGTGGCAGCGCGGCACGTACCCGATCGCGTGGGCGGAAGAGCATGCGTTCATGACGATCGAGGGTGGCGATGCCGGCGAGGCTGCGGTTGCCGATGGCAACGCAGGCGACAGCGACGGCGGCGCGGCGAACGATGACGGCAGCGCTGATGGCGGCGCGGGCGACGGCGAAGATGACGGTGTGCCTGCTGAGCCCGTGCACAAGCAGGTGCTCGACAGCCGCATCGTGCTGGCCAAGTCGGTCGATGCTGCCAGCTATGGCGGAAACTACCTGTTCCAGACGGAGCGCGGCGCGGGCGAGGATGCCGTTTCGTTCGCGTACGACCTCATCGACGGCCAAGACGAGCGACGCATGCATGCGGGATTCGTTCCCTTTGAGCCCGACAAGGCGGCCTCGGTGCGCGGCGTGGTGTGGGATGACCGCAACTACGACGGCGTGCGTGCGTTCGAGACGCGCATCGACACTGCCGACGCGCCGCCAGTTGAGCGCATCGACGGCGAGGATCCCATCGCTGGCGTCGAGATGCGTCTCACTCAATATTATGTTGCGGTCCCGGGCGAGGTTCCTGAGCCAGATGAGGGGACGGAGCCGGGTGGGTCGAATGACCCGGATGGTCCTGTCGTGCGGGAAGGCGCGGGCGAGCCTGTCGAGCCTGTCGAGCCGGACGAGCCGACCGGCCCCGACGGTTCGGATAGCCCCGATGATTCCGATGACCCCGCGGCGGTCGCTCTGATGCAGAATCGCGCGTTCGGTGATCGCGACGAGGAGACGGGCGAGCTGCTGGGCTACCAGGTTGCGCTGACAGACGACGAGGGCGTATATGAGTTCACGAAGCTGCCCAGCTATGTTGGGGTGGCCTACGACGAGGGCGGCAACGCGCACGTCCTGCAGCCGAGCCAGTTCGACCTGCGCACGCTGATCGTGCGCGAGGGCGAGGCGGCGGCAGACGACGTCACGAAGGTCGATCACATCCGGCTGTGCCTCTATCGTGTCGAGCTCGTGCAACCGGAAGAGACGGCTGCCAGCCGCCATCACGTCGCCAGCGCTCAGGTTCGCTTCGATTCCGACCTCGACCACACCGAGACGGCGGACGACCAGGTCCTGTACGAGCAGTACGTGTCAGCTGATGGGCCGGTCGACCTCGACGACATGACCAATGCGCGTGCCGACGAGGCTCACCTGCGCCAAGATGGCTTCATCGTCGTGGCTGCGCCCACTGTGCCGGGCAGCCAGTACGAAGCCGAGTATCAAGGCATCGTCTATGACATCCCGCGTCCGCTGCTGGACAACCGCGGCGGAGACGCGGGGCTTGTGACCGTCATCCGCACGTCCTCCATCGAAGGCAGGCTGTGGGTTGACGCGGACGTGGACGGCATTCGGGCAGATGGCGAGTCGCCCTTCACCGGCGCCGAGATCGTTTTGCAGCGCTATTGGTATGACGTCGCGGCAGAGACGTGGGTCATCGACGAGGAAGCCACGCAGACGACGGTGCCCGAGGCTGACGGCACGTGGCGGTTCGACGGGCTGGAGACGACGAGCTTCTCGTTGGCCGATCAGCATGCCGATCACGTCGTCTATGGGTATGAGGTGCGGGCGCGTAACATCGACGAGAACTATACGCTCACGTTCATGAACCAAGGGACCAACCCGCTCACCGACTCTGACTTGAGCTCTGCCACCCTGCGTTTCCAGCCCGACGTGGCCGTTGAGGGCATGATCGTTCTGGCGACGGCGGCGACGGCGGACGAGTCGGTGGTGCTGCGCATTCCCGGACCTGCTGGCATCGAGTACTCCGCTGTTGGCATGCGGACATCAGTGGGCAACGACGCTGGGTTCGTGCCGTATGCGGTGGCAGCCATCCGCGGCATCGTGTGGGAGGATGCCGACCACGACGGCGTACGCGCTGCGGGCGAGGCGCCCATTGCGGGCGTGCCGATGTCGATCGACCGCTATTACTGGAACGGCGACGGCTGGACGTTCGACGATGCGTTCGCCATCGACAGCATGACGAGCGACGTCAACGGCGAGTGGGTGTTCGGCGCGCTGCGCGGCGCTGGCCGCTTCGAGGGCGAGGATGGCACGTGGGCGAGCGTCGCCTACGGCTATCGCGTCCATGCGCTCGAGCTCCCCGAGAAGTACGAGGTGTCGATTCTGGGGGCCGTGCCAGACGGGGCGGTCGACTCCGACCTAGACGAGATGACGGCACGCATCGTGCCTGACGAGGCGCATGGCGGCCTCATCGTGCTGGCTGCCTTCCATGAGGCTGGCTCCTCCGAGCTGCCGCAGATGGCGGCGGCCCTGCCGCTGGCGCGTGCCGACAGTGCGGGCGAAGGCGAGTCGTCGGGTGAGGGCGATGACGGAGCGCCGGGCGACGGCGACGACGTGACGCCGGGCGACGGCAGTGGCGAGCCGGGCGACGACACAGCGCCGGGCGACGACGAGAACCCCTCCATGGGCGAAGATGCGCCCGATGGCGACTATGGCATCTATGCCGTCGGTCCGGAAGGGTCGTGGTCGATGGTCGAGGCGCATGACTCTGACAACAACGATGCGGGACTCGTGCCGTATGGGCTCGCCTCCATTTCTGGCTGGGTGTTTGACGACCCCGATGGCGACGGTGTGCAGGATGCGGCCTCGACGCCGATGGCGGGACATGAGGTGATACTCGAACGGCGGTCAGTCGCCTTTGACGCTGCGGACCGCTTCGGCAGCACGGGCAGCATCGACAGCGATCGCAACACCGATTTGGATGCCGAAGGCGAGCCGATAGGCGGCAGCTTCGCACGTGGCCTCAACGCGCATGGTCCGCTGTCTGCTGCTGCGTTGTCGGCGTATGGGATATCGTCGCCGATGGCCGAGCGCGGCACGAGCGCGCTGGCCGTGACGGGCGAGCTCGACTCCATGGCTGGCTACGGCGAGCCGACTGCCTGGACGGAGGTGGGCCGCATAGAGGCGACCGCTGAGGGGCTTTACGAATTCAACGAGCTGGAGCTGATGGATGCCGAGGGCAACCCCTATGAGTATCGCGTGCGTTCCACCTTGCCTGAGGGCTATGCGTTCGTGCCGAAGGATGCCTCCGAGGACGACAACCTTGACTCCGACTGGGAGAGCGTTGACGACCTTGCCAGCGAGCGCGACGGTGCCACCGATGCGCTCATGGTGGTTGGTCCGCGTGACGAGTCGGCAAACGTCTACGGCATCACGCACAAGATGACCGAGCCCTTCCTGTGGATGCGCGACCACGAGAACTCCGTTGACCTTGGCATGACGCACGAGGATGTCGCGAACGGCACCACGCCGCTGCCTAACACCAACCCCGCAACCATGGTGAAGGCCGGCGACGAGATCAGGCTCCTCGCTGCCCTCGTGCTGACCGTGACGGCCTTCATCCTTCTCTTCGTCGCCGTCATCCGCCGTCGCGCCCCCCACGACCGCCAACGCTCAGTGCGCTAGCGCCAGCCGCTCAGGGGTGCTTGGCCGCGGCGCTAGTGGGGGCTTGGGGTGAATGAGACGGTGCGCTTCTCGTTCACGCATTGAATGAGGTAGAGATTGATGAGCCGCTGGTAGGGAATGCCCGTTCGGTCGGCCTCTCGCTTGAAGTAATCGATGACGTAGGCATCGAGGTTCATGGTTACGGGCTTGCGCAGCTTGCCTACGTAGGGGTTAGGCTCGGCGCTTGAGAAGTCATACTCAGTTTTCATTCCATCGCCTCCAGTAGACAGCTTGCTCCTGCTTGGTCGCATGGCGTGCAGAGATGATGCGGATAATGTCGTCGGGCTCGCGAGAGTAGTGACATACCGTGAGCACGCGGGCAACCGAGCTGAGACCCATGATAACGAAGCGGTCTTCCTCGTCAGAGTGCGCGTCATCGCTGATCCGCAGAGCATGAGGGTCGTAAAAGACCGTTGATGCCTCCTCGAACGACACGCCATGCTTCTTGGCGTTCGATTCCGCCTTTCGATCATCCCATTGGAAGGATATGATGCCATACATAATCATATGGATAGTATACATATTTGTATGTATACTATCCATAAAAATATGAACGTGGCGAGTCGGGCGCTTTGCCCCGTTTGCCGGGGCAATTTGTACGTCGCCGGGCTGTGGTGCCGCAGGCGTATCGATGCACAAAGGCTTCATGTGCGGGTGATACACTGTACGCATATAATGTGCGTGGGAACGGAGAGCTTGTGGCCGCTAGCGACAATTCGCTGAACAAACTGAACAAAAGTCAGCTCATCGAGGTCGTTCATTCGCTGCAGCAGCGGGAGCGAAACGTGGCTGCGCAGCGAGATGACTTCGCACACCAGCTCAACGCCCGGCAGATTCGCATCGCAAACGCGGGCTCGATCGCCGAGGCGTCGCTCGCTCTGAGCGGCATCTTCGAGAGTGCCCAGTATGCGGCGGACGAGTATGTCGCATCGGTGCGGACGATGATGGACGAGGTCTATCAGGCGAGCGCGCAGTCGGCAGAGGCCGCAAATGCTCGCGCAGCCCAGACGGTGCAGCAGTCTCAGATCGATGCGAACAGCATCCTGACCGAGGCAAACAGCGAAGCCGAGCGCATCGTGGGCGAGGCGACCAGCGAGGCAGAGCGCGTGACTGAGGAGGCCAAGCGAGAGGCCATTGCCCTCATCGGCGAGGCCGAGGCCGAGGCCAATCGCATCATTACTGAGGCAAACGCTGCAGCATCCAAGATCGTCGCCGAGGCGCAGGCATCCGCGAAGGTCACGTTCGACCACGCCGAAAGCATCTTGGTGCAGGCGAAGTCGCTGGCTGCCGAGCAGGCTCGCGCGAACATCCCGCACGTGCAGTCATATGCGCCGCAGGCGCCTGCCGCGTATGAGGCTGATGCCTACGCCGACGAGAGCCAAGGCGTGTCTTCCGCCAGCATCACGGCGGAGATTCCGCTCATCTCGGTGGATGGCGCCTCGCGCGTGACGCCCGTCGAATTCGAGCCGCGCGAGACGCTGTTGCAGAAGGTCACTCGCGCTGCCGCTGCATCCAAGCCCAAGCGCTCGGGGGCGCACGCGCAGCAGTCGGTCGTATCGCGCGCCCTGGGCACGCTTGACCTCTTCCGCTCGCGCGCCGAGGGGCGCAAAGGGCAGACCGACGAGGTGGAGGACGAAGCGGGCGTCTTTCAGGAGGTGGCTCCGCAGGAAGACGCGCTGCAAGAGGATGCGTTCATGGAAGAGGCGTCGGTGCGCTTGATGCCTCAGGATGAAGGTGCGCGTCCCACCTCTGCGAACCCGCGCGTTGCGGCTGCGACTGCCGCGTCGGCTGACGAAGACGAGCTTGACGAGCTTGAGCTGGACGGGGCGTTTGCAGGCAGCCGCTGGTTCGTTGATGACGACTTGGACGACGGCCTCTTGGAAGAGGGGTCGCTCGAGGCGCGGAAGCCGTCGGCGCAGTCGGGTGCGGCTGCCGCTGACGAGGGCGCTGTGCGTGCGGCCACGGTGTCGCAGGCGAGCGAACCGGCGAATGCGTCCGAGCCAGCCTCTCAAGCCGAGCGACCCGCAGACGAGCCGATAGGGTCGGCTGGCGCGACGGCGGTCGAGGAGCCGCAGGCTGACAAGGGGCCGCAGGCCGGCAAGGAATCGCAGGCCGGCGGCGCCGTTGCTGGCGCAGACCGCGACAACGCTGTTCCTGCCGACAGTGCGACCAGCGCCGTCGCAGGAGCAGACGAGCCGTCTGCCGAGACTGAGGCTGAGCCCGCTGTAGGCGCTGCCGCTGCCGCGACCGACGCGGCCGACGAAGCCTCAGCCTCTGTCACCGAAGCGCAAGCAGAAGACGCCCCAGACGCCTCAGAGCCGTCCAGCGACGCTGGCACTTCCGACGACCGGGTCGACTACGGCGAGCCCGGCGACCGAGAAGGCGCTGCGCACGACCCCGCCGATGCTGAAGCTGTCGATGCAGAAGGCGCAGGCGCTGCGGAGGACGCAGGCGCTGTGGCCGCCACGGAAGGCGCTGTGGCCGCCACCGATGACGCCAGTGCTCCAGAAGACGCCGACGCCACGGAAGACGCCGCCGCTGATGCCGCAGACCCCGCAGACGCTGATGCCGACGAGCAGCCCCCCGCAGACAAGCCTTCGGAAAACAAGATCGATTCCAGCAGCTGGATCTTCATCGACTCGGGCATCAGCGTAGACTAGCCCCTGCAACGCACAGGCGATCTCTATGAAACAGCTCATCGCTCAATTCATGAAGTTCGGCATCGTGGGCGTCATCGCGTTCGTGATTGACTATGGCCTCATGGTGCTTTTGACCGAGCTCTTTGGCGTCAACTACCTTGTCAGCGCGACGATCTCGTTCACGGTGTCCGTCATCTTCAACTACCTCGCGTCCATGCGCTATGTGTTCCGGCACAAGGAGAACATGTCGCGCCGTCGCGAGTTCGTGATCTTCGTCGTGCTGTCGGTCATTGGCTTGGGCATCAACAATGGCCTCATGTGGCTGGGCACGGGCCTTCTGGGCATCAGCTACCTCATCACCAAGCTCGTTGCGACGGCAGTCGTGATGCTGTGGAACTTCGTCACCCGCAAGAAGTTTCTCGACGCGGGCGACGAGCCGGTGCTCGACAACCTGGAGTAAGCCCGCGTCTTACAGGGCCCCTACGATGGCGTCCGTCTCGCGGGCGATGCGCATCTCCTCATCGGTGGTGACGATGCAGATGGCGATGGGCGAATCGTCGACCGACACGATGCGATCGACTCCAATCTGACCGGTGAAGTCGTTCTTCTCCTTGTCGAGGATCATGCCCATGTGCGCCAGCCCGGCGAAGATGCGCTCGCGCAGCTCGGCGGAGTTCTCGCCGATGCCTGCCGTCATGACGACCGCGTCGGTGCGGCGCATGATGGCATAGTAGGACCCGATGGCCTTTTGCACCTTGAACACGTACATGTCGATGGCTAGGTGAGCGGCCTCGTTGCCGGCGTCGGCTGCGGCCATGACGGTGCGCATGTCAGCGGAAAGCCCCGATATGCCCAGGATGCCCGACTCCTTGTTGAGAATGCTGTCCATCTCGTCATAGGTGATGCCGTCGTGGCGCATGATGTAGGTCACGATGGCCGGGTCGATGGAGCCCGAGCGCGTACCCATCATGAGGCCTTCGAGTGGGGTCAGGCCCATGGTGGTGTCGATGGACTCGCCGCCATTGACGGCGGTGATGGAGCCGCCGTTGCCGAGGTGGCACGTGATGAGGCCGAGGTCCTTGATGGGCCGGTCGAGCAGGCGCGCAGCTTGGGCCGCAGCATAGCGATGCGAGGTGCCATGGGCGCCATAGCGGCGGATGTGCAGCTCGTTGTAGTAGCGCATGGGAAGCGGGTACATGTAGGCCTTGGGCGGCATGGTTTGGTGAAACGCCGTGTCGAACACC
>CAJUFC010000170.1 GCA_910585565.1 uncultured Eggerthellaceae bacterium | reverse complement strand
TGGCGAACTCCGCCATCAGGATGACGACGTGCGCCGGGAAGTCGCCTTGCGGGATGAGCCGTGCGTACAGCACGTCGGTGGTGCGGGCCAGGTCGCGATAGGGCTCGGTGCTCAAGGCGATGGGCACGACGAACTGGTTGAACCCGGGGCTCACCGCCAGCGACTGGCGGAAGACGAGCCGCTGGAGCGTCGTGATTTCGAAGAAGAGCTCGAAAGGCGCGTCGTTGTGGGAGTACAGCTGCAAGACGAAGGCTTCGGTCTCCTTGCCGAGGTCTTCGTCGGCGATGACGTCGGTGCAGAAGTATCCCGCCTGAAATATGTCGTCGTATTCGCTCTTGGCGACAGACCCGGGCTCGCTCGCCTCGCGCTGTGCTAGCTTGCGTGCCCGCTGCGCGTAGTCGGCGTCCATCTGGCGCGCGGTGTCGGTTTCGATTGTGCCCGGGTAGACGAGGCTTTCCAGCTTGCCCCAGGGCTTGAATAGGATCTCGGCATGGGAGGGGAACGCCGCAAAGGCTGCGTCCTCGCTGTCCTTGATGCCGAACTCGAACCGGCGGCACTTGCCGTCAGGCCGCGCGTCGTAGCGCGTGCAGACGCCGAAGCACAGAGGCATCGCGCACTCGACGCAGTGCTCGCCCCAGTACGTGGGGCGCACCGACGTCAGCTGCTCGGGCGTGATGAAGTCGCGGGGCGGCTGGGCGGCGACAGGCGGCGTGTGCGGGTCGCGGGCGGGGTCGAAGAATTCGAACTCAAACATCGTGTGCACCTCGGGTTCGGAGGGCTTTCAGAAACGCCCCCATTATATAGCGTGGCTGCGAGCGCGGCTGCAGCGTGGCTGTGCTCGCGGTGAGACGCGGCCTTCGCCGCAGGCGTGGCCTTACAGCGCAGCGATGATGCGCTCTGCTCGCTGCGACACCTCAGCCTTGGCGCGCTCGATGTCGATGAGCGGCCAGGGGTTCGCTGCACGCGCGTCAAAGACGACCGCGCCGTCGCAGAGCGTCAGCACGACATCAGAGCCGTCTCCTGCGAACACGATGTTGTAGACGGGGTCGGTCATGGGGCACCACTGCGGTCCGGTCACGTCAAGCACGCACACATCCGCGCAGAAGCCCTCTTTCACCAGCCCGCAATCGGTGCGCCCTTGCGAAAGCGCGCCCGTGCGGCTGGCAGCGCGCAGGATCTGCTGCGGCGACACGGCGGTGGGGTCGAGGTTGTAGCCTTTGTAGATGAGGCCCATCACGTACAAGTCGCTGAACAGGTTGTGGTTGTTGTTGGACGCCATGCCGTCAGAGCCGACGCAGACGCTCATGTCGTGCGCGAGCATCGCAGGGATGGGCGCGAACCCGCTGCCCAGCTTCATGTTGGAAACGGGGTTGTTGGCGACGAACACGCCGTGGCTCTTGAGGATGTCGATGTCGTGCTCGTCGAGCCAGACGCAGTGGGCTGCGGTGCACGGCACGTCAAAGGCGCCGATGGATTCGAAGTACTCCACTGGCGAGAGGCCGGCGTGGCGCTCGCGGCACTCGTCCACCTCCTTCTGCGTCTCGGAGAGGTGCAGGTGCAAGCGCAGCCCGTTCTCTTTGAGCAGCGCCACGATGTCGCGGCACGTCTGTTCGTTGGAGGTGTATTCGGCATGGATGTTGTAGTCGATGCGGATGCGCCCGTTTGCCGAGCCGTGAAGCGTGCGGACGTATTCTTCGTTCTGCTGGCAGATGGGATAGTTGCGATAGGGCTTCGGCTCGAAGGCGATCAGGCCCTCGCAGAGGTTTGCCTTGAGGCCCGACTCGGTGAAGGCACGCGCGCGCTCGGGGGTGGCGTAGTACATGTCGGATGCGCTGACGACGCCGTAGCGCGCCATCTCGGCGCAGGCCAAGAGCGTGCCCCAGTAGATGTCCTCGGGCGTCATCTTGCCCTCGAAAGGCCAGCACTTCTCGTTCAGCCAGCGGTCGAGCGGGAGGTTTTCGGCAAAGCCGCGCAGAAGCGTCATCGGC
>CAJUFC010000169.1 GCA_910585565.1 uncultured Eggerthellaceae bacterium | reverse complement strand
GGGGGAGCCGCCCGGATAAGAAGGAGGAGCAGTTGATCGGAACCGCCATAAGACGCGCAGCGAACGCGCTGCTGACCGCCGAGCTCGTCGCGCTCGTCGCCTTCGCGGCCCTGTGCTTCGGGGGCCTGCCCTTCGGGCTGGCGACCTACGGCGTCATGACCGGCTCCATGGAGCCGGCGATCCACGTGGGCGACCTCGCCTACGTGGACACACGGGTCACCGGCGAGGACGTGTCCCCGGGGGACGTCATCGCCTTTGACATAGGGGACGGCCAGACATGCACCCACCGGGTGGTAGCCGTCGACGAGGAGGCGCGGGAGATAACGACGAAGGGCGACGCCAACGGCAACCCCGACGCGTTCCCGGTCGCCTTCGACCGCGTGAAGGGGCGGACGGTCGGCTCGGTGCCGCTGGCGGGAGACGTCCTGCTGAGCATCACCGAGAACCGAATGCCTTGGATCCTCGCCGTCGGCAGCGTGCTCGCTTTGACCTACGCGCTGACCTGCGTCCCCGCGGGAAGAGCAAGGAAGAGATCCGACCAGAAAGGGAAGACAGATGGAACAGATCAGCCAGATGACCGAGACGGGGCCGCCGTCGCGGCTGCCGCGGCTATGGGCACGCTCGGCACCTACGCGTTCTTCACCGGCACCGACCGCAAGGAGAACCAGGTGTCGGTGGCCGACAACCTCAACGTCAAGGTCGTCGAACCCGCCTGGGATCCCGAGGCATCCAAGAACGTCGTCCCGGGCCAGCACGTCCCCAAGGACCCGCGCATCCGCAACCTGCACGACGCCATCGACGGCTACCTGTTCGTCGAGATCCGCGTGCCAACCGCCGTGGTCAGCGTCTACGACCCGCAGACCCAGACCGTCCTGCCCGCCGCCCGCACCCCGCTGTTCAGCTTCGACGCGAGCGAGGAGTGGGTGGTGCTCCAGACCTTCGACGACGGCGACGACGTGGTCTGGCGCTTCGGCTGGCCCGAGCCCATCGGGCCCAAGTCCGACACGCCCCCCATCTTCGAGGAGGTCGTGGTGGCCAACCTCGCCGAGGAGCAGGGCCAGGCCGGAAAGCACGTGGTCGGGGTGACCGGCTACGGCATCCAATCCACGGGGTTCAGCAACTGCCAGAACGCCTGGGATGCCTACAAGAGGCAGAACGGCATCGGCGACGGGGCGCCGCCGGCCGGCGTGAGCGCAGTTACGGCGGGCACCCTGCTCAAGTTCGTGGCGGACACGCCGCCCGAGGTCGGCGACACTCTTGACGGTGCCGAGGTCACCTGCGTGGTGACCGACGTCGAGGCGGGCGCGGCGGGGTGCCTCTCCGACACGCCCGGCGCCATCGAGCGCGTGGAGTGCCTGGTGCCCACCGCCCCCGAGGACACCTCGGATTGGTTCAAGGACATGAGCTCCTGCGAGGCCATGAACCTCTCCGGGCTCGATACGGCTGGCATCAAGGACTCGGCGGGGATGTTCGCTGGGACGACCAAGCTCGTCGAGGTGACGATGAGCCCTGCGGCAAACCCCTCGATCCTGCCCGAGGGGTTTGCCGCAGCCGATGGGAACATCGCATATCGTCGTGGAGACATCTACGCCATCGTGGTGTCGAGGGGATCCTCCGATAATGCGATTTACTTCGAACGGCTTCTCGTGGAGCCAAAGGTCGGAGAAATCTATCGTGACCTCCCGATTAGCCACGTATGCAAGGGAATTGAAGACATCCAAACACCTACCTGGTTCCCAACATACTCGTTCAATATCAAGAAAGCACAGATCGTCAGCGCATTCGCGCCGAAAAGAACCAGCAATTGGTTTGCGCAGATGAGCGGGGTGCCCCTGATCGAGGGTCTAGAGCTGATCGACATGTCAAAGGCAATCGACGTGAGCAGGATGTTCTTCAACTGCTCCAGCCTGACCTCCCTCGACCTCTCCTCCTGGGACATGGGCCAGGTAGCGAACGCTTCACAGATGTTCGATGGCTGCTGGCGGCTAGCCGCCATCGACGGCCTCGAATCGTGGAACGTGCACAGCCTCGAAGACGCTACAAGCATGTTCGGTCGGGCCGAAGCTCTATCCTCCCTCGATCTATCTTCATGGAGGATGCCAAACCTCACCAGCGCGACGAGCATGTTCTATCAATGCAAGGCGCTTGAGAATATCGGCAATCTGTCTCAATGGGACATGGGCCAGGTGGCGAACGCTTCACAGATGTTCAGCGGTTGCAAGTCCCTAAAGGCTCTCGAAGGGTTGTCCTCATGGAAAACGTCTGCCTTGAGCTCGACGAGAAGCATGTTTGAGAACTGCTCCAGCCTGACCTCCCTCGACCTCTCCTCCTGGGACATGAGCTCATGCAAAACCATGTATTGGATGTTTGGGCGGTGCACTGCGCTCACATCCATTGGAGACGTCTCCGGCTGGAACACCGCCAATACGAGCGATATGACCGGAACCTTCTGTCAATGCGGATCGCTGGAGTGCAATTGCAGTTCATGGCCTGTCGGCGCTGTCACCTCGCACAGTAGCTTCAATGAAAATGCCTATAAAGTGCTGCCGCCTTCCTGGGCGGCGTAGCGGCCGAGCGGCCCGGAAGGAGGTCGGCAGTTGAGAGTCAACGAAAAGCCGGGGAAGCGCCCCGAGGCCGTCCTCCTGGCGGCCGGCCTGGCGCTCCTCGTCTCCACGTCGGGCGCCGTGGCCGCCGTCTCCGCTCAGGTCGTGGCCCACGGCAGGGTGGAGACGGGCGGCGTGGGCGTCTCGCTGGAGGCCCTCTCTCCGGGAGCAGGGTCTCTCGTCACGGGCCAGCGCGCTGCCAATGACGTGGCCGTCACGGCGACGGGCGGCGAGTGCTGGATCCGAGTCAAGTCCGAGACGACCGCCCTCGGCGCGCCGTTCGGTGACGTGACGTGGGGCAACTCGCCCGAGGGCCTGAGCGACGAATGGGTCTGCGCGGCGGACGGCTGGTGGTACCTCACCCAGCCCCTCCCCGCCGGGGCGGCCGTCACGTGGCCCGGCTCCGTAGAGTGCCCGGTGTTCGAGCAGAAGCTCTGCGAGGACGGTCCGTGGCACTGGGTTCCCGCGTC
>CAJUFC010000168.1 GCA_910585565.1 uncultured Eggerthellaceae bacterium | reverse complement strand
GTCGCGGGTATCCATTCGGCCAGCTCGCCGGCGTTCGCATAGCTGAAGAGGATTTCCTCCCCCGTCTCGGGCATGAGGGCGTACAGGCCGATCTCGCGCCACCAGTAGCCCTCCTCGAGCGAGTCGTTGATGTAGGTGCCGCCCACGTTCGCCGTGTTCTCCGGATGCACCTTGATCCTCGTGACGGGGATGTCGGCGCATGCGTGCGCGACGTCGGTCATCTCTTCCACCGCTGCATCTTCCGGAACATATCCGTCGCCGAACACGATGCGCGTGAACGTGAGCTTCATCCCCGCGAGCGCCTGCGCGGCAGCCGTGTTGCCTAGCCTCGTCATCGCCGAGTCAGTGAATTCCGCCATGCTTGCTCCTTTCGTTTATCTCTAGCCGGTCGGCGGCATCGCGACGCCGACATGCTCGGACGTGCGCAACGCGATCGCTGCGCGCATCGGCGCGTCGACCCTCTGCACGGGCATCATGCAGACCCACACGGCATCCGATATCCATCTGCCCATGCCGACGAACGCCCATGCTGCGTCCCGCCTTGCGAGGACCGTCTCGCGAGACGACTCTTGGAAGCCCTCTCCCGCATGCAGCGGCGCGTCCCCCTCCAGCTCGAGGAGGATGCTCTCGAGCTTCGAGGTGTGCCTCTTCGCCTGCAGGATGCGCTCGACGATCCTCTCCTGGTTGTCTTTGAGGTTGCGGAGGTCTCCCGTCGCGATCTTGAAGTTGTGCGGGTGGCCCCCGTAGTCGAACCACTCCAGGACGCGCCCGTCGCCCAGGTACGACGTGGCCACGCTCTCCATGGCGGCGACGGTCCCCAGCTTCGAGTGCACATAGTCGGACTCCTTGACGAGCGACCGCTTCGTCGCGATCGGCGCCTCGGAGTCCCACCAGCTGATGTCGAGCGCCCATGCGAGCTCGTCGAGCAGCTCTTCCGGGAGCTCGTCGATCTTGTCCCACACCGACAGCATCCGCGCGCTCGCGCAGGCCTGCCGCGTCGCCGCGTCCACGACGGAGGCGAGCGCGGCGTCGGCGGCATCGGCGCGCATCCATGCCGGGAGCATCCGCACCATCTGGCAACTCGTCAGGTCCATGAGTCCCACCTCGCATCGGTCGTGACGCGATGGGAGACCGACAGCTCGCCCGACCACGCCGCCGCCTCGTCGCCCTCGAGCTCGATGTGCGCTGGCTTCGCTATGTCGACGCGGATGGCGCCCCTGAGCGAGGCGTCCCAGTCGGGCCGCATGATGTAGCTCTCGAGCATGTCGGGGTTGATGTTGCGCCCGAGCACCGAGCCCTGCTCGCGGACGTAGCGCTCGATGGCGCCCCCAGGTCCCTCCACGCTGCGCACGACCGCCGCCTCGTCCTCGGGCGTCGTCCAGTACTCGAGCTCGATGTCGTAGGGCACGAACCTCGGGCCTTCCACGTCCACCACGTCGGTGAGGGGCCGCACGTCCGAGGCCGACACCGCCGAGAGCACCGCGCCGAGGGTGTCGGCCCCGGGAGGCTCGCCGCCCTCCATGAGGACCACGATCCGCACGCGCCCGTCCATCCTGTGCTGCCAGCGCGCATGCACGGTGGCAGCCTCGGCGAGCTCCGGTCCGAGGCGGATGGTGAGGAGGTGGTCCTGGTACGCGGCTTCGAAGCCGCTCCCATCGCCGTTCACGGCCAGCGTCTCGGGGACGATCAGCTCGCCCCCGATGTATGCGCAGCCGGCGGCGACCGGCAGGTCGCGCTCAACCCATTCCGTCTCGCTTATGGCGGCCACGTCGGATATCCCGGCGTCGGCGCCCTTCGCGTAGTACACGTACCCCTTCTCTGGGCCGGCGGTCGAGAGATGGGACGGGGCGATGAGGATGCGCTCGCGGAACCTGTCGTCGCCGGCCGCCGTGTACGGCTCGCCGTCGTCGCCCCCTTCGCTCGGCGCGACGTTTGCCACCTTCGAGACGTAGGGGATCAGGTCGACGAGGGTCGCGATCGTCCCCGTGCCGTAGCCGTTGCCGGCCGAGCCTGCGTCCGTGCAGGATGCGGGAACCTCCACATCGCGCGCTCCCGCCTCCAGCACGGCGTCCGCGTCGGTCGCGAAGTAGGCGCTGCCGTCGGGCGTCGCTCGCGTCCCCGCC
>CAJUFC010000167.1 GCA_910585565.1 uncultured Eggerthellaceae bacterium | reverse complement strand
TGTTCGATGCCGTGGACCGCGGCCGCACGAAGTATGGCGTCGTGGCGAAGGAAAACTCGCTCGAAGGACCCGTGACCGCCACGCTCGACAACTTCGCGTTCCGCTCGTCGTCGGTCATTTTGGCCGAGCATGTGGTGAGCATCCACCACTGCCTGGTCGCCTCCCCCGACGCCACCATCGAGACGATCGAGACCATTGCCTCGCACCAGCAGGGCCTCGCCCAATGCCGGCGCTTCATCAACGAGCGCTTCCCGGGCAAGGGCACGATGGTGACGCCCTCCACCGCCGAAAGCGCGCGGCTTGCCGCCGAAGACGCCACCGTCGCCGGCATCGCCAACGCGTTCGCAGCCGAGCTGCACGGGTGCACGGTCATGGCCCACGACATCGAGGACCACCTGGGCAACCAGACGTGCTTCGCCCTCATCGGGCGTCCCGGCACGGCACCGGCGCTCCGCAGCGACAAGCACAAGACGTCGCTGGCGCTCTGGATGCGCACCGACAAGGCCGGCGTGCTGCACATGATCTTGTCGGAGTTCGCGTATGCGGGCATCAATCTGACGATGGTGCAGTCGCGCCCGCTCAAGCAGCAGCTGGGCGACTACATGTTCTTCGTGGAGTTCGTCGGCAACGACACCGACGTGGACGTCCAGACCGCGCTTTCGTGCCTGCGCCTCAAGCTGCGCGAGGTGAAGGTGCTGGGAAGCTACCCGGTGCTGTAGCGCTTGCCAGGCGCGGGGCTGCCTGCTGGCGCGCCCCTCACGCCGCCGGCTGCCTTGCCGATGTGCCTGCCCGCAAGGCACCTCAGGTGCGCCCTACAGCGCCCCCAAGTGCTCGAGCAGTATCTTGAGCCCCAGCGCCACGAGCGCGGCGCCGCCCACGAGCGTCGCCGCCTTCTCGAAGCGCGCGCCTAGCTTGTTGCCCATGACCGAGCCGAACAGCGACAGCGCAAACGTCGTCAGCCCGATCACGAGCATCGCAGACCCGATGTGTATGTCGGCCATCGCAAACGAAATGCCTGCTGCCAGGGCATCGATGCTCGTCGCAATCGACAGCACGACGAGCTCGGCGAAGAACTTGCCCCAGGCCGGGTCATAGGGCTGGCACTCGTCTCCTTCGTGCAGCGCGTCCCAGATCATCTTGCCGCCGATGGCGGCGAGCAAGACGAAGGCGACCCAATGGTCGACCGGCTCGACGAGGTCGATGAACTGCGTGCCTACCAGCCAGCCGACAAGCGGCATGAGCGCCTGGAACGCCCCGAAGAACAGCGCCGTCAAAAGGGCCCGCGACCAGACTACCTTCTGAGACGCGAGCCCCTTGCAGATGGAGACGGCGAACGCATCCATGGAAAGCCCGACGCCCACGAGCAGCATGTCCGTGATACCCATGCGCCTGAAAGATCCGTCTCTCGCCGCCGAGATGCCTGAAAACCGTATCGTATGGCGCGACGACTACCGGTTGAGGATGTCGTCGATGTGGTCGAGGTCTGACTGGAAGTCGCGGATGACCTCGTCTTCCAGCTCGCTGTACTCCTCCGACTCCAGCGGGTGGTAGGCCGCCAGCTTGTCAAAGAGGTTGTCGCGCGTCACCGGCTGGTACTTCCGCGTGATGAGCCCAAGCTTGTATGCCTCCTCGATGGCCTCGCGCGTCGCCATGTAGATGTCGTAGCGAGCGAGGTTCGCCGAATACTTCACCAGGTCCTTCTTGTTGATGCTGCGGATGGAAGGGTGGTTCTTGGCGATGTCCATCCACAGGCGCGCCCGCTCCTCCTCGTTGGGAAAGTCGATGTCGATGAGAGACAGCGGCTCGAGCATGTCGAGGAAGAAGTCGTCGATCATGCCATCGAGCGATGCGGTGGCGATGACGTACACGTCGTTCTTCTCGACGGCATACCTCACCAGGTTGACCGCCTCGCGCGCGCCGCGCGTCAGCTGCATCATGAAGAAGTTCGCGCCGTCCTCGGGATAGTCGCTTACCGGCGACTCCCACAGATCGAGGTCTTCCAGCACGAGGACGCCGCCGTTGTCGAACACGTCCTTGAGCGACTGAGACGGCCCCAGGTCAGCCGTGCGCGTGCTGATGCACAAGATGGGCATGCCCTGGAAGTTCTCCTCCATCCTCATGTGGACCGCCGGCACGCCCAGCTCGCCCAGCGTGGCCAGCATGAAGCGGTTGGCGTCCTCGCGCGCCTGGGCGCGGAACAAAAACGAATCGAGCGCCGGGCGCTGCTTGAGGCCATGCCGCAGGTTGAGCATCTCGACGAGCTGGCCGAACGACTGGTCTTCGGCCATGCCGATGCCGAAGTCGTGCATGACCTCGATGACGGAGTCATACCCCACCACCGAGTCGTAGTCGAGCGCCTCCCCGTCTCCGACGAAGGCCGCGTGCACGTTGCCGAGCGTGATCTCCTCGTCGCTGGCACCGCGCTCGGCAAGAGGCGACTGCCCAGCTGCTGCCTCGTCAGAGGCGACGGCATCGGACGAGTCGACCTTGCCGTCGGGTGCGCCATCGCGCGCAGCACGCTTGACGACGCGGTCGATGCGCACGATGGGCGACGCATCCAGCGAAGCGTCCTCGACGAGCATCTGAGCCATGTCTTCGAGCTCTTCGCGGGACAGCCCGAACTCCTCGAGCTTCTCGAAGGCGAGCTTTTGCAGCTTGTTGGCGCACAGCGTCGTCTCTTCGGAGGTGAGATAGGGCTCCATAAGCTCGAAGATGTACTCGGCCATGGAGCGCTCCTTGTTGGCACATGCCAGCGCCCACGCCTGCTTGAGCCCATAGACGGCGTCTTCGGCAGGGTTCTCCCCTTCTTTGGAGGACTTCTCGAACGCCGCGAGATAGAGGTACATGCTCAAGAGGAAGTCTCCGGACTCGTTAGCCTCGCGAGCGCTCTGCAGAAAATCCAGTGATGGCTCGAGGGAATCGTCTTCAGGGCGGGGCAGATTGTTGTGAGGCATCTCCACCATGGCTTCTCCTCCCTTCGTCTGACCGCGTTCCTTCGGGTCAGCTTCGTGTATCGTGGGCTATTCTACCGCAGGCACCGACCATATGCCGCGTACATTTGTTCTTGACATGAAAAGAGCATCCAAACGTGAGCCGAGCTGTTGACGGCCCGAAAGAAACGGCTAGGACCAGTCAAGCACGTCCCAGCCTCGCTGCTGCGCATACCGCAAGAGCTTGCCGTCCGGCGTGACCGCACAGGGATGATCGGCCGCCTCGAGCATGGGCACGTCAGAGAAGTGGTCGCCATAGGCCCAGCCAAGACGCCAGCCCTCGCGTCCGAACAGCTGGTCAAGAAAGCGCCTGAGCACGATGATCTTGTCAGGGCCTTCGGTGGGAAGGCCGTCGTTTTCGTCCGTGTAGTTGCCGCTCTCGTCGATCTTCATGCGAGAGGCAAGCGCGAACTGGA
>CAJUFC010000166.1 GCA_910585565.1 uncultured Eggerthellaceae bacterium | reverse complement strand
TTCGCATTGTGGCCATTGGCCACTACTATAGTCTGCTAGTTGCCCAAGATGAAACGCTGGATGTCCTGGTTGAGCATGAACACGAAGAAGCACAGGAAGAGCGCCATCCCGGCCATCGACACATACCCGACAATGCGCGTGGGGACGTTGCGGCGAAACACCTTCTGAATGACCTCGATCAAGAAGCGGCCGCCGTCAAGCGGCGGTATGGGCAACAGGTTCATGAGCCCCAGCGAAATGGAGATGGCCGCCATGAAGAACAGCGCCTCGGCGAACCCAGCTGCGAAGTAGCTCGTCGACAGCACCGCGATGCCGACGATGCTCGTCGATTCCGACACCGTCTGCACCGCCGTCTCGGGGTTGAACAGGCCTAGTATCGCCGTGAGCGTCATGACGATGAACGACCATCCCGCTTGGATCGACTGCAGCGGCGTAGCGTTGTAGTGGGCCACCTCGCCCGCTGCGTTGGTGTAGTCGAACCCGATGACGGAATAGATCACGATGAAGGCAAGCATGGCGAACAGCAGATTGACCGCGATGCCCGCCAGCAAGATCACCGAGCGCTTCCGGAAGGGAAGGCTGCGATACTGCTGCGCAAGCTCGCTCTCGAAGAGGGCATGCGCATCTTCCACCACTCGCGGCTCGCCTTCGGCGAGGGCGCGCGGGCGACGCGCACACAGCCGCCGTGCTCGCTGCACCTCACGCTTGGTCGGCTCGTACGCAGGCGTCTTGTACGCCTCACGCGCGTCCGCACGGCGCGGGGCTACGATCGAGCCCCACTCGACGAGCTCGTCTAAGGCGTCTTCGGCCTCCTCGAGCGAGATGCCGCACGCAGTGGCGACCTCTTCGACCGTGGCCGTCCCTGCCCGATAGACCGCGGCAAGCGCGCATTCGAGATGGGGCGACATTTCCCCCGTCTCCATGCCGCATACCTTGGCGTATCCACCGAGCGGAACGGCGGTCACGCCGAACTTCGTGCCTCCTTTTTTGAACCCGACATTGGGACCGGGAAGCCCGATCATGAACTCCGTGACGCGCACGCCGAATGCACGCGCCGCCACGTAATGGCCTCCCTCGTGTATGAATACGAGCAGGCCTATCACCACGATGGCGCAGAAAATCGTATATAAGATGTCCATTATCCGTCCGTTTTCGCTTCGCTTGGTTTTCGAACCATTATCAAGGCAAGTCGGCTTTTTGAAAAGGCCGCGTAGGACCCTGCAAGGCCTGCGTGCACGAAATGTCCAAAACCCGTGCAAACGCTGTAGAAACGCAGCCCTGCGCCCTGAAAGGCATCTGTCACAGATCTGTCAGACGGCGTCGTTACCGTTGTCACTAGACCGGACGAGCCGCGTCGTGGTGGTGCACCGGTCTGCCCGAGCCATTCGACCCAAAAGGAGGACGCACACCCATGACTGCAATCGAACAGAGGCAGCCCGCGCTGCCAAAGAGAATCGCGCGGCAGGGCTCGCGCGCACCTGCAGCTCTACGAGTCTTGCTGGCGTGTGCGCTGGCCTTCTCGATGATTCCCCTCGCCTTGGCGCTCTGCCCGCCCAGCAAAGACGCCGTCGCGCACGAGCCTGCGGTGGCACAGCCACGCTATCCATCCCTCACGGACTATCTCAGCCGAGCGCAGAACGAGCGCCTCGTCGGCGGAGACGTAGGTGCGACCTTCGCTGCGCAAGAGGGCGGCGAGCAACATGACGACGCTGCCAACGAGAGCGACACCCCGGCTGACGCGCCCATGCATGAGGGCAACCAGCCTGGCGCTGACGCCACGTCAGCGGATAACGTCCAGGCAGCCGCAGCAGGCGCGCCGTCCCACGCAAGCGCCACCGAAGGGCAGGCGCCGGAGCCATCCGCGGGACAGACCGAGGGGCCTGAGGCAGCCACGACGCCCGAAGGGACCACCGACCCCGCAGAGCCAGAGGGGACGACCACCGACAAGGAGGCCTCCGGTGCCGACGCCGATGCCAAAGCCGACGAAAGCCCCGACAGCGCCGACGGCTCCGCGAGCGACACGACGCACCTTCCCGGAAACGTGCTGGACCTGTTCTCGGCAGCCGCGACCGCAAGCGAACAGGACAACTCCTCCGAAAGAGACGACCCCTCAGAGGACGACTACGCCAGCACCGGGCACGACCTCTACCTCAAGTATCTCCTGGCAGACAGCACGCTCGTTTCCGACGGGGACACCATCGACGACATCTTCACGAGCGAGGAAAAGATTCTCCGGACCGTCATCGCCCAGTATTCGGCAACGGCTGATCTGCTTGACCCCGGGCCGGAGAGCGACTACTACCTAGCCCTCATGGACACGACCCGATTCCTCGGCAACACGCGCGCCCTCGATGCGGAATTCGCGCGTACCGACAACCTCGGGCACGTCGTGGACGGCCCCCTCTTTGACCGCGACACCGGCATCGCCTATGTCCCGAAATCGCTCTATGGCACTGACGAGACCATGTCGATCGTGGCGCAAGTGCTCTTTTCCTACGACCTCGCGTCGAGCGCAGACGTGCTCGTCGACCTCCACGTCGAAAGCGCCAACGCGCAGGTGGATGCCATACCCTCGCAAAGCGTGCGCACCAATGCGCTCGATGTCACAACGACGTTTCCCATCGTCTCGCCCGCCACGGCCGATCGCATCAGCCTGCGCAACCTCACCGTATACATCAACGGATCGAGCAGCCCCTACGTGCTCAAGGAGGGCCGAAACGCCGCCTACGACCGCACAACCGGCGAACTGACGATCTTCTACTCCCCCATGAACCTGTACTCGGTCGAGGTGCGCATCAATGGCCGCAGCCTCGCCGATGCCATCATGCGCGCCCCCGCAAACGTGGCCGATGCAGCCACTGACCCGTCTGCCTTGGCTACGTTTCCCGGCGTTTGCTTCGACGGGCTCGACCTGGATACGCTCCATGAGGGCGACTGGTTCACCTACCAAGCAGCGACGAACTACGTCTGGCCGAACCCCGCGCCCGGAGACGTCTCGAAAGACGTGCGAGACTTCTGCGTTCCCTACTGCTACGGCTACGCGAACGACCCCGAAAGCCTCTACGACCTCCTGCAGTCAAGCGGAACCGACTGGGACGACGTCGGGAATGTGGGGCTTGTCGCCGAGTCGCAATACTTCAACTGCGTCATCGGAACGCCCGACGAGATCATCAACGGCCAGAACTGGAAGACCAACACCTGGCCCGTCACGAGCTCCTGGTCGCAAGACGCTGGGGGCTGGTGGGCCCACATCGCGCTGGAGTGCGGGCATGTCAAAAATCCCATCGGCACCGTGCCCAACACCGCCCCGTACTTCGCGCCCGTCGGCATGCGCGTCTTGCGCATCAACCAAGATGCAGCCGAGCCCTACATCGTCATCGGCTTTCTAGGATCGAAGGTAGCAACGCAGTCTGGGTCAGGCATCTACAAGTTCCGCATCAAGGCCGCCCCGAAAAACGGCGGGCTTGAGATAGAGAAGCGCGACCACGACCGGCGCACGCTCACCGGCCAAGGCGACGCCTCGCTTGACCCCACCACATTCGAAGTCTCCTATGCCGGTGAGGGCACCGTCACGATCGATGGCGCCTCCTATTCGACTGGGGATGCCATTATGCGCCTGGAGACGACAGGCGGCGTGGCGCGGACCGCAGCAGACGCGCTCCCCGAGGGCACCTATTCCGTTCGCGAAATCAGCACGCCAGCAGGCTATCGTCTCAGCGACGCCGCATCGCGCACTGTCACCATCACCGGAGATGCGGTCACGCGCCTCGTAGGCGATAACGCGTTCCGCAACGCTGTCGTGCGCGGAGGCGTGACCATCGAGAAGCGCGACGCGGAGTCACGGCTGCTCACCCCGCAAGGCGACGCCTCGCTTGACGGCACCGCGTTCGAGATCGTGAACCGCTCGGCGCAGCCGGTATACGTCGATGGCGCAAGCTATGACCCCGGACAGGTCTGCTGCCGCCTCACGATAGCCAACGGGCGCGCCGCCACGGCATCAGACGCGCTGCCCTACGGCACCTACGAGATTCGCGAGACAAAGCCAGGAACGGGATATCTGCTCTCCGACGCGATGGCGCGCACGTTCCGCATCAGAAGCGACGGCGACGTCGCCCGATACCTGGCCGACGAGAGCTTCTTCGACCAGGTGATTCGCGGCGGCGTGGTGGTCGAGAAGCGCGATAGCGAGTCGCGCCTCACGACACCGCTTGGAGGCGCCTCGCTCGACGGCACCGTGTTCGAGATCACCAACGAATCGAGAAACGCCGTCCTCGTCAATGGGTCTTGGGCCGACCCCGGTGATGTCTGCTGCCGCATAGCCGCACGTGACGGCCGCGCGGAGACCGCCCCGGATGCCTTGCCCTACGGCACCTACTCCATCAAAGAGGTGCTGCCGGGAGAAGGGTATCTCCACACAGATACCGCATCGCGCACGTTCAGGATCGGCATCCAAGGCCAGCTCTACCGCTTCGTGGAAGACGATGCGTTCTTCAACCAAGTGAAGCGCGGCGACATCACCTTCGTCAAGACGAGCGAAGACGACATGGCTCGCCTCGTCGGCGTCCCGTTCCGCTTGACGAGCCAGACAACCGGCGAAAGCCACGTTCTCGTGACCGACGAGAACGGACGCGTCGACACGTCAAGTGCGTGGATTGCCCACACGCAGAACACGAACGCCAACGACGCGGCGCTCGCGCCAGACGGCACCATCGACGCCACAGCCCTCGACATGCACGCAGGCACGTGGTTCGGACAGACGACCGAAGGATGGCTCGTCGACGTCGACGACGGGCTCTGCGCGCTGCCCTATGACACCTATACCCTCGAAGAGCTGCGCTGTCCCGCCAACGAGGGGCTGGCCCTCGTCACCATCAAAGACATCACCATCCAGCGCGACCTGACGAAGGTCGACCTGGGCACCATCGACGACAAGGGCAGCGGATCCGTCCCCGACATCACGACCTTCGCCTCGGATGCGCTCGACCTCGACCGCATCGTGACCGCCGGACCTGCTGCGTCCATCATCGATCGCGTCAGCTACACGAACCTCACGCCGAACGAGACCTATCTCTTGAGGGCAACCCTCGTTGACCAAGAGAGCGGAGAGGCCATCGAGGGTTCTGCGACGGAGCTCGCGTTTGAGCCTGCCGCCTCCTCCGGAGAGGTAGACGTCACCATCACCGCCGACCTGACGACCGCAACGAGCAGGCGCGTCGTCGTGTTCGAAGAGCTCGTGCGCAACGACATCGTCGTCGCTGAGCACCAAAGCCTTGATGACTCGGGGCAGACGGTGATCGTGGCCGAGCCGCGGCTCAAGACGTCTGCCCGCAATGCTGCAAGCGGGAACAAGACGCTGTCGCCAGGCGGCGCCATCAGCGTCATCGACACCGTCAGCTATGCCAATCTCACGCCAGGTGTCGCCTATGCACTCGAAGGCGCCTTGATGACCGAGGCGTATGACGACGAGGCGCAAAGCGCCTATGCGGTGCCCTTGAGAGACGCCGAGGGCACGCCGGCAACCAGCGTCGTCGAGTTCGTGCCCACCGAGGCGAGCGGCGAGGTGGAAGTTGCTTTTGACGTGCCCAGCCCGCTCATCGAAGACGGCGCCAAAGTCATCGCCTATGAAACGCTCAAGTGCGGCGACGCCGTCATCGCGACCCACTGCGACCCCACCGATGCCGCCCAGACGCTTACGATGAGCGCAATCGAGATGCATACGAGGGCCGCAGATGCAGCGAGCGACGACAAGGTGGCCTTCGCGGACGCAGACTGCACCATCGTTGATGACGTGCGGCTCACCGGCGTCGTGCCTGGCACGAGATATCACGTGCTCGGCATCGTCATGGACCCCGCAACGGGCCTGCCAGCACTTCCCAGCGTGGCAGACGAGCGCGAACCCACGCCTGATGCGGCGGCCAACGACGCAGACGGCGCACCTCAGCTCGCCGACGCCGAACGGCTCCCGCAGGCAGAAGGCACCAGCGACGGCACGAACGCAAGCAACCGCGAGAGCGCGCCGAACGCCGCAGTGGAGCAGTTTTGGAGCACCCTCACCGGCATGCTCGGCATCTCGTCTGCCCCCAGCGACGGCGACGACTACTTCATATTCTCGACCGAGCCCCAAGCGATCGACGCCAAGGAGGTGCTGGCCTACGTCGAGGCGTCCGTGACCGAGCTAGACGGGCTCGCGATAGAGACAGCATCGATAACCCCGACGCAGCCAGAGCACACGCTCGCCATGACCTACGACCTCGGGCCGCACGCCCAGCCAGGCAGCTACGTCGTCTGCAACGTGCTCATGGCCGACAACGGCGTCGCTGCGACCCATCTCGACCTCGCCAGCTCGCTGCAGACGTTCTCGGTGGCGTCCCTCGACGCCCCCATGATATCGACGTCCGTTCGCGACGCACATGACGGCGACCGCGAGATTGCGCCCGCTGGGAAGGCAGAGCTGATAGATGCCGTGACCTATACCGGTCTCGACGCCGGCGCAGAGTACACCATGAACGGGTTTTTGATGGACAAGGCGACCGAGGACGTCTTCTTGGTCGATGGCGCCATGGTCACGTCCGAAGTCATCTTCACCCCCACCGCTGCAGACGGAGCCGTGGACATGCCGTTCGGCTTCGATGCGTCTGCCCTTGCCACCGGCGCCGAGCTCGTCGTGTTCGAGCAGCTCTTCAAAGACGGTGAGCTCGTCGCCGAGCATACCGACCTCGCTGATGCCGCCCAAACGATAGCGGTGCGAACGCCCGCAAGCGCCGGCAGCCTGCGCCAGACCGGCGACTCCCAGCATGAGCTCATGTATGCGCTCGTGATCCTCGGAGGATGCGCTGGGGCAATCGTCGCTGGCTGCGGCATCCTCGGATGGAGGCGCAGCAAGCGAGAAGACGAGCAGTGTCAGCGATTGCTCAGGTAGGCACGGGCAGCATCGCGCGCACGCCCATCGACTTCCAGCAGCTGTTCGATGGAGGTTGCAGGATGCGTCTCATGCGCCGACATGACCGCATCCACGCATCCGGCGATATCGAGCCAGCTGCACGCACCGGCAAGGAACGCCGCCACCGCCACCTCGTTGGCGGCGTTCATCGCCGCCGGCAGCGTGCCGCCTGCGCGTCCCGCCTCGTACGCCAGCGCAAGGCACTTGAACACGGAAGTATCGGGAGCGCCGAACTCAAGCGTCCCGAGCGTCCTGAAGTCCAGGCGAGCGACGGGCGTCTCCCACCGCTCGGGGTAGCTCAGCGCGAACTGTATCGGAATGCGCATGTCCGTCGCGCCGAGATGGGCCTTGACCGACCCGTCAGCGAACTCGACCATCGAGTGAATCGCGCTTTGGGGCTGCACGACGACCTCGATGCGGTCATAGGGCGCACCGAACAGATGGTGCGCCTCGATGACCTCAAGGCCCTTGTTCATGAGCGTTGATGAGTCGATGGTGATCTTGGGGCCCATGTTCCAGGTCGGATGCGCCAAGGCATCCGCGGCAGTGACGCTCGCCAGGTCATCGAGGCTCTTGCCTCGGAACGGGCCGCCCGAGGCCGTCACCCAGAGCCGATCGAGCTCATCCATGCGCTCGCCCAGCAGGCACTGGAAGATCGCCCCGTGCTCCGAGTCGATCGGCACGAGCGCCCCTGCAGGCGCAAACGAAGCCGCCTCGCCCCAATGAGGATAGCTGGCATCCAGCCGATGGGCCAGCGGCATGATGACGTCGCCGCCCACCACAAGGGATTCCTTGTTGGCCAAGGCCAGCTGCTTGCCAGACACCAGCGTCTCGTAGCTCGCACGCAGCCCACGGGCGCCCACGAGAGCGTTGACCACAACGTCGCAGCCGCTCTCCTCGATGAGGCGAATGCCCGCCTCATCGCCCGCGCCGAAGAAGCCATGCGCATCGGCCGCATGCCGCTTCAGCTCGCGTCCCGCCTCGGTATCGGCTGCCTGCGCGTCCCCGACGGCAACGTGCGCGACGCCAAACTCGCGCGCCTGCGCCAAGAGCTCTCGCGTGCGCGTCCCTGCCACAAGCCCACAAATCCTGACCGCGTCCGGATGGCGGCGGGCAACGTCAAGCGCCTGTTCGCCAATCGAGCCTGTCGACCCCAAGACGAGGACGTTTTTGCAAGCACTCATATCGATCATCGGCCTTTCTCGAGCGCAAGCCGACCCGAAAGACGCGGCTCGCTCAGCGATTAGAAGGGCATGGCCCCATAGAACACGTTATACGGAATGCAGCCACCTACGATGAGCAGGATGGCAGCTGTGGTTGACGCCAAAAAGAGCGAGTCGCACCGGTCGAGCAGGCCGCCATGGCCCGGCATGATGGTGCCCGAGTCCTTGAACCCCGAGTTGCGCTTCACGCGGCTCTCGGCAAGGTCTCCCAGCACCTCGGCCAGCCCGCATATGACCCCGAACGCGATTGCCTGCCATATCGACATGCTCACGCCGGGAACGAACGTCATGATGACCCACACGAGCGCCGAGCCGACCAGCCCCGCGAAGAAGCCCTCCCAGCTTTTCTTGGGACTCGTGCGGGGCGCCAGCTTGTGCCGCCCGAACTTGCGCCCGATGAAGTAGGCGAACGCGTCGTTGGCCCACACGCTGAAGAACAGCAGCAGCACCACGACGCCACCCCAGGGCTGCCCCACCGCCTGACGGATCATGAGCAGCCCGCACAGCAGCAGCCCCGTATAGGCTGCCCCAAAGAAGCTCACGCCCACGTCTTGCACGCGTGCCTTGAGCCAGAAGACGTACCAGACGAGCAACGTGAGCAGCAGCACGATCGACACCAACATGGCACCAACGAGGCCCCACCAGTACACGGCAGGCAGATAGAGCACCGCACCCGTGATGCCCACCGTCTCGTTCGGCAGCTTCGCATCCGAGCGCAACATGTAGTAGAACTCGCCGGCACAGATGCCGGCCACGACCATGAGGTAGATGAGCGTCGGAATGCCGCCTGCCAGCACGCACAGGATGGTGACGAGCGTGTAGACGACCGCCGTGCGCGTGCGCACCTGCAGATCAGACGGATTGCGCAGGCTCTCGGGCGTCTTGTTGAGCGCGGTTTGTTTGATCTTGTCCTTCTGCTCGCGCCGCCTGCTCTTCTTCGCTTCCTTCTCCGCCCGCTGATGAGGGGTGGGCTCATATCGCCACGGCGGCCCCGCCGGGGCCTCAGCCGGGTCGTACACCACCTCGGGAACCGAGATGACCTCCTCGACGTCAGCGCACGCCGCACATGAGCGCTTTCGCTCGCGGTCCTCTTCCAGATAGCGCGCCGTCTGCGCCTTAAGGCGAATCCGCGCCTGCTTCTGCTTGTCGGTCAGCTCGTGCGCCACTAGACGCCCCCGAACCTGCGCTCGCGCGACTGGTATTCGAGGATGCAGCGCAAAAACTCGTATCGGTCGAAATCGGGCCACAGCACGTCCGAGCTCACGAACTCGGCATAGGCCGCCTGCCACAAGAGGAAGTTGGAAAGCCGCATCTCCCCGCTCGTGCGCACGACGAGCTCAGGGTCGGGAATGTCAGCCGTGTACAGATGCGACGAGAGCGCGTCTTCGGTCAGCGGCACCGGCTCGCCGCCGGCCGCCTGAACGTCATGTGCGCAGCGAAGGTATTCCTCGAACGCATGGATGATCTCGGCGCGGCCGCCATAGTTCACGGCAACCACCAACGTCATGCCGTCGTTGTCCCGCGTGCGCTCCCACGCGCTCGCGAACGCCTCGGCGGTCGCCGCAGGCAGCGCCGACAGGTCACCGATCGTCATGACGCGAACGCCCTCTGCATCCAGCGCGTCCACCTCGGCCAGCATCGTCTTCGCAAACAGCTCCATGAGCCCATCGACCTCGTCGGTAGGCCGCTTCCAGTTTTCCGTCGAGAACGAGTAGATGGTGAGATAGCGCACCCCGATGTCCGAGGCGCACCGGATGGTCTCGCGCACCGCCTCGATGCCAGCCGCATGGCCGCGCAGCCGATTGAGCATGCGCTTTTTGGCCCACCGGCCGTTGCCGTCCATGATGACGGCAACATGCTCAGGCACGCTCGCCTCGTCGAGCGCAGCAGGACTGAGCCCCACCGGGGGCTCGGGGAAAATCTGTTCGAGGGGCTTGCTAAGCAACGAAGGCTGTCTTGCTCTCAGGCGAACCGGCAAACAAGTGTCACGGTCCAGCTAGACTTCCATCAGCTCGGCTTCCTTCTTCTTGAGAAGGTCGTCGATCTGGGTCACAAACTTGTCAGTCATCTTCTGGATGTCGCCCTCGGCTCGCTTGGCCTCGTCCTCGGGCATGCCGTCGTTCTTTTGCGCCTTGTCGATGGCGGTGTTGGCATCGCGACGCGCGTTGCGCACAGCCACCCGCGCCTCCTCGGCATAGGTGTGACATTGCTTGGCCAGCTCGCGCCTGCGCTCCTCGGTCAGCGTCGGGAACGGCAGGCGAATGACCATGCCATCGTTGTTGGGCGTCACACCCAGGTCGCTGTCGAGAATGGCCTTCTCAATGTCTTTGAGAGACGACTTGTCCCACGGCTCGATAACGAGCAGATGAGCCTCTGGCGTCTTGATGCCCGCCATCTGGCTGATAGGCGTCTTGGTGCCGTAGTAGTCAACAGAGATGCGATTGAGCACCATGGCGTTGGCGCGTCCCGTGCGAACGGCTGCGAAGTTATCCTCGAGGTTCGCGACCGTCTTCTCCATATGGTCTTCGGCCTTCATCAAGATCTCTTCGACGTCTGCCATGCTGATCCTGCCTTTCTGTCGTCTCAGCGAGCGCGCCCGCATCCGCGCGAGAGCACATCAATCTGTCTGCGGGCGCGGATGCCCCGCGCCGCCGCGTGAAAAATCGGTCTAGTCTATCGTGGTGCCAACAGTGTCTCCCATGAGCGCGTTGCGAATGTTGCCCGGCGTCATGAGGTCGAACACGATCATCGGCACGGCATTGTCCATGCACAAAGACGTCGCCGTTGCATCCATGACGTTCAGCCCGCGCTGGAGAACCTCCATGTACGAGATGTGGTCGAAGCGTTCGGCCTCGGGGTTCTTCGTCGGGTCGGAGTCGTAGACGCCGTCCACCTTCGTTGCCTTCATGAGGCAGTCGACATCCAGCTCGCACGCGCGCAGCGCCGCCGTCGTGTCGGTCGTGAAGTAGGGGTTGCCTGTGCCAGCAGCCAAGATGACGACGCGGCCCTTCTCGAGATGCCGCACCGCGCGCCGACGGATGTAGGGCTCGCTTACCTCTTGCATGTTGATCGCACTCTGCACGCGAGAGTAGATGCCATGGCGCTCGAACGCATCCTGCAGCGCCAGCGCATTCATCACCGTAGCCAGCATGCCGATGTAGTCGGCTTGGGCGCGATCCATGCCTTCGGCAGACCCTGCCAGCCCTCGGAAGATGTTGCCGCCGCCCACGACGATGGCCAGCTGCACGCCGTCGTTGACGATGTCGGCGATTTCCTCGGCAAGGCCGTTCACGACCTTGGGGTCGATGCCATATCCTTGGTCTCCCGCCAGCGCCTCGCCAGAAAGCTTCAACAGGACCCGTCCGTACTTATAGCCTTCTGCCACCAAAGCCTCCTTGAGTCCAGCGATTTCTATTCGAACCATATTAGCACGATGGCGCGAGCATCCGCCTTCTGGCTTGAAAGTTGGCCGCACAAAGAACGGGGCGGCCGCGTCTGTGCGACCGCCCCGTAAAGGCTTGCTCGTTTTGCGAGCGCCCCGTGAGCGCTTGCGCCGGCAGCGCAGCGCCGCCCGAGCGCTTACCTCCCGAACTGCCTGAGCAGATCCTCGATCGTGCCGCCTTGGCCTTGGCCCTGGCCGCCTTGGCCTTGGCCCTGGCCCTGGCCGGAGCCCGAGTTGCCTTGGCTGCTGCTGTTCTGCTGCGACTCGGACTGGGCACTCGCCTTCTCAGACTTGCCCAGCGTCACCTCGAACTGCATCTCCTCGCCGTCGCGATTGGCCGTGACAGACACGACGTCTCCGGGCTGCTTGGTGCGCACATCCAGCATGAGGTCGCTCGAGGAAGACACCGTCTTGCCGTCGAACTCGGTGATGATGTCGCCCACCTCGATGCCTGCGTTGGCTGCGCCCGACCCCTCGGCCACGCTTGAGACGTACGCGCCGCTGTCGACAGGGAAGCCATAGCGCTTGGCGATGGAGGAATCGACCGTCGTCATCGTGATGCCCAGCTGGGCGTGCGTGGGCTCCTCGCCGGCAATGATCGACTCGGCTAGGCTGATGGCATAGTTGGAGGGAATGGCGAACCCGACGCCGGAATAGTTGCCTGAATACGAGGTGATGAGCGTGTTGATGCCGATGAGCGCTCCGTCGGCGTCAACGAGCGCGCCGCCCGAATTGCCCGGGTTGATGGCCGCGTCCGTCTGGATGAGGTTGGGGTAGATGGTCAGCTCGCCCGAGCCGCCATACGATCCCTGATTCGAATCCATGATCTGCGAGCGGCTGGTCGCAGACACGATGCCCGTGGCGACAGACTGCTCGAGCCCAAACGGGCTGCCGAGAGACATGACCCACTCTCCCACGCGGATGTTGTCAGAGTCAGCCACCTCGATGGCCTTGAAGTCCTTGCCGTCCTTCACCTTGAGCACGGCTACGTCCGAGCTGGCCTCGGAACCGACGAGCTCAGCCTCGTAGACCTCGCCCTCGATGGTCACCTTGAACTGCTCGCCGCCGCTGACGACATGGTAGTTCGTGACGATGTAGCCGTCCTCAGACAGGATGACGCCCGAGCCCAGACCCGTTTCAGCCAGCTCGCCTGAGTTGCTGTTGCCATATCCATAGAGATAGTCATAAATCGAGCCGCCCTGGCTCTGCTGCGTCGCGAAGACGTCGATGGACACGACCGAAGGCAGGCACTTGTTGGCAACCGCCTCGGCAAGGGATGCCTCCACGTCAGCCGCCTCGACCGATGTGGCCTCGGTAGCCCCCAGCTGCGGGGCGCTGTTGGCGGGACTGAGCAGTCCGAACCCAAGCGCCACGCCGAGCGCGAGCGCGCATGCGACGAGCGCGCCAGCAAAGGCGATGAGGAACGTCTTGCCGGCCGATGAGCCCTTCTTGGCCGCTGCTCCTGCCGCTGCTCCTGCGCCGGCCGCCGTCCCATGGGTCGCACCCGTTGGGATGGAATGTCCCGGCTGATGTGTCGCATGAGCCGGATTCGCCGCCTCGGCATGCGCGCTCGCGTGCACCGGCTCACCCGTCGGCGGCGCGTAGGACTGCTGAGGATACACCTGCACGTAGGGCGACGGTGTCGCCTGGTGGCTGCTCGCGACCATGGCCTGCTGCTCGGATTCCGCTGAGGGCTGGGTCGCCGATGTGCGCACGGGCTCGGCAGACAGCTCGATGCTGTGGTCGTCGCTGTGGACGCTGCCGCCGGTGAGGCCGTTGCCGCCATTGTTGAGGTTAGGGTTCTCGTTCATGAGAGAATCGTCTCCTTCCATTTCGCTGGACAGACCTTAGCATGTCATTCCCAACGTCCATCGCCACGTCGCGCATTCGTCATATTCCGTTTACGCAAATACACCAAATGGTGTACACCCTGTGTCGTACGAACGAGAAGAGCTGGTACAGCGCGCTGTGATGCACCCTACATGGACGACATCTGTCTAATCGCCGTCAGCGTTTTGTAAGGCCGCATCGCTATAATGCGCGCATGAGAACATCAGCGATACCGAGGCGCGTGCGACAGCTGTGCGCCGCAGCAAAAGAGGTCGCGTTGGAGACGCTGTGGCCGACGAGGTGCGCTGGCTGCGACACGCCCGGCGAGCGCGTGTTGTGCGCTCGGTGCGAGCGCGCGCTTGCGTACATCGACGCATGCCACGCCTGTCCCACCTGCGGCGCGCCGTTCGGACGCGTCCAATGCACCCAGTGCAACGAGGTCGTGCTCGCCTCGCTTGGGCTGGATGCGCTGCCCGTCGATGGCATGACGCACGCCGTCATGCTTGACGACACAGCTCGGAGAGTCGTCACTCTCTATAAAGATGCAGACGAGCGCAGGCTGGCACATGACATCGCGCGCCTGCTCGTGCGCTACGTAAGTCCGGATCGCGTGCGCGAGGGATGCATCATCTCATACATACCCGATTCGGCCTCAGCACTGCGCCGGAGGGGGTTCGACCATGCACGCGAGCTTGCCGAGGCGTGCGCCATGCGCGCGAGCATGCCGTGCGCGTCCCTCTTCGCCCGGCCAGACAGTCTCGACCAGCGCACGCTAGGCAAACGCGGGCGCATCGCCAACATGTCAGAGCAGCTGCACGTTGCCGAGGGCGTGCGCGTCCCTCGCTCGGTATTGCTTGTCGACGACGTCTGCACGACAGGTGCCACGATGTTCAGTGCCGCCTTGGCGCTCAGACAGGCCGGATGCGCCCAAGTGTGGGCGCTCACGTTCGCACGCGCCATGGGCGAATCATAAAGCGTCAGATCCCAGGGCACAAAGACCTCAGGCTCAGGACAGCTGCGAGCCTAGAGGCACGACTCGGCAAAGCACAGGCAGCGCAGAGGCGATGAGCCCCAGCGCCCCCGAGCACCTTAGCCAACGACGCGGTTGTCGGCCGTCTCCTTCGCCTCGTGGAAGTCGGAAATGTCCACCGAGATAGTATGCGCGATCGGCTTCCAGGTAGCCTTCTTGACGAGGGCGACAAGCGCGATTGGAATGTAGGTCAGCATGAAGAAGGGGAACGTGAACATGCTGGCAATCTTGCGCCCCGTCGTCGCGCGGATGTTGTTCCACTCGACGAACGTGGTGAGAATGCCGAAGACCGCCATGAACATATAGTAGTTGAAGAGGCAAAACACGATGGACGACACCGAGCTGGCAACGGCCACGCCCGTGCTCATGACACCGGTGACGCTGAGGATGACGATCGCCGCGTTGAACACGATGGAGATGATAGACAGCAGCATGCCCGGCGCAATCGTCATCAGCATGTCATAACAGGCGAACTTGTGCCCGCGCTCGTTCGTGAAGATGCCTTTGACGAGGCTCCAGGCATAGTGGGCGAACACCTGATAGAAGCCCTTCGCCCAGCGGAAGCGCTGGTTCCACGAATCACGGAACGTCGTCGGCTGCTCGTCATAGAGCACCGCTGTCGGGCAATACTCGATGCGCATGCCATCAGCGATCGACGAGGCCGAGAACTCGATGTCCTCGGTGAGCAGGTGCCACTTCCAGCCGCCGGCCGCCTCGAGCACGTCAGAGGCGATGAAGAAGCCCGTGCCCGACACGGCGCACGAGGTGTTGAGCGTGAGGCGCGCCTGGTTCAGGAACTTGGCCTCGCGCAGGAACCACACGCCATAGCCGGCGCTGATCCAGTTCGAGTCGAAGTTCTTGGAGTTGCGATACGACGTGGATGCCTTGGCGCCCGCATCGAACGTCTTGTTCATCTCGGTGAAGTAGTGCCGGTCGAGCACGTTGTCGGCGTCGAACACGAAAAACGCCTCGTGGCCGGCGTTCGGGAACTCCTGCCAGATGGCCTTCAGGCCATAGTCGAGGGCATACCCCTTGCCGACCTGCTCGCTGTTGAAGCGCGTGAAGACCGTGGCGCCCGCCTCGCGGGCGACCGCCGCGGTGTCATCGGTGCAGTTGTCGGCAATCACGAAGATATCGATGAGGTCTTGCGGATAGTCCTGCGCCTTGATGGAGCGGATGAGGTCACCAATGACGGCGCGCTCGTTGCGGGCGGCCACCATGACGGCGAACTTGTGGTTGCGGCGCGCCTCATGCTTGGGAGGGCGCCGGGTCAGCGTCACGAAAACGTAAAAGAGCTGATAGGTGTAACAGCAGGTGAACGTAAGGAAAACGCAGATGTTAAAGATGTCGATGAACGAAAGGGCCGTAATCGACTGCGATAGCTCGTGAAACACGCTTCTCCTTTTAACTGCCAATAAGCCCGGCGCGGGCGCTCGCGCGCGAGCCCCACACCGAACGCCCGTCCGAAAACAGGCGTTAACCGTAGAATTATAGCTGTATACGCTCGCATGTGAAGCCATCTTTTCGGCATCATAAAGCCAAGGCCGCCACAAACGAGGTGGGCGGCGGCCAACAAGACGGGTCGTGCGATGGGTCGTGCCGGCACAGGGAATCGCGGGCGGGCGCCGAAGCGCGCGGCGGCGCCCGACAAGCGTCAACGCAGCACAACACCCAGCGCAACATGACGAAACGCCTCCGACCAGCGAGGTCTGGCTGTCGCCTGAAAACTCTCTGAAAGCGCTCCGAAAATCGCTTGTCAATTGTATGGACTTTTTTGTTTTCGAAGTGAGTTTGACGGCGTCTGGAAAAGGCGAGCTCTAACATTTCGTCATGTGGGAGCCTGCAAGACCCGCATGGGACGGACTGGCGCGGCGGCCCCGGCCGCTTCTCGCTTCAGCGACCCAAATCCGGAGGGGCGCGATACATCGCCTACCAAGCTTTTTGTTGTTCGCGCCCCGCTGGATGCACGTTTTCCACCGGTCATCAGTGCTTTCCCACCACGCGTTTCCCCTCTCGGCGTTCCCGTTCGACGGTAGCCCTCCAAGCAGCTCTCGCTCGCCATATGCAAGCACGCATGCATGCGCCGTGGTTGCGCATGTCCGCATCGCGTTTGATCGGCGCACAAATCTTGCAAGAATCGGCTTTGCGCCAAGGCTGAGGCCAATGCGAACCAAGGCGAGCCGAGGCACGAAACCAGGTATAGGGTCTTCGCGTCGTTGTGTCACATACCTGTTAGATGGCGTCGTTACGATGAGCTCGCGAATTCGTCAACAGAAAGGAAGGGACATGGCCAAAAGCGAGCAACTGATGCCAAGCGGCGCCAGCGCGACACGACAACGCAGGCGCACCATCACCGCAACGGGCATCGTCATGGCGGCCGTCATTGCAACAGCGGCGCTCTTCGTATTCGAGCCAACGCAGCCCGTAAGCGCAAGCGCGCCCTCGACAAGCGGCATGGAGGTCATCGAGGTGCCCCCGGGCATGAGCGACGCGGAGGTCCAGGCGATGCTCGACGAGCAAGCGCGCGCGTCTGCCATGGACGTCACGGTCGCATCAGTCATGACGCTTGCGGGAAACGAGCTGACGATGCGGTTCGCCAATGACGCATCAAACAAAAGCGATCAGCGACTCGTGCTCGAGCAAGACGGCACGACCGCGTTCGCATCCGAGCCCGTAGCGCCCGGATACGAACTCGAGCACGTGACGCTCACCCACCAGCAAGCAGACTCCCTCAAAAGCGGCCCGGCCGTTGCGACCATTACGAGCGTCTCGGACACGGGAAGCCCCGTCGGCAACGGCGTTCGAATCGACATCGAG
>CAJUFC010000165.1 GCA_910585565.1 uncultured Eggerthellaceae bacterium | reverse complement strand
TGTTTGCTCCCATCCTCGCTATCGGCGGCATTGTCATGGTGATGGCGACCAGCGTGGAGCTGGGGTGGATCGTAGTCGTGGCGATCGGCGTGGTGTTTGCCGTTGTCGGCGTGCTCTTCAGGCTGACGCTGCCACGCTTCAAAATCGTTCAGGGCCTCATCGACCGGGTCAACCTCGTGGCTCGCGAGATCCTGACCGGCATGCCTGTCGTGCGCGCGTTTGACCGCCAGGCATTCGAGGAGGCGCGCTTCGATGACGCGTCGGCGCGCCTCATGAGAACGCAGCTGTTCACGAATCGCGCCATGGCGTTCATGATGCCGACGATGATGCTCGTCATGAACCTCACTTCGGTTGCCATCGTGTGGTTCGGCGGCTGGGCGGTGGAGGCCGGCTCTCTTCAGATCGGCGACCTCATTGCGTTCATCACCTATGCGATGGTCATCATCATGGGAGGCCTTGCTATCGGCATGATCTCCATCATGCTGCCGCGCGCCAACGTGGCCGCAGAGCGCGTGGATGCCGTGCTTGCCTGCGAGCCGTCCGTCGTCGACCCGAGCATGCCTGATGCGCCCGCAGGCAACGCAGGCTCTGTCGAGCGCACGCGCGGGGCGCGCATCCAGTTCGACGACGTGTCCTTTTGCTATGACGAGGCTGGCGAGTGCGAAGATGTGCTGACGCGCGTGTCGTTTGTGGTCGAGCCGGGCGAGACGCTGGCGATCATCGGTGGCACGGGGTCGGGCAAGTCGACGGTGCTCAAGCTCATCGAGCGCTTCTATGACGCGACCGAGGGCTCGGTGCTCGTGGATGGCGTCGATGTGCGCCAGTGGCGCCAGGCCGACCTGCGCTCTCAGCTGGGCTACGTGCCGCAGCGTGCGTTTCTCTTCTCGGGGGACATCCACTCCAATGTCGCCTATGCCAACGAGGCCCTGTCGGATGCTGCGGTTGCCGAGGCCATTGACGTCGCCCAAGCAGCCGACTTCGTCGGTTCCACGGAGGAGGGCGTCTTGTCTCCCATAGCGCAAGGCGGCACGAACGTCTCGGGCGGCCAGCGCCAGCGGCTCGCCATCGCGCGCGCCGTTGCTGCCGATGCGCGGGCGCTTCTGCTCGACGACGCGTTTTCGGCCCTCGACCTCAAGACTGACGCGGACCTGCGCCGGGCGTTGCGCGCGCACCTTGGTGGCATCACGTGCGTCATCGTGGCGCAGCGCATCGCCACGGTCATGGACGCCGACGCCATCGTCGTCCTCGACGAGGGGCGCGTCGTGGGCAGCGGCACGCATGATGAGCTCATGGAGGGCTGCCCGGAGTATCGCGCCATTGCGCTCTCGCAGCTGTCGGCAGACGACCTGGCGAGGGGAGGCGAGGCCGCATGAGCGATGCGCACGAGCATGCGGTGACGTCCTTCGACGCGCGCGAGCGCTCTCCGATCGCTGCACGCGCCAAGTCTTTGCGCCGTGGGCCTGGCGCTGGCCATCACCCGGGCGGCATGCGCGGGATGATGCCGGGCGAAAAGCCTCGCGACTTTGCCGGTACAATGCGGCGGCTCGGGGCGTTTCTGGGCCAGTTCAAGCTCAGGATAGCGCTGGCGGTCGCCTTCGCGATCGGCTCCACCATATTCAGCATCATAGGCCCCAAAGTGCTCTCTGAGGCTACGACGGCCCTCTTTGATGGCGTGGTCGCCCAGGTGGCGGGCACGGGCGGCATCGACTTCGACCTCATCGCGCGCATTCTCATGACGACGCTGGGGCTGTACCTCGCCTCGGCTGCGTGCGCGTGGGTGCAAAGCTGGCTCATGAGCTACGTCACGCAGACGACGTGCTATCGGCTGCGGCGTGCCATCATCGAGAAGGTGGACCGTCTGCCGTTCGGGTTTTTCGACCGCGTGTCGACCGGGGATGTGCTCTCGCGCATCACCAACGACGTCGACACGCTCGGCCAGAGCCTCAACCAGGGCGTCGTGCAGATGATCACGTCGGTCACCACGGTCATCGGCGTCATCGTCATGATGTTTTCCATCAACTGGGTCATGACGCTCATCACGCTTGTCATGGTGCCGGTGTCGCTAGTGCTCGTCGCTGTCGTCGTGAAGCGCTCCCAGCGCTACTTCGTGGCGCAGCAGGCCCTGCTCGGCGAGATAAACGGCCAGGTGGAAGAGACGTTTTCCGGCCATGAGGTCGTGAAGGCCTTCGGGCGCGAGGACGACACGGTGCGCACCTTCCGCGAGACGAACGCGCGCCTGTACGAGGCGGGGTGGAAGTCGCAGTTCCTCTCGGGCCTCATGCAGCCTGCCATCAACTTCGTCGGCAACCTTGGCTATGTGGCAGTTGCCATCGCGGGCAGCCTATTCGCCGTCATGGGCGTCATCACCGTCGGCGACATCCAGGCGTTTATCCAGTACGTCAAGAACTTCACCCAGCCGGTGACGCAGCTGGCGCAGGTGTCCAACGTGCTGCAGCAGCTGGCAGCGGCAGCCGAGCGCATCTTCGACTTCTTGGGAGAAGACGAGCTTGCTCCCGAGCATCCGACCGCCTCGACGCATGGCGTCTTAGCGAGCGTCGATTTCGACCATGTCGGGTTCGGCTACGATGCGACGCGTCCGGTCCTCAAGGACTTCACGGCTCGCGTCGAGCCAGGGCAGACCGTGGCCATCGTGGGACCCACCGGTGCCGGTAAGACGACGTGCGTCAAGCTGCTCATGCGCTTCTACGACGTGACGAGCGGCGCGATCCGCATCGGCGGCATCGACATCCGCGACTTCTCGCGCGCAGACGTGCGCTCGCTCTTCGCGATGGTGCTGCAGGACACGTGGCTGTTCAGCGGCAGCATCCGCGAGAACATTCGCTACGGCAAGCTGGACGCCACCGACGAGGAAGTGGTGGCTGCCGCCAAGGAGGCGTGTGCCCACCACTTCATCATGACGCTGCCAGGCGACTATGACTTCGAGATCAACGAGGACGCCACTAACGTTTCCGCAGGGCAGCGACAGCTCCTCACCATCGCGCGGGCGATCCTGGCGGACCGGCGCATGCTGATCCTCGACGAGGCGACGTCTTCGGTGGACACGCGCACCGAAGCGCGCATCCAGGAAGCCATGGACAACCTCATGGCCGACCGCACGGCGTTCGTCATCGCGCATCGCCTGTCCACCATTCGCGACGCCGATGTCATCCTCGTGATGGACCAGGGCGACATCGTCGAGCAGGGCACGCACGACGAGCTCATCGAACTTGGCGGTTTGTACGCAGACCTGTATAATTCGCAATTCGATGACTGACAGCGCCAGGCCCTTCGTGTCGCGTGCTGTCTTTCTTTGGTCGCTTGTGGCAGGGTGCGCATGCATTTGCCCCGAGCATTGTCCGTGCGGTTGACGAAAAAGGGGATGGCGAGCCGAGGCATCATGTCTAAAGCGAAGCGCCAGATCAAGAACTTCGACGCGCAGGCCCCGTCAGGGTCGTGCTGTTGGCGTTCCCTCTTGCCAGACGGCGTCATGCGCCTTACGGACGAGGCAATCGCGTCTGAGCGTCTGATGGCCTATGTGCCCGATGCTGAGGCGGCGCCCGTCACGGTTGCGGCGTTCGATTTCGATGGCACTTGCATCAGCGGCTCTTCGCCCAAAAAGCTCGTGTCGCTGCTCTTCCGC
>CAJUFC010000164.1 GCA_910585565.1 uncultured Eggerthellaceae bacterium | reverse complement strand
CCGCCTCGACCCCGATCTCGGGGGCGCGCTGGGAGCGGACGTCGCCGTCGAGCACGCAGACGACGGGCTCGCCGTCGACGGCGTGGACGTCGGCGAAGTCGCCGCTCGCCAGGAAGACGCGTCTGCGGTCGGCCTCGACGAGCTCTTTCAGGCTCATTCCACGACGCCGGCCGCGTCGATGACCGGCGGAACGTCTCCGTCCTCCGGATTGCCGCCCTCGTCGCCCTGGGCGACGCCTTCGGGGCCGGAGTCGCCACCATCGGCCGATTCGGGTCCCTTTCCTGCGGCTTCGGGCCCGGTTTCGCCGGATTGGCCGCCCTCGTCGCCCGTGGCGGCCGCTCCCCCGTTTTCCGTCTCTTGGGTCGAGTTGCCCCCTACCCGGCCGTCAGACGGCGGATTGTCCGCCGCCATCAGGAGCTCGAGCAGCTTGGGCACCGTGATGCCGTCGGAATCGCCCGAGTACAGGCCTTTTTCGGCCGCGAGCTCGAGGAGCTGCGGCTTGCGGAGCCGGTCGAGCCTCGCCGGGGCACATCCATCCTGGCCCGCGGGCTGCGTCGGGGAGGAACCGTCAACGTAGGTGGCGTGGCCCTCGGCAACGAGCATGGCCTCTGTCGCCGCGTCCGTCTCGAAAGGTCCGTCGGTGCGGGTCTTGGGCGTCAGGCGCCGTCCGATCCGGATGCCCACGGTCGCGTCGGTCGTGATCTCGATCATCGTCTCCCTCCTTCCCTTCGGCTACTCGGAGAGCAGGCTCTTGGATGCGCACCACGCATCGCGGTTGTAGGGCAGGCAGAGCGGGCGGGAGGTCACGCGCAGCTCGCGGACGTCGCTGTTGGCGTCGGCGAGGTACTTCGGGACGCGCGCCTTGGCGTAGGTGTGCATCTCGCCGTCGGACTGCTCGACCTGGGTCACCGCGCCGTAGACGGTGTGCCCTGCGCGCGGGGCGGTCATGACGCCGCACCCGCTCGGGATGTACTGCTCGATGGCGCCGCTCGCCGGGTCTGCGTAGACCTGGTCGTAGCTGATGATGCTGATGATGCGACCGCGCACGTTGAGCTGGCAGACGACCGCAGCGCCCGGCGACTCGAGCCTCGGGGCTGCCTCGCCAATCTCGATGCGACGGTTGTCGAGCATCGCCTGCACGCCGTCGTTGTTCAGCACCGCGTCGGCGACGTCGGGCGCGCACACGTAGTCGCTCGCCTGCAGGCCCTTGCGCGTGAGCATAGAGGCCATGGCATTCAGGTCGCCGAGAATGTCGGAGGTAGGGTCGTCCCACTTCTTCACGGGCACGTAGAGCGCGGGGTTCGTGTCGCCGTCATAGAAGCGCACCTCGTACTCCTCGGTCTTGCCCGAGTCGTCTCCGACCGCCTTGAGGACGCAGCCGTTGTTGAGCAGGGTGCTCGCGGCCATCATCTCCTCGGTGCGGGTGATCGAGTTGTCGAGCTCGAGCAGGTCCTGCATGATCATGATCTGCGCGCGCTGCTGCGGCGACTTGTCCCCGTAGAGCGCCTCTCCGAAGCCGCGCGCGGACACCATGTCGAGGGTGATCGTGCGCTTCGGGCGGATCTCGGGCGGCTCGTACTCGTACATGCGCGTGGCTGCGCGCGAGAGCGCGACGCCGCCGCTGCGCTGCAGGATGACCGGCGCGAGGCGCAGGTCGCCGTCCTTGTACTCGCAGAGCACCTTCTCGTGATTGAAGATGTCTGCTGTGCCGTTGGAGGGGAAGTAGCGGTCGCGCAGGAAGCTGTCGGCCGGGTTGATCCCCTCGATCGCCTGGATCAACCGGCGGGTCGTATACATGTCGTACATCTGGTCTCCTCCTAGTCGATGGCGTCCTCGGACAGGATCCCCGCCTGTCGCATGTGGTCGAAGTCGTTGGCGGTCAGCTTGTAGCCCTCGGCGCAGGAAAGCTGGCTGCGCGCGAAGTTGCCGGTCTTGTAGGCCGCAACCGTCTCGCTCCCCTCGCCCGCGTCCACGTCCTCTGACAGGACGAGCACGATGCTCTCTGCGGTGAGGGCAGCGGATGCGGGAGCGTACTTGCCGTGCTCGCCCTTGACCAGGACGGTGCCGGTCGCGATCGCGGCCTCTCCCTTGTCGACCACGGCGGTAGCCACGAGCGCCGCAGGGACGGCGGAGGCAAGCAGGCCGTTGTAGTCCCGCTCGCCGATGATGTTGTCGAGTCGCTTGGTCATTTAGCGTTCCTTTCTGCCCGATGCAGCGTTGACGATGGCTGCAGCGGCGCTGATGGACGCCTCTGCCTCCTTGTCGTCCTCGTCCTTGCCGTCGCTGCCCCCGTTGGGGTCGCTGTCAACCTCGGAAGCGCCGGACTCCTCCTCGTCGTCGTCGATTGCGGCCAAAAATCCTGCCGCCATGCTCTTGCTGGCCTTCATACCCGCAAGGGCAAGCTCTGCCGCCGAGATCGGCTCGTCAAACTTGGCGTTCGCGACCATCTCGGGCGGGATGCCGCCGGCTATCTCGTCGATGGCCTTGATGCGCTCCCTCTCGGAAGCCTGGGCTTGCCGCTCGATCTCGGCGACAAGATCGGGATGCGACGCGCGCAGCTCCGCTGCGGTCTTCATAGGCGCCTCTCCTTTCGCTTTTGCCGCCTTTGGCGGCTCTTTCGTTTCTATTGCCGCTGCGGCAGTGCATGCGACTGCCGCATGTAGCCTTGGTTCGGCCGCTCCTGCAGCCATGGCCATGGGGACGTTCCTGAACATGGAGGCGTCGTGCCGGACGCCCCGCACGGTGAGCGTCTTCACGGACGCGTCGTAAACCACGTCGTCGACCTCGCCCTGATCTGTCCCCTCCTCGCTCGCAAGCGAGTCCGCGAATCCCGCATCTACGATCTCCTGGCCGACGAACCAGGTCTCGGCGGCGACGAGCTCGCCAACCTCCTCCTCGCTGCGGCCGCTCTTGGCCATGTAGATGCTCGTCATGGACTTGACGACCGCGCTGCACTGGTTCTGAGCGAGCGCGAGCTCGCCGGGGGTATACCAGCCACACATCCCGACATATCCCTCGTGGATCATGAACATGGAGCCGGGATGCACCACCACCTCGTCGCCGGCGCATGCGATGATGCTCGCGGCAGAGGCAGCGAGTCCGTCGATATGGACGGTCTTCGTGGCCCCAAGCTCCCTCAATGCGTTGTGGATCGCCACGCCGGCGAACACGTCGCCTCCGCCCGAGTTCAGGCGGATGCTGAGGTGCGAGGCATCGCGGACGGCGTCGAGCTCGTCGAGGAAGCGCTGCAAGGTGATGCAGAGCTTGCCCGTCGGCTGCCCCGTCCACCAGTCGACGGGCTCGCTTTCCATGACGTCGCCGTACATGATGAGCTCTGCCTCGCCGTTGCCAAGGTCTGTCGCAGCGAGCATCGGCTCGACCGCCGGGGCCTTCTGCTTGCGGGCGAGCCTACTCGCCAGGAATCTCTTGGGCATCTTCGGTCCTTTCTTCGTCTGGCGCCCACGCCTTCTCGAGGGCGGCCAACCTCTCTGTCTCGTGATGCAGACGGTCCATGTTCTCGTCCCAGTTGCTGCCGTTGATGCGAATGGACGCGGCCTCGTGCGTCGTGATGCCGGCGTCGATGGCAGCAACCTCGGCTGCGATCTCCTTTGTCGGGTCGAGCTGCCCTTGGCTCGGGCCGACCCACTCGCATCCGAGATATGCGGCCCGGATGATGGGGTCAGAAAAGAACCCCGGCGCGGCGATGCGGCCCGAAGCCACGGCCTCGGAGAGCCATATCTCCCAGACCGGTCGGCAGAAGTCCTGCACGAACCAGCCGCGGCGCATCCGGAACGCCTTCCATGCTTCCATGAGGGCTGCCCGCGACGCTGAGTAGCTTGCGTTGAACGTCTTGAGCAGGAGATCGCCAGGTATCTCCAGCGCGGCGCCCACCTGCCTGCACATCGCCGTCATGAACGACTCGAAGCCCGAGCTCGGGCGCTTTGGGTCGGCGAACGTCACGCCCTCGCCCGGTTCCAGGAAGTTGATCTGCCCCGGCGCCATCTCGTACTCGTCTGGGTCGCGGCTGATTCCGTCGCTTTCTCGGGCATCCATGCCGACGATGCCCGTTCCGGTCTCGTTGAAGGGGTTGACCGACGGGTCGTTCACCGTCACGAACGCGGTAAAGAACGATTCCACGACCGCCGCCGTGAGCTCGCTCGACGTGTAGCGGCGCAGCTGGAGCAGCGGCTCGACGACCTGTGCCAGGTAGCTGACGCCACGATACTGGTCGGGGCGCTCGCTCTCCATGACGTGCAGGACGTTGGGCAGCCCCGTCTTCCTGCCGAGCGCGAGCACCCGCGTGAAGTCGTTCCCGCCGACGGCCCAGTCGGCGGGATACCCCTTGCGGATGTGGTAGGCGACCACCTCTCCGCCGGAACCGATCTCCACGCCGTCGAATATCTTGTTTCCGGTCTCCTTATTCTCGCCGGTGGTGTACGCCATCGGAAGTCCGGTGGCATACGCAGTAGGCGTCGCCACGCGGTCCGCCTCGACGAGATGGAGGCGCAGCCGGTACGGCCGCATCGGCGTGGGCTTGCGCCGCTTCACGACGGCGAACACGTCGCCCGACATGAGCCACGACTGCAAGGCGAGCTGCTGCATCTCGTAGAACGTGTTGACGCCCGTCGCGTCGCAGGCAAGCTTGTTCTCGGCCCAGATGGCCCACTCGCGCTGAACGCGCTTCGCCCACGCCTGTGCCTCGCGCTGCGTCAGCCCGAGCACGTCTCGGTCAGGCCTAGGTTTCGGGAAGAGCCCTTCCCCCACGGCATTGGTGCGCACGGTCCGGATGGCGCTCGTCGCGATGGGTGACCCCATATAGAGCATCCGGCCGCGCTGGCGCAGCGTCTCGTTGCTGTCGTCGATGTCGCGGGCAGGGGAACCGCTCGCTGCCCCGAAGTCGCGCATCGAGCGCTTGGTCAGGGACGCGCCGGCATCGGCATACCCATGCGCCCGCATGTTCGGGCGCATGCCGCGCATCCTCTTTTTCGGTCTCGCCATGGGATCACAGGTCCCTCGGCAACACGGACACCGCTTTTCTGCTGCATCCGCCCGCGAGCTGCGCGTCGATCTCGTCGAGGAAGCGCTCCTCGGCGGCGATTGCCTCTCGCACCTCGCCGACGCTCTTGTATCTGCTGACGTTTCGAGACCCGATCGCATAGCTCTGCACGTCGTTTTCGGTCATCTGCTCGAGCAGGTCGTACAGGCCCTCAAGTATCGCCTCGTGGCGCCTCTTGCGCCGCTCAAGCCGCTCGGTCCTAACCGCGCTCATGCGCGCAACCATGGTCATCGCCCCTCTCACCAATCGTCCGCGAGGGCGCTCCTGCGCCGGCGGCTCCTTTTCTGCTTCGGGCTTTCGGTCGCAGGAGGGTCCGCACCTCCCTTGAAGTCTCGGTCCAAGCGATCGAAGTCCGGTTTGACTATGTTCAGCGCCGCAAGCGCATAGTTGCGGCAGTCGAGCGCTTCGTTGCGCTCATGGCCAGGCAGCTTCTCCCACTTCCATTTGCTCGCGGTCCGGCTCGTCGACAGCACAAGCCGCTCCGAAAGCAGCGCCGAGAAATAGGACTCGTCGTAGCCTGCCTCCGGGCGCAGCGGAAAATGGCAGTAGCGCGGGCCAGGCTCGGCGACCCTGAGCGCGCTCATAATCTGGGCCTTCCCCGCATCCACCCCGATGGTGTAGAGCCATGCCTTGACGCGCTTGTCCCGGATGGCCACCTGCGTGGGCACCGCCGTGAAGGGGACGCCCTCGCCGCCCTTGCCCTTGACGGCGAACACCCGCATGGGCTGCCGGGCCCGCGCCCGCTCGTAGACCTCCTGGGTGTAATGGCCGCCCGAGTCGATGCACGTCATCGAGATGCGCAGGCCTCGGCCGTCGCGAAAGCGGTAGACGTGCCTGACAACGCCATCGAGCCGCGACCACGTCGCATCGTCGTCAGGACGTCCGTAGATGACGCCCTTTTCGATGCCCCACGTCTCGCGCCACATGCCATGCCCGACCACCTCGTACTCGAGACGGTTATCCTGCGTGTCGACGCCGCACGTGAGCACGAGCACGCCGTCGGGAAGCTCCACCGGCGTGCCGTTGGCGCGCCGCCCGTAGTCCTCGCGGCGCGCGAGAAGCTCCTCGTCTT
>CAJUFC010000163.1 GCA_910585565.1 uncultured Eggerthellaceae bacterium | reverse complement strand
TATACGGGCGACAACGGCGCCGGTCACGGCACCGAAGTGCTTTAACTTTCTTTAGGGATTACGTCAACAAACGGGATTGCGGACGTGCTCTTCTAGCAATATCGCTATGCGACTTTATTTAGTTTGATGAAGATGCCAAAGCCGTGGTCAAGACGATAGACGCCGCAGCCGGTTTTTGTGTAACCGAGCAACGGTGCTTTCGGTTCGTTTGAGATTGTCTGCGGGGAGCCAGAACTTAGCAGGCCAGGCACAATCTGCCTGGCCTGTCCTCTTTCTAAGACAGTTCAAACGCCCTCAATTATGCAAATCTGATGCAAATCGTTCGGAAGATGCGAGATTCAGATGACTTTCACTTGTCCCTCGCGACGTTGGAGCGCTTGCCCTCATGCTTGCGAGCGTAGCAGTTTCTGCGGTAGCCTCACGCAGAGTTGCAGCCCATATGCGCGATGCTCTCTTTGTTAGGCTAATGCGGCCTTCTTGGGTCGGCCAGCCTTGGGGGCGTCGGCTAGGCGCGCGTTGAACGTGTCCATGACGTCTCGTGCGTCCACCACGCGCGCCTCCTACCTTCTGGCTGCCAAGCCGTCCGTCGTTCATCATCGCGTAGATGCGCGTGCGGTTCACGCCCAGGATGTCGGCGGCCTCCTGCACCGTCATGGTGTCGTCCAGGTCGCCGAGGCGCGAGGAGGTGGCGTATCTGGTGGGGACGAACGCTGCCGGGTCGAGGGCGTTCTTGGGAAGCTGGGGAGAGACGGGCGCGATGAGGCCGTCGGGCTGGTTCAGGTTGCCCATCATGGCGTTGGTCAGCAGAAGCGTGCGCAGCATCTGGGCGCTGTCGAACCGCGAGGCGGAGATACTCTCGCTGTATGCGCTCGGGATGACTCAGGGGCGCATCGCTGACGAGCTGCACGTCTCCCAGAGCACCGTGCATACCCACATCGTGCACATCTATACCAAGACGGGGCTGCATTCGCGCCAAGAGCTGATGGACCTGATGGACGACCGATACCGCGTTAACGGCCCGTAACCTCTGCCACACATACGAAACCGCTGCGCAACGGCAAGCGCGGCTGGGCGTGCGCGTGCGAGGCAATCCACTATAATCGGCGACTCGAAGGGCATCGTTCGTGATGCCTCGCTTCTGTTGGACGCGGATAGGTGGGTGCGATATGGCTGCAACGTCGAAAACGTCACTGGTGGGAAAGGTAAAGTTTGCCCTGATTGGCCTGCTTGTCGGGCTTTTGTGCGGCGTCATCGGGGTGGTGCTCGTGCAGAACTATGCCCCGTCGTCGAATGACAAGGACCTCACCGCTTCGGTCGTGTTCGACCGCATCGTCTCCAAGAACGAGCTGGTGGGGGCATCCCAGAACTACAACATCGTGGAGAAGGTCACGGACACCAATACGTTCTTTGACCTGTTCGAGATTCCCTTTACCCAGAACAGCTTCTGGTATCGCTACAATGGCACCATCAAGGCGGGCGTCGATTTGAGCACGGCCACCTATCAACAGGCGGCCAGCACGATAACGATCGAGCTCGACCAGCCCTACATCCTCTCCAACACGCCAGACATGGAGGTGTCAGGCGTGCTCGAGGAGAACAACAACATCTTGAACCCCATCCATGTTGAGGACGTAGACGCGTTCCAGCGGCTATGCGTCGAGCTGAGCGAGGCCAACGCGCTCGAAGGCGGCCTGATGGAGGAGACGCGCGAAAACGTCGAGCAGGACATTCGCGACATGTTCAACGCGGCTTTAGGCGGGTCATACAGCGTCGAGTTCGTCTGGAGGCAGTCCGATGAAGGCTAAGCGCATCGCAATCATTGCCCTGGTCATAGTCATCGTCTTGCTGGCGGCGTTCTTCATCCTCAACAACGCCGTCCTCTCCTGGCGCTAACGCCCAAGCACGCTAGGCAGCCAGCCGCTATTTTGGCATCGAGTGTCTGAAACACCATTTCCAGGCGGGGACGACGTCGATGGTGCCGGCTTCGGTTTCGATGCGCTCTTGGTCGCGCAGGGTGATGATGCGTCCACGGTTGAGTCGCGTGGCTTTCATGGCGGCTGCAAGTGATTCCACTTCTCGTTCACGCGTCTTGGCGCTTCCGATTTCTGCAGCCACTTGGATGAGCTCATACGGCTGCTCGTCGAGAGAGTCGCCCAGCAAGAAGTCGACTTTGCGGCCTTCCTTCCCGGGCACTGTGTACGAGGTGATGGATTCCGTGCGTCGTCCAGCCATGCGCCGACGTAGCTCCAGGTAGACGGTAGTCTCGAATCGCTTGCCGATATCCTGCTGGTTGGCGCGCGACACGGCATGGGCGATGCCGGGATCGACTGCATAGGTTTTCGAGAGCGCCGTGCTCTGCGGCTTGAGCGTAGTGCTGAACTCAGGCACCTCGAAGAAAAGAAAGGCCTGCGTCAGGAGGTCGACAAGGCGGTTTGCCTTCTCCCAGTAGATTTTGAATCCTTGCGACTTGAGCGATTCGACGAGGCTGTTGACCGAAAGCTCGCAGGCGGAGTTGCGCAGGCCATAGAGTGCGAGCTGGTTGGCGAGGCGGATGTCCTCGCGTCCGAAGCGCTCGGCAACGTCTCGGGCGACCACGTCGCGCACGTAAGACTGCAGAAGTTCGATGCGATCCTCGTCTCCGAGCCCCTGTATGCCGGGAAATCCGCCTTCGACAAGATAGCGATCGAATAGACCCTCAAGATGTGTTCGTTCCTGGGGCGAGAAGGTGCTCTGCCCCGGCTGAATCGCGACGCCGTTGAATCGGCAGTACTCGTCGAACGAGAGCGGCAGCATCTCGTGCGAATGTGAGCGCCCGCGAAACTTAGTAGCAATCTCTTCGGAGGAGAGCTTCGAAGACGAGCCCGTGATGACCATGGTGACGTTCTCGTTCTCCGCGACCCGCTGACTGAACTGCTGCCAATGGTCGACCTCCTGCACCTCGTCAAGAAACAGATAGGCCCCACCTTCGCGAGTCTCAGGATTCTGACGCCAGAAAGCGTCGAGCACCTCGTCCATCACGTTGAGACCCATAGGGGAAAGTCGGTCGTCGGAGAAGTTGAAGTAGAGGATTTGCTGGCGTGGAAGTCCAGCGGCTTCCAGCTGCGCCATGAGCTGAAACAGATAGAAGGTCTTCCCGCTGCGCCTCATGCCCGTGATGATCTCGACCAGGTTGAATCGCTGCGGTTCCGGCAGCTCGCGTATGATGTCGTTTCGAGCTATGAACTTTGGCGACGGCCTCTCGCTGTATTCTTTAACGAGTGCATCGATGTTGTCGACCATGAGAAATTCCTAACTTCTCAAAATTTCTTAGAAGTTAATTATACAACTTCTAAGAAATTTTGAGAAGCATTCGTATGAGGCTGTCTTTTGCGGAGAAACAAAAGGTGGCCTTTATGAGCTTGAGCGGGTCTTTCGGGTGAGGGAGAGAGACTGCTTGGCGGTGAGGTGGTCGATCTTGAGCTCGAGTACGAGGCAGTGGGGCCGTCTTTGGCGACCTCTCGCGCAGTGGCGTCGGTCAACCTACGCGTAAGCCAGCTTATGCTCGTTGGATGCATGTCTGTATCTATTTCTTGCCGATATCGGCAAGAAATGAGAGCAATTGGTACAATGGGGACGCTAATATATTGCCGATGTCGAAGCGAGGCATGATGGGCTACGTCTCTGTGGCGCGGGTGGCGAAAGCGTGGGGCGTCTCCGAGAGGAGCGTGCGCAGCTACTGTGCCCAAGGGCGCGTGCCGGGAGCCTTTCTCGTTGGCAAGACCTGGAACATTCCGGAAGGCGTGACTAAGCCCGTGCGGGCGAACGCGAAGGCGCGAGCCGAAAGTCCTCTGCTCGCGCGCCTGCGCGAAGAGCGCGCCGCCAAGACGCGGGGCGGAATCTACCATAAGGTTCAAGTGGAGCTCACGTACAACTCGAACCATATCGAAGGCAGC
>CAJUFC010000162.1 GCA_910585565.1 uncultured Eggerthellaceae bacterium | reverse complement strand
GGCTCGTTGAAGCCGATGTGCCCGTTGTGCCCGAGCCCCAAAAGCTGCACGTCGATGCCGCCCGCCTCGATGATGGCCTCCTCGTAGTCCTCGCAAAACGCATCGATGTCGTCAGTCGTGCCCGACGGCACGAACGTGCGCTCCTTGTCGATGTCCACGTGATCGAACAGCTGTGTATTCATGAAGTAACGGTAGCTCTGGTCGTGATCGCCATCGAGCCCCACATATTCGTCCAGATTGAACGTCGTCACGTCCTTGAAGCTGATCTTGCCGTCTGCGCAGTCAGAGGCAAGGCACTCATACAGCCCGATGGGGGTAGAGCCCGTCGCCAGCCCCAGCACGCACGCAGGGTTCTCCGCAACGCATGCGGCGATCTCGTCAGCCGCCACGCGGCTCATCTCATCATAGTTTTCAGTGACGATGATATTCATCTGCACACCCTTCCATCGAACGTCGGTTTTCCTGGTGGTAATGGTAACCGTTGACGGCGCGTTCCTACGTCCAGAATTGCACGGTTTCCAAAATGTCTTGATAAGCCCACGGATAGATGTCGGAATACCAGCCCGTTTCGGGAACGAAGCACAAAAGGCAGCTGTAGAACACGCTGACAGCCACGAGCGCGGTCAGCGTGTTGAGACCCAGCCTGCGCGCAGTCAGCGACACCGTGTCCGCGTTCTCGTTGACGATGAAGACGAGCAGCACCACGCTCGCAAAGAACATGAAGCTGAAATCGGCATAATAGCGCTGCAAGATACCGGCCATCTGCGCGTCGACGAGCCCGATGACGACGCCGCTTGCCACAAGCACGCCGATGACGCCCGTGATGGTGTTCGTCTCGCGCTGGTTGTTGCGCAGGCGCACGATGGGCACCGTGAAGAACAAGATCCACAGCACCGGATAGCACGCCAGGATGCCGCCGAACGTAGCCTCCTTGATGGTCTGGCCCATGTAGGTGGTGGCGAAGTCGACCGGCTGCAGGAACGGAAACGTCCCGATCACGTGCGGCGGCTGCAGGAAGTACGCGAACGCCGCCGGCGCGAAGCGACCGAATATCCATCCGCGCTGGGTCATGTCGTTCACGGTGAGGTTATAGTTGGCCCCGAAGTCGGTGAAGCTGCCGAACCGTGCGTAGTTGTACATCATGACGAGCGCCGCAACGGCAATGTAGGGCGCAATGAGGCACAGAAACTCGATGAGCCCGCGCCGCTTGAGGATGCGCCGCTCCGTGACATAGGTGCGCCAGAAGAGCGGAAACGCCAGAAGCGAGAGCAATAGGAACTGAGGGCGGCACCCCACGACAAGCGCCATGCAGAGCGACCCTGCCAGATAGAAGGCGCATCGACGCCGGAACGAGATGCTCTTCGAGGCGCGCCCGCACATCCAGAAGTAGATGCCCCACACCGAGAACGCCAGCCCGCATGCCAGCGGCAGCGAGTAGAACGTCGGGAACTTGATGAGATACAGGATGCCGCACCCAGCCACGAGCGCGATCTGCATCAGCAGGTACAGCCCGAGCGAGACGCGCTTGAAGTGATAGCGCGCAAAGCGGTCAAGCAGCGCCGAGCAGCCCAGGATGAATGCCAACACCGCTATCAGCACCCCGATGGCCGTTGGGAAGTTGGCACCAGTGAGCAGGTAAAACGGCAGATAGAACAAAAGCACCGGCACGACGCCGAAATAGACATAGTAGTGCCCGTCATAGTAGGCGACGTCGAAGAGGTACTCCTCACCCGTTTCCTTTTGCGCCTCGTCGCGCGCGCCTTTGTCATAGGGAGAGTCCATCTCCTTCAGCCAGTCAGGCGGCTCCTCCTCAAGATAGAGGTGTCCTTGCGCAAAGGATTTGGCCAGCTCGGCATACTGCTGGGCGTTGTCGCCACCCACCTCGAACGTATTCACGAGCGAGCGACCGTCCCACTCGCCGTAGTTGTAGCTTGCCGTCGCAACGCCGACGAGGTTCGACCCAAAGAACAGAAACGAAGTGACGAGCGCGCACTCGACGAGCACGGTCCCCACCACTGCCGCCTTCGTCAGATGGGGCGCGTCCAGGATGCGGATGCGATAGACGGCCGAGCGGGGCCGGAAGGCATATGCCGCCAGCAAGAGGCCCAGCGCAAAGCCGAATCGCGCGCCGTTGAAGTCGAACGGCCGGTGGGCGTTCAGCTCGACGTTGACGAGCCGGATGGGATAGCGCACGTCATCTCCCACCACCTCGATGCGAAGGCTCGTGACCAGCCCTGTCGTCTTGAGGTTGACGTACTGGCTCTGGAGGCTTGCCGTTGACACCTCCACGTCTGGCACGCCTACGGTGTACTCGGTGGAATCGAAGTAGCGCAAATGCGCGTCATCGGTGAATCGTATCTTGAGCGTGAGGTTCTGCGCCGGCTGGCTGCGGTCAAAGAAGATGCCGATGTTGTTGACCTTGGTGTTGAGGTTGCTGAACTCAAGCGTGTGATCGGCCTCGGTCATGCGGAACACGTCGTTGGCATCCTGCTTGAGATGTATCTCTCGCTTGAGGCTGATGGTGTCGTAGTCCATCGTCGCGAAGTAGTTGAAATTGAACACGAACACCTCGAGCGCGAGCGTGATCGCGAAGATGACGCCGATCGCGCGCGCGAGATGAGCAATCGTGGCCCGATGCGGACTGACGTAGTGCCTAAGATAGTAGCGTAGGTTGTCTGCGATGGTGGGCATAAGAGAATTATATAAAAAAGGCCCCGCATAAGCGGGGCCACAATCGTCACAATTCGCTATAGGGCAGCTTTGACGTCAGCATACACCTCATCGGGATCGCGGTCGCCGTCAATCGAGACAAGCAGCTCGCACCCGCGATAGTAGTCGATGAGCGGGCTCGTCGACTTCTCGTACACCTCGAGGCGGTTGCGCACCGTCTTCTCGTTGTCGTCGTCACGCTGGTACATCTCGCCGCCGCATGCCTTGCAGCTTGCGCCGTCTGCCTCGGTGCCGATGGCGCCACAGGCGCGACACATGCGACGCGACGAAAGGCGCTTCACGATGACTTCTGGGTCGACGTCGATGAGTATGGCAACGTCAAGCGGACGCCCCAGCTCGTTGAGCATGCCGTCAAGCGCGACCGCCTGCGTCGTCGTGCGGGGAAAGCCATCCAGGATGACGCCCTTCTCGGTGTCAGGCTGCTGGATGCGCTCGCGCATGAGGTCGATGATGAGCTCGTCAGGCACCAGCTCGCCTGCGTCCATGTACTCCTTCGCCTTCTTGCCCAGCTCGGTCTCGTTCTTGACCGCAGCGCGCAGGATGTCGCCCGTGGAGATGTGGCACAGCCCCTCTTCGCTCACCAGCCGCGCAGCCTGAGTGCCCTTGCCAGCCCCCGGCGCTCCCAATAGTACGATGTTCATAAACGATCTCTCCTCTTTCAAGATCTATTTGAAGAACCCGTCATAGTTGTGCATCTTCAATTGAGACTCAACCTTGCTCATCGTGTCGAGCGCAACGCCGATCATGATGAGGATGGACGTGCCGCCGAACGACTGAATCAGCTGATTGTCCGTGAAGTAGAAGACGATCGTCGGCACAACGGCAATGAGCGCGATGAAGATGCCGCCAGGCAGCGTGATGCGGCGCAGCGTGTTCCTGATGTAGGCAACGGTCGCCGAGCCCGGACGCACGCCCGGGATGAAGCCGCCCTGCTTGCGGATGTTGTCCGCCGTCTCCTCAGGGTTGAACACCATCGAGGTGTAGAAGTACGCGAAGAACACGATGAGGACGACGGTAAAGATCCAGTTGATCCAGCCGGTCGTGAGCGCGTCAGCCACCACGTTGAGCCAACCGACATTGAACAGCGCCGCCAGCTGAGCCGGGAGGTACAGGATGCAGCTTGCGAAGATGATCGGGATGACGCCTGCAGCGTTGACCTTGAGCGGGATGTAGGTGTTCTGGCCGCCCATCATGCGCCTGCCTTGAACGCGCTTGGCATAGTTGACCGGGATGCGGCGCTGCGCACGCTCGACATAGATGATGAGCGGGATGCACGCCAAGACCACGATCAGGATGAGAATCGTAAGCGCGATGCCCATGCCCAAATCGGTGTTCAGGTTGATCGACGAGAAGATGGCCGAGGGCACGCGGCTCACGATGGAGATGAAGATGATGAGCGACATGCCGTTGCCGACGCCACGCTGCGTGATGAGCTCGCCCATCCACATGATGAACGCGGTGCCCGCAACCAGCGTGAACACAACGGTGACGCACGTGAGCCAGTACGGCACCTCAGGCGAGAACTGGACGCCATAGGCCTGCGACTGGAACAAGAGCAGGTAGCCGATGGCGTTGATGAGACCAAGGCCCAGCGTCAGATAGCGCGTGACCTGGGTAATCTTCTTGCGGCCTGCATCGCCCTCTTTGGCCCAGCGCCCCACGGCCGGAATGACGCCCTGCATGAGCTGCATGATGATCGATGCAGTGATGTAGGGCATAATGCCGAGCGAGAACACCGAGAAGTTCGAGAGAGCGCCACCCGTGAACAGGTCGAGCATGCTCATGGCAACGCCAGAGTCCTGATAGGCGGTCGCAAACTCATGGAACGGGATGCCAGGCACGGGGATGTAGGCCCCAAGCCTGTAGAGCGCCAGAATCGCGAGCGTGAAGAGAATCTTCTTTCGCAGCTCCGGAACCTTGAATGCATCGATGATCGAACTTAGCAAGGCTCTTCGACCTTTCCGCCGGCTGCCTCGACCTTAGCCTTCGCCGAAGCAGAGATTTTATCTACCTTGATGGTGAGCGCCTTGGTGATCTCGCCGTTGCCGAGGACCTTCACGGCCTCGTCGGTGTGCTTGATGATCCCCTTGGCCTTGAGGGAGTCGCAGTCAACCGTCTCGCCTGCCTCGAAGCAGGCATCCAGGCGATCGACGTTGACCGGCGTGTACTCGACGCGGTTGGGGTTACGGAAGCCCGGAAGCTTGGGCAGACGGCGAGCAAGCGGCGTCTGACCGCCCTCGAACCCAGCGCCCTTGCCGCCACCCGGACGGGACTTCTGTCCGTTGAGGCCACGGCCTGCGGTCTTGCCGGTGCCAGAGCCGGCGCCACGGCCGAGCCTCTTGCGAGCATGCGTCGATCCCGGTGCGGGATGCAGGTCTTTGATTTCCATGATTCTCCTTTTCGCCCCGGCCTCACTGGCCGAGACTCGCGTTTGCTATCTACAATGACGAAACATCCATACAGATGAAAGCGAGCGAGAAGCGCTGTGGTGCCCGAGATTGGCGTAAAAAGCGCAGGGAGTTGGCCTAAGGCCAACGACCGCAGCTTTGGAGCGCCAAGATCGAGTGCCACGGCGCTTCGCAGCGCCAATTGTGGAAGAGCCTAGAGCTCTTCCACAGAAACCATATGCTTGACCTTGAAGATCATTCCGCGAACCGACTCGTTGTCGGGAAGCTCCTTGGTCTTGCCGATCTTGCCGAGACCCAGTGCCTTGAGCGTGCGATCCTGGTCGTACTTGCGACCGATCTGGCTCTTCACCTGGGTGAGCTTGAGCTTGCCTGCCATGTCTTTAAGCCTCCTTCGTACCGAAGATGTGCTCGACGGTAACGCCGCGGCGCTTGGCAACCATCTCAGGGCTCTCCATGCCCTTGAGGCCCTCGGCTGCGGCCTTGACGATGTTCATCGCGTTGGACGTGCCGAGAGACTTGGTGATGACGTTCTTGACGCCAGCCAGCTCCATGACTGCACGGACCGGGCCGCCGGCCATAACGCCCGTACCGGGAACAGCCGGCTTGATGAGCACGCGGCCTGCGCCGTACTCGCCGATGATCTCGTGAGGCACCGAGCCGTCCTCGGTCAGCGGCACCTTGAACATGTTCTTCTTGGCATCCTCGACGCCCTTGCGGATGGCGTTGGGCACCTCCTGAGACTTGCCCATGCCAAGCCCCACCTTGCCCTTGCCGTCGCCAACGACGACGAGTGCGGTGAGCTGCATGCGACGACCGCCCTTGACGGTCTTGGACACGCGGTTGATGCTGACAACGCGCTCTTCGAGCTCGGGCACCTGCTGAGCGTGATCGTTTTGTTTGCGAGCCATGCTTTCCCTTCCTTAAAAGACGAGCCCGGCCTCACGAGCGCCATCAGCTACCGCCTTGACGCGACCGTGATACAGGTTGCCGCCTCGATCGAAAACTACCGTAGTCACGCCCTTTTCCTGGGCCATCTTGCCGACGATCTTGCCGAGCTCGGCCGCGCCCTCGACGGTTGCAGCCTTGGCGCCGGTCTTCTTGAACTCGGCGCCCAGCGTGGACACGCCACAGATGGTGGTGTGCGTCACGTCATCGATGACCTGAGCATAGATGTTCTTGTTGGAGCGGTTCACGCACAGGCGCGGACGCTCTGCCGTGCCAGAGACCTTGCCGCGAACGCGACGATGGCGACGGACGAGGCCCTTCTGGCATTTAAGCTTGTTTTTGTTATGCATGTTGTGATCCCCTGACTTAAACCCGAATGCGGCCTATTCCTTGCCGGCCTTGCCAGCCTTGCGACGCACGTACTCGCCGACGTAGCGGATGCCCTTGCCCTTGTACGGCTCAGGCTTGCGCCACTTGCGGATGTCTGCGGCGACCTGGCCGACCTGCTCCTTGGAAGCACCCAGCACGTTGATCTCGTTTTGCGAGGGAACCTCGAACGTGATGCCTTCGGGCGCCTTCACGAGAACGGGGTGCGAGAACCCGAGCTGCATCTCGAGGTCGCGGCCCTTGAGGGCGGCACGGTAGCCGACGCCGACCAGCTCGAGCTTCTTCTCGAAGCCCTCGGAGACGCCAACGACCATGTTGTGCAGAAGCGAGCGCGTGAGACCCCAGTATGCGTTGGTCTGGCGCTCTTCGTCAGCAGGGGACACGACGAGCTCGTCGCCTTCCTGCTTGATGATCATCGTGGGCTGGAACGTGCGAGTGAGCTCGCCTTTGGTGCCCTTGACCGTGACGGTGGTGCCGTCGATCTTCACATCGACGCCGGACGGAACCTGGATAGGCATCTTGCCGATACGTGACATATCTTCCCTCCTGCCTTACCAGATGTAGGCCATGACTTCGCCGCCGATGCCAGCCTTGCGGGCATCGCGGTCGGTCATGACGCCGTTGGATGTCGAGATGATCGCAGTGCCGAGGCCGCCCAGAACGCGGGGCAGCTCGTCTTTGCCTGCGTAGATGCGAAGACCGGGTTTCGAGATGCGCTTGATCCCGCGGATGGTCTTCTCCTTCTTGGGGCCATACTTCAGCGTGAGCTCGAGGGTGCCGCGCGGCGTGCCGTCGACGACCTCGTAGCTCTGGATGTAGCCCTCTTCGTTCATGATGCGGGCAATTTCGACGAGCTTCTTGCTCGTCGGCATCGAAACCGTTTCATGCCCGGCAGTCTGTGCGTTACGCAAACGCGTAAGCATGTCTGCGATGGGGTCGGTCATTGTCATAAGGTTACTCCTTTTGGTTCATGATGTGCTTTACACACGTTGGTTCGGGTGTGCCCGTAGCACTCCCGCCTTCCATGAAAGCCTGCCGTGATGAGGCGTCGGTCCCCTCTTACCAAGAAGACTTGGTGACGCCTGGCAGCTCGCCTTTGTTGGCCAGTTCGCGCACGCAGATGCGGCACAGCCCGAACTTGCGGTAGTACGCACGCGGACGACCGCAGCGAGCGCAACGGTTGTGCTGGCGCGTCGAGTACTTCGGCTCGCGCTTGGCCTTGGCGACCATCGATTTTTTAGCCATGCATTCCTTCTTTCCTGCTTACTTGTCGCTTTGAACGAACTTTCAAAGTATAGCCTATGAGATGCGCTTGACTAGTCCTGAACCACCTTGAACGGGAAGCCCAGGGCCTTCAAGAGCGCGCGAGCGTGCTCGTCGTCCTCCGTGGAGGTCACGAACGTGATGTCCATGCCGCGCGTGCGGTCGATCTTGTCATAGTCGACCTCGGGGAAGATGAGCTGCTCGGTGACGCCCATGGAGTAGTTGCCATGCGAGTCAAACGAGTTGGGGTTGAGGCCGCGGAAGTCGCGGATACGCGGGATGGCGGTTGCCAGCAGGCGATCCAAGAACTCCCACATGCGGTCGCCACGCAGCGTGACCTTGCAGCCGATGGCCATGCCCTCGCGAATCTTGAAGCCAGCGATGGACTTCTTGGCGCGGGTGACGGCCGGCTGCTGGCCCGTGATGGTGCGCATGTCGGTGATGGCGGCGTCAAGGATCTTGGCGTCCTGGGCCGCCTCGCCCACACCCATGTTGCACACGATCTTCATCATGCGCGGCACCATGTTGACGTTGTCGATATTGAGCTCGTCTTTGAGCTTGGCCTTGATCTCAGAGTTGTACTTTTCCTTCAGACGAGGCATGTCAGCCATGGTTCGTCTTCCTTTCTTGCCGATGATTTAAACCGAGGATTTCTGACCCTCGGTCCCTCCGACTGACGCCGGAGGGCCATATAAGTTCAAAAGCTTTCGTCGCCTCACGCCACTTAGCGAGAGGCGCTGTGGTGCCCTGAATCGGCGCGTCGCGCAGCCGTGAGGCCTTTGCGCCGTGAGGGCATGTGCGAAAGCGTCGAGGCTGGATGCCGCAGCGCTTCGCAGCGATCGGGGTCGGACATCACGTTGCTAGTCGATGTCCTTGTTGCACTTCTTGCACACACGCACCTTCTTGTCGCCATCGATGCGATGGGCAACACGGGTGGGCTGCTTGCAAGACGGGCAGACGAGCATCACGTTCGAGACAGCCAAGGGCGCCTCGATGGTGGAGATGCCGCCGGACGGGTTTGCCTGAGTCGGGCGCAGAGCCTTCTTCATCAGGTTGATCTTCTCTACGACGACGCGCTCGGTCTCGGGCTGGGTGCGCAGCACCTTGCCCTCCTTGCCCTTGTCCTTGCCTGCGATCACCTTGACGGTATCGCCGGACTTGACGTTGAGGTGGTTGCGGACGTCACGCTTGGACTTTGGTTTTGCCATGGTCAACACCTCCTCTTACAGCGTCTCGGGTGCCAAAGACACGATCTTCATGTACTTCTTGTCGCGCAGCTCGCGGGCAACCGGCCCGAAGATGCGCGTGCCGCGCGGCGTGCCGTCGTTGTTGATCAGCACGCATGCGTTCTGATCGAAACGGATGTAGCTGCCGTCTGCGCGACGAATCTCCTTCTTGACGCGGACGACCACGCAGCGGACGACCTCGCCTTTCTTAACCGAGCCGTTGGGGATGGCTTCCTTCACGCTGCAGATGATGACGTCACCAAGGCCTGCATAGCGGCGCTTAGAGCCGCCCAGAACCTTGATGCACTGCACCTTGCGAGCGCCGGAGTTATCGGCAACGGCCAGCATGGATTGCATCTGAATCATTGCTATTACCTAACTTTCTCGCCTTGAAAAAGCGCTCTCACGCGCTATTTGGCCTTCTCCACGATCTTCAGGAGGCGCCAGCGCTTCATCTTGGACAGCGGACGCGTCTCCATGATCTGCACGGTGTCGCCGAGGCCAGCCTCGTTGTTCTCGTCATGCGCGTGATACTTCTTGGTGGTGGTGATCATCTTGCCGTAGTTGGGATGCGGCTTGCGCGACAGCACCTTGACGACGATGGTCTTGTCGTTCTTGTCGCTGACCACAACGCCCTGACGGACCTTGCGCATGTTGCGTTTATCTGTCATCTCTTCTCATCCTCCCTTATGCGCTCAGCTCGCGAGCATGCATCTCGGTAAGGATGCGCGCGATGTCCTTTTTGACCAGTTTGACCCGAGCCGTGTTGTCAAGCTGCGAGGTAGCCATCTGGAAGCGGAGGTTGAAAAGCTCCGCACGGGCCTCTTTCAGCTTGCCATTCAGGTCCTCGGAAGAAAGTTCGCGAATCTCTGCCGCCTTCATTATTCCTGACCTTCCGTTTCCTTCGTAACGATCTTGCACTTGATAGGAAGCTTCATGATCGCAAGGCGAAGAGCTTCTTTGGCAGTCTCGTCGTCAACGCCGTCGATCTCGAACATGATGCGACCGGGCTTGACGACTGCCACCCACCCTTCCGGGTTGCCCTTGCCAGAGCCCATACGGGTCTCGGCAGGCTTGGAGGTGATGGGCTTATCGGGGAATATCGTGATCCAGACCTTGCCGCCACGCTTCATGTGACGCGTGAGCGCAACACGGGCAGCCTCGATCTGGCGGTTGGTGATCCAGTGGGCCTCGAGCGCCTGGATGCCATAGCTGCCATTGTTCAGCTTGGTGCCACCCTTGGCCCTGCCCTTCATGGAACCCCTCTGCACCTTGCGGTGCTTAACGCGCTTTGGCATCAACATGGCTTACCGCCCCCCATCGTTGTTGCGGTCACGTCGGTCGCCACGGCCGCGGCGGGGAGGCCTGGACGAGCCCTCGAGAGCCGGGTTGGTGGCCTTCTGTCCGGGCAGCACGTCGCCGTGATAGACCCACACCTGCACGCCGATGGCGCCCATCTGGGTGCTGGCGGTGGCGAATCCGTAGTCGATCTTGGCGCGCAGCGTCTGCAGTGGCACGCGACCCTCGCGATACCACTCGCGCCTGCTCATCTCGGCGCCGCCCAGGCGGCCCGAGCACTGGATGCGGATGCCCTTGGCGCCCGACTTGATGGCCGACTGCACGGCCTTGCGCATCGCGCGACGGAATGCGACGCGGCCCTCGAGCTGCTCGGCAACCGACTGGGCGATGAGCTCGGCATCGAGCTCGGGGCGCTTGACCTCGACGACCTCGATGGAGACAACGCCATCGGCGATCTTTTCCAGCTTGCGGCGCAAAACATCGATCTCGGCGCCCTTCTTGCCAATCACAACGCCCGGGCGAGCCGTCGTGATGACGACCTTGATCTTGTCGCCGGCACGCTCGATCTCGATCTTGGAGACCGCTGCACGGTTCAGATACTTCTCGAGATACTTACGGATCTCAATATCGTTTTCCAGGGTTTTCGCATACTCTTTGCCGGAGTACCAGCGGCTACGCCAATCTTCGGTTATGCCGAGACGAAAACCGGTTGGGCTGACTTTCTGACCCATTGAACTTAAGCCTCCTCTCGCGGTGCGACGATGATGGTGATGTTGCTCGTGCGCTTGTTGATGCGCGATGCCGAGCCCTTGGCGCGCGGACGAATCCGCTTGAGCGTCGGACCCTCGTCAACGAACGCGCGCTTCACGACGAGCGTGGCGGCGTTCAGGTGGTTGTTGTGCTCTGCGTTTGCCACAGCGCTGTTCAGCGTCTTCTCGACCGTCTCTGCGATGCCTCGGTTCGTGAACGCGAGGATCTCGCGGGCCTGCTCGACGGACTTGCCGCGAACGAGGTCAACGACGATGCGGGCCTTGCGCGGAGAGACGCGGACGAACTTGGAAACTGCCTTTACTTCCATTCCTTATCCCTCCTTTACTTCTTGCCCTTGTCGGCAGAGTGACCGCGGAAGGTACGCGTCGGGGAGAACTCGCCCAACTTGTGACCGACCATCGACTCCGTGACGTACACCGGCACGTGCTTGCGACCGTCATACACGGCGATCGTGTGGCCGACCATCTCCGGGAAGATGGTGGAAGCGCGCGACCAGGTCTTGATGACGTTCTTTTCGCCTGCCTCGTTCATCGCTTGAATACGACCGAGAAGGCGAGGCTCAACGAATGGGCCTTTCTTCAGTGATCTGCTCAATTCTTGCTCCTCATCTCGGTTACTT
>CAJUFC010000161.1 GCA_910585565.1 uncultured Eggerthellaceae bacterium | reverse complement strand
TGTTCCCCCCAGTTCCCCCACTCGCGAAGCGCGTGATCACCCCCGCCGCACAATGCTATAATCACGACATGTCGTCATCCAGCGGAGCCTTTGGCAAGTTCCGCTTCGAGTTAGGTTAGGCTTGATGAAGAACTAGCGATGCCCTTTTGGGCGCCCCTTCGACCATTACCGTACTCTCGGTCGCGCTTTCAGGGTGCCGCGTCGCCTTTGCTTCTTCTTCCCCAGAACCGATTTACCGCGAGCCCCACCTTGGCGCGGCCCCCTTCCCAAGGAGCTCGCCATGCAACTGAATCTCACCTCCACCAACTACACCTATCCCGGCAGCGCTGTGCCCGCGCTTGCCGACGTCAGCGCCACCTTTCCTGTTGGCTGGACGGGCGTCATCGGCGACAACGGGTGCGGCAAGAGCACCCTCGCCCACATCGCCGCACGCCTTCTTCGGCCCGACACCGGCTCGGTGAGTCCGCAGCTGTTCTCCGCCTACTGCCAGCAGGACTCCACCCAAGCACCACCCAACCTGACCGACCTCGCATCAGACTGGGGTCAGGACGGCCAGCACATCCGGCAGCTTTTGCACCTGGAAGACGAGTGGTTCTGGCGCTACGGGTCGCTCTCGGGCGGCCAGCGGAAGCGGTTCCAAATCGCCTGCGCCCTCTTCATGCGCCCCGACGTGCTGGTCATGGACGAGCCGACCAACGACCTAGATGCCACAACGCGCGCCATCGTGAAGGACGCGCTCGCGGCTTTCAGCGGCATCGGCATCCTCATATCCCACGACCGCGATCTGCTGGACAGCCTCGTCGGCCAGAGTCTGGCGTGCGAGAATCGCCGCTGGGTGATGCGCCCTGGCGGCTACTCGAAGGCCAGCGTCCAAGCGGAAAGCGAGCGGGCCTCTGCCCTCCATCAACGCGAAAAGGCCGCACACGAGGCGAGGCGCCTGAAGGCGGAGGCGCGACGTCGAAGCGAGGAGGCCGCACGGCAGCGGGACAAGCGAAGCAAGCGCAACCTGGCCAAAGGTGACAGCGATGGCCGCGAGAAGATCGGACGGGCTATTGTCTCTGGCAAGGACGGCATTGCGGGAAAGCTTTCGGCAACCATGGACCGACGGCTCGCCCAAGCCGAAGGGGTTCTTGCAAAGCAGTTCGTCGCGAAGCGCTACGACCACCACATCAGCCCGTTCGGCGAGGTGACGCGAGCGTCATTCGTGGCCCACTTGGAAGCGAGCGTCCTGCGCGCGGACGAGTTTGCCATCGAGATGCCGGAGCTTTGGATTGGGCCAGCCGACCACGTGGTGCTGACCGGCGACAACGGCACGGGCAAGAGCCTGGTGGTGCGCGCCGTGCTCGCATCGGTTCCCGAAAGCATCCGCGTGGCCTTCGTGCCCCAGGATGTCGGGGCTGGCGAGCGCGAACGCGCGCTGGGCCAGCTTCGCGAGCAGTCCCCCGAACAGCGCGGCCGCATCCTCTCCATCGTAGCCCAGCTGAACTCCGACCCCGACAGGCTGCTCGATGGCGGCGACATGAGTCCCGGCGAGCTGCGCAAGCTCCTGCTCGCCGAGCAGCTTGTGCAAAAGCCGAACTTCCTCGTGCTGGACGAGCCCACCAACCATCTGGATGTGGGATCCATCGAGGCGCTCCAGCGGATGCTCGCAGATTTCCCCGGTGCAGTTCTCCTCGTCACCCACGACCGGCAACTGGCCGACACAGTCACGCAAACCGCTTGGCGCACGGAGCAGAGCGGCGACATTGCCAGATTATGCATTCGCTGAGCGCGCCCCGTCGGGACAACACAGGGGACGGTTCTGGAACACAGGGGACGGTTCCCTGTGTTGTTTGTGCTGTGTTGTTGTCCCCTGTATTGTTTGTGCGCGGGGCGCGTCAGGCCATCCAGCGGCCGGTGCGGATGCGCAGGCCGTTCGCAATCGCTCGGACGCCCATCAGGATGAAGTCGAACGCGACCCAGACAAGCGCGCAGAGCGCCGCCAGGTCAGGCAGGCGCGGAGCGATGACGCACACCACCGCGACGAGCGCGACGACGTAGGCAGCGCTGGCGGCGGCGCACGTCCATGCAAGGTAGCGGAAGTCTCCCGCGCCGATGAGGATGCCGTCGGCGGCCCACATCCACCCCTGCAGGGGCAACGCGACGCCGGTGACGAGCATGCCGACGCTGGCGAGGCGTTGCACCTCGGCGCTCTCCGCGAAGAGCTGCGGCGCCGCCACGGCAAGGGCGGCGAAAGCAGCGCCGACGACAAAGCCCGCCGCCAAGCCCGCACGCATGGTGGCTTGCGTCAAGCGACGCGCTGCGGAAAGGTCGCGCGCGCCGAGACGTGCACCGACGAGCGCCTGCCCGGCGATGGCCACCGAGTCCAGGATGTTCAGCACGAAGCCCCACGCCGCGTTCACCACCTGATAGCTCGCGAGCATCTCGGTGCCGAGCGCGGCGGCTGCCATGACGGTGGCGACAAGCCCCGCCCGCAGCGCCAGCGTGCGCAGGAACAGCGGCAGCCCCTCTTTGCCGCTGCTGGCGATAGAGCCCCAGCGAGGACGCAGGCGCGCGCCCTTTCGCCGCGCCCAGCGCAGGCACGCCGCGAAAAGCACGAGCCCCATGAACCATTGCGCGATGAAGGTGGCAAAGCCCGAACCCGCCACGCCCCATCCCCACACGAGGACGAACAGCACGTCGAGCACGGTGTTCAGCGCCGCGCCCGCCACGGCGACGACGAGCGTGACGGTCGCCTTCTGCATGCCGCGGCAAAGCCCGTTGGCGGCGTACACCAAAAGCATCCCCGGCACGCCCAGCACCACGGCGCGCGTGTAGGAGACGCCCTGCGCGAGCTCGTCGCCCCGACCGCCAAGCGCCCGGCAGAGCGGCTCCGCGCACGCGAACAGCGCTAGCGCCAGCGCGGCCCCGATGAGAAGGGACAGCCAAAGGCTGTCGACGCCGGCCTGCATGCCCTCGCGCATCCGCCCGCTTCCCAGATGGCGTGCCACCTGGGAAGTGGTGGCATATGCCAAGAATACGCAAAGCCCCACGGCGGTCAGGACGATAGTGGAGCCGAGCGCAAGCCCAGCCAGCGCGCTTTGGCCGAGCTGGCCGACAATGGCGGTATCTATCAGCACGAAGGCCGGCTCGGCGACAAGCTGGCCGAACGTGGGAATGGCGAGCAGCGCCAGCTGCTTGTAGGGAGAAGACGCCATATCAGCCGCTCCGCTCGCGCCTCGGCCCTACGAGCCCGCGATCACCTCGATGCCATCTCCAGCGGCGATGCGGCCGCCCCGCACGACCTTGCAGAACACGCCCTCGCGCGGCATGATGCAATCGCCCATCTGGTGATAGATGGCACAATGGGCATGGCACTCCTTGCCGATCTGCGTGAGCTCGAGTACCACATCGCCCGAACGAAAGCGCGTCCCGATGGCAAGGCTTTTGAGGTCGAACCCCTCGACTATGATGTTCTCGCCGAACGACCCGTTGGCCACGTCGGCCCCCCGGGCCTTGAAATCCTCGATCTTCTCATAGGAAAGCAGGCTCACCTGACGATGCCATTCGCCCGCATGCGCATCGTCTTCGATGCCCCAATCGGGGCGCAGCTCGACAGATGCAGACTCTGATTTCTGGATGCCTTTGACGGCGCTGGTGCAAACGGCTTTGATAGTGCCCATGTTGCACGCTCCTTCGCTCAAGAGTCGATATGCCGCGCGCCACTCCGGCATACCCGGTGCAACAATATGAGAGCCTGCGGCCGCTGCACTACGGATGGCAGGCAGATTATGCCAGCGCAAGGATAATTGTATACGAAATCTCGCCGCTCTCCCACCCGCAATCGGAAAAGCCGGCCGACCCCCCGTAGCAGGCTAACGGTTCTGTGCGTCAATTTGGATATGTGGGGGCGTTGGGGTATAATCCATCTGCATCGCGGGTGTAGTACAACGGCTAGTACCCCAGCCTTCCAAGCTGGTCACGCGGGTTCGACTCCCGTCACCCGCTCCATATGCCCAGAATCGAAGGTCGCCTCCGGGCGGCCTTCGCTGCATCAGGCGCCTAGACGCACACCTCGGGATACGGCGGCTCGAGCGCGCGCTTGAATGCGTAGGCCTCATACCGGCTGACGACCCGCTCGACCTGAGAGCGCGCATGGCCCTCCCCTACGATCTCGTCGATGGACTTGCCAAGCTCGACGAACGCAACGAGGATAGCATCCAGCGTGGCGTAGTCGATGCCCAGCGATGTCTCGTCCTCTTGCCCGGGAGCCAGCTCGGCGCTCGGCGGCTTCACGAACACGTTCTCGGGGATAGGCGGCACCTCGCCGCACGCAGCAGCCTCGGCGTTGCGCCAGCGCGCCAAGGCGAAGACGTCGGTCTTGTAGACGCCGCCAATCGGGGCGAAGGCGCCAGCCGTGTCTCCATACAGCGTCGAGTATCCCATGGCCGCCTCGGACTTGTTGCCCGTGTTGAGCATCATCCAACCCTGCGCGTTCGACAGAGCCATGATGCACACCATGCGGCAGCGCGCCTGCGTGTTCTCGGCCGCCAGGCCACACAACGGCTCTCCCGTTGCCGCGCGGAGCGCTTGCGCGAACGCCTGATACGGCCCATCGATCGGCACCGTCATGACGGACAGCCCTAAGTTGTCGGCCAGCTTGTGCGCGTCCACAAGCGAGCTCTCCGAAGAATAGGGCCCCGGCAGCAGCATCCCGTGAACATGCCCAGCGCCCAAGGCGTCTGCCGCCATGACCGCCACAAGGCTGGAGTCGATGCCGCCCGACAGCCCGATCACGACGTCGGTAAAGCCAGCGCCACGCACGAACGCCGCAGTGGCCTCGACGCATGTCGCATATGCCGCGCCCACGTCCTCGCAAAACGCCACTACGTCCCCCTTCGCCTCGACAGTAGCCACGCCAGGATCGCTACTGCACGTCGCGAATCTCGCTCGCCAGCCACGCTGCCCACTCGTCCACCCCGTCGCCCTTGGTGGCAGCGATCGGAAAGATGGGGGCAGCCGGGTTGAGCGAGCGCACCGAGCCCTCGAAGGCCTCGCGATCGAAATCGAACACCGGCAACGTATCCACTTTGTTGAGCACGACCGCCTGGGCGACCTGGAACACGCCCGGGTACTTGAGCGGCTTGTCGTCCCCCTCAGGCACCGAGAGAATCATCACCTTGGCGTTCTCGCCCAAATCGAAATCGGTGGGACACACCAGATTGCCGACGTTCTCGATGATGATGAGGTCAAGCCGCTCGAGGTCAAGCACGTCCACGGCGCGCTTGATCATCGCCGACTCCAAATGGCAGGCACCACCCGTGTTGATCTGCACCGCCGCCGTCCCTTGGGCCTTGATCTTCTCCGCGTCGACATTGGATGCGATGTCACCCTCGATGACGGCAATGTTGAATTCATCGCGCAGCGCATCGATGGTCGCTAGAATGGTGGACGTCTTGCCCGACCCCGGACTCGCCAAGATATCGAGCACATACACGTGGTTGTCAGCGAACCGCTGCCGCAACTCGCTTGCGATGGCATCGTTTTTCTTGAGTATGGCCTCGTTGATGTCGATATGCTTTGGCATGACGCCTCCTTGTCATCGTTCGTCAGAGCGCACCTGCGCCAGCACGCCTGCTCGGCCCTGGCGGCAGCGCTACTCCGCCTCGCCCGCGCCGCACGCGGCGCTGTCAGCCTCGTCAGGCAGGTCGACCTCGATGCTTTCGATGTTCTGCTCGCGTCCGGCTATGAGCTGAGTGGCAAAACTGTCGCAAGCAGGGCAGAACAGATGAAAGCGATCGTGTTCGAATTCTTCGCCGCACTCAAGGCAGATGCTCTTTGGGCGCACCATGTGTATCTCGAGTTGGCTACCTTGCGTGAACGGGTCGTTTTCCGTCAGCACCTCGAAGGCGAACGCGAGCGCATCTTCGATCGCCTCGGTCATCTCGCCGATTTGCAGCGTCACCTTGAGCAGCTTGGTCGCGCCAGCGTCTCGGGCAGCCTGCGTGGCCGCATCCATCACCGACGACATTATGCCCAGCTCATGCATCGCCCATCAAACCCTCTCGCCACCTCGGCTCTCGCGCAGGACCTTGCCTCACTGCTCGTCTTCCGCTTCCTCGGCGGCCAGCTGAGCATTCTGCCGCTTGATGCGCCGCGCCAAGACGATGCGCGCCGCCAGCAAACTGAGCTCGTACAGCGCGATGAGCGCCGCGAACAGCAGAAGCATCGTGATCGGAGACGCATCCGGCGTGATGACGGCGCACAGCACCATCAAGACAATGTAGACCATACGCCAGCTCTCGCGCAGCTTCTTGTAAGGCACGACGTCGAAGATGACGAGATAGAAGATGACGAGCGGCAGCTCGAACGCAAAGCCGAACGCCACTTCGAACTTGATGATGATGTCGATATAGCTCGACATGCGTGGCTCGATGTAGCCAAGCCCCGCGGCCTGATCGGTCAGCCAATTGAAGGCCGCATCCAAGATGACCGCATAGCAGAACACGACGCCCAGCACGAACAAGATGACCGATACGACGAACGTCGGCGTGAACCACTTGCGCTCCTTGGGCTTGAGCGCCGGCAAGAAGAACGCCAGCAGCTGCCACAAGATGACCGGGGACGTCGCGATGACCGAGAAGAAAAAGGCGATCTCGAACCGCGTCGCGAACGCCTCGAACGGGTCGAGCGCCACCGTGTCGACCCATCCGGTCTCTGGATTGAACGGCAGGTAGCTCGCGATCGGCAGCAGCAGGAACTGCCCCATGATGGGAGCCGACAGATAAAACACGCACACCGCTACGCCCAGACAGGCTACGATGCGGACGAGTCGCATGCGCAGCTCGCCCAAGTGATCGAGCAGAGGCATTCGAGCAGGACCGATGGGCATCGCTTGATCAGCCCTCCTCTTCGATGATCGTCTTGGCAGGCACGTCAACCGTTGGGTTCTCGCGCGCGGAGACGCGCTCCTCACGCTCGGCGTCCGCCTTCGCGGCCGCCGCCTTGGCTTCGTCGGCTGCCTCAGCGCGCCGCTTCTCGCGCTCGCGGTCATAGCGAGCCTTGCGCTCGGCGAAGCTCTCGGCTCGCTCTTGCACGCTGACCGCCGCCGCATCCGACGCAGACGCCACCTTCTCGGTGACCGCATCGGCCTGCTTGCGGGCGTCGCTCGCCTTGGACTTCGCCTCAGACATCGCTGACTCCATGATGTCGAGCGGATTTTTGAACGGCTCGTCAGAGTCCTTGTCGATGAAAGTCGCGCTCTTCAGCTGCTCTGACATCTCCTCTTGGGCACCACGAAACTTGGCTATGGCCTTGCCAACGGTCTTCGCGATGGCCGGCAGCTTGTCGGGCCCAAAGATCAAGAAACCAAAGATGAGTATGAGGAATAGCTCGAATCCGCCAATGCCGAACATGTCGATCCCTTGCCCTTACGACCCGATGAACGACAGCGCGACAGCCGGGATGCACAGCGCCAGTGCGAGGATGACGCAGACAACGATCGTGAAGGCCTTCTTGAAGCGCGCACGACGCTCTTGAGCGGCCTTTTCCCGCGCAGCACGCTCTTGAGCGGCCTTCACGCGCGCAGCCTTCTCGTCACGAGAGAGCGTGCGCCGCTGCTTGTTTGCGTCTTTGTTCGTCTGTGCCATAACGACTGACTATTCTATACTCTTAGGCTTTCAACTTCGCGCGAATCTCGATGACCCGCGCGATATTCTTGGCGACTTCCACGCCAACATGCCAGCGGCTCTTCTCGTAGAGCACCTTGCCGCCCACCATCGTCATCAAGACATCCGAGGTAAAGCAGGTGTTGACGACTGCCGCGATGGGGTTGAGCTCGATCGACTGGTTCGAGCTGGACAGGTCCACGGCCACGATGTCCGCGAGCTTGCCAACTTCCAGCGAGCCGATGCGGTCATCCATCTTGAGCGCGCGTGCGCCCCCGATGGTGGCCAGCTCGAGCATCGTCTTGGAATCCAGGAACTTGCGCGTGCCGCGCGCTCGGTTCATGAGCAGCCCGACGCGCATCTCGGAGAACATGTCGGTCGAGTCGGTGGCGGCAGGAGAGTCGGTGCCCAGGCCCATGCGAAAGCCACCCTTGAGGTACTCGGGCAGCGGGGCCATGCCCATGCCGAGCATGGCGTTGGCACGCGGGCATGTGCAGATGGCAGCGTCATGCTCGCGCAGCTTGTTGATGTCTTCGTCCGTCACGTGGACCGCATAGACGACCAGCACGCTGGGCGCATCGAAGGCGCCCCAGTTGAGCGCGTAGCGCACCGGCGTCACCCCGAAGGGCAGCCACGGCGGTATCTCGACATAGCCGCGCGCCTCCTCGTCCATGTTGTCGACAGCGAACATGGACGAGCCGTACATGACGAAGTTGTACTCTTCGCGCGAGCCAGCGAGGCGGATGGCGACCGGCAGCTCCTCTTTGATGGCAAGCTGAGACGTCAAGCGGAAGACCTCCGGATGGTTGGCATAGATGGAGGCCGGGGCCACGCCCACGCTCACGCGCGTCGGGTCGACAGACGCACGCCACTTGTCGATGTCCACCGCAGCCGCGTGCATGGCGTGCGGGATGCGCATCTTGTCCATGGCGCCCACCTCGCGGTAGATGACGCCACGCATGCCCAGCGACTCCACGGCCTCGAGCGAAGCGCCGGTCGACGTGATGTCGGACACGGTGGTGATGCCAGATGACAGCGCATCTAGGCCGCCCAGGATGGCCGAGTCGTACCAGTCGGACGCCTCGAGGTGCGTCGAGCGCTCGATGATGGAGAGTATCCACTGCGCGTAGGGCTGGTCGGCCACGATGCCACGCAGCACCGACTTTTCGAGCCGCGTGTGCAGATCGACGAAGCCGGGCATGAGCGCCGCCAGGCCGAAGTCGGTCACCTCTTCGTCGGGATAGCGCAGCCGAAGAGCCTCCAGCTCTCCGATGTCGGCTATCTTGTCGCCCTTCACCAAGATGGCGCCATCGCGCAAAGGCTCGCTCGTCACAGGAAATATGTATTTCGCACTGAGTATCATCCAGGCCGCCTTACCGTCATGCTGCCTTGTCCGCTGTCGTCATCGGAATTTTCGTAAGCCCCGATTGTATCCTAAACCTCTTCTTTCGGATAGCAGAGGACAGCGGCAACGAACGATGCGGCGATGAGCGCCATGACGATGACGATGGTGGCGGCATAGCCCATCGCAGAGATCGTGAGCCCCCATGCGAACGAGGCGATGCCGATGGAGACATCAGCCCCCAAGAGATACAGCCCGTTTGCCGCGCCCCAGCGCTCAGGCGGGCTCAGGCGCACCGCGATCGTCTGGTTGATGGGCATAGCGATGCCCAGGCTGATGCCGTAGAAGATGCCGGATGCGTAGAACAGAGCCTCGCAGACGCCACCCGGCGCCATCTGCGAGCAGGCAAGGAGCATCCCGTAGCACACAAGTCCGGCAACGACCGCCGCGCCCATGATGACGATCGGACGCACCTTGTCCATGAAGCGTCCTGACGTAAGACGGATGACGATCATGGAAGCAGCCGACAGCGTATAGAAGACGCCCGCGTTGCCGACGCCGAGCGCGTTGCCGTAGACGCCCATGAAGAAGATGCCGAAGCCAAACGAGGTGGCGATGAGCATGAGCGGGATGGTGCCAGGCAGCGCCGTCGGCTCGAAGATGCCATCGATGAGGCCGCCTGGCGCGCGCCCTTCCGCCGTGGCGGACGCTGCCTTCCCGCCCCCGTCCGATGCTGCCTGCGTCGCGTTGGGCGCGTCGGGCGAGCCGTACGTGACATCCCCGCGCTCCCAGCGCATGCGGAACTCCGCCGTCGGCGGCAGGTGCTGAGGATTCTTCTCATAGGTGCACAGAAGCGCGAACACGAGCGCCAGCGCCGAGCAGCCCGCAAGGCCGAAGTAGAAGTTCTCCGGCACATCCGTCGATATGAGAAAAATGGCCAAAGCCGGCCCGATCGACATCGCTATGGCCTGGCCCAGCCCAGAGTAGCCGATGCCCTCGCCGAGGCGCGACAGCGGCAGCACGTCGGCCGCTGCCGTCGCTGATGCCGTGGTGCCGGCCGCGAACCCGAACCCCTGCAGAATGCGCCAGACGATGAACAGCGCATCTGAGTTGCCAAGAAGCGGCCCCACCGTGCCGACGAGCATGACGATAGCTCCCATGACCATGACCATGCGCCGCCCGTGCGCATCAGCCAGAGGCCCGCTCACGATGCGCGAGACGGCAGCAGCCAGCGAGAAGATGAGAGCGCCCATGCCGGCAAGCTCCGCTGAGCTCCCGATGCGCTCGAGATAGACGGTCGTGCCTGCGTTCGCGCCCTGTCCGACGAGAAAGCAGCACAGCGTGCATGCGACGATGACGACGAACATCGGCGAAAAGAGCCGCTCTTTGTTCATGCAGGCTTCCTCGCCGTATGAACGCAGGCAATGCCTCCCGTGCAGTTGGTCCACCGCACGTCCTCGAACCCAGCCTCGCCCATCAGACGAGCAACGCCGGCCTGGTCCGGAAACGCCTTGATCGACTTGGCGAGATAGACAAACCCGCTCGCGTCACCCGTGATGAGGCGTCCCCAGAAAGGAATCATGTAGCGCAGGTAGAAGCGATAGAGCGCGCGCCATACCGCATTCGGCGGCGTCGAGAAGTCAAGGCACACCAGCTGGCCGCCAGGCTTGAGCACGCGCAGCATCTCATCGAGAGCACGCTCGCGCTCGGGCATGTTGCGCAGCCCGTAAGCCATGGTGATGACGTCGTAGGATGCGTCTGCATAGGGAATGCTTTGGGCGTCCACGACGTCGAAGTCGATCGCAACGCCGCAGGCTGCCCCTGCCTGCTGGTGCGCACGCGCCACCTCAAGCATCTCGGGCACGAGGTCGGTGCACTGGATGTGCGCAGGGCGCTTGGCGCGCGCGACCGCGAACGTGACGTCCCCGGTGCCTCCCGCTATGTCAAGCACGTCATGCGCATGCTCGATGTCGGCCACCGACACCATCGTGTCGAGCCAGCCCCGATATGCCCCGAAGCTCGATACGGCATTGAAGCGCTCGTACCTGCGCGCGATGCGGGAGAAGATGTCGCGCACGCGCTCAGACGACAGCTCTGAGGGAGCCGCTGCGCCGGTCGCGGTGTCGATGCTGATGCCGTGGTGTTCTGACATGGCTGGAATTATACCCCTCGAATGCGCGCGGCACCCTCACAACGGCGCGAAGAGACCCGCTGGGATGCGCATCAATAAGGCTCAGCGAGGTCGGCATGCGCCTGGGCGTCCAGGTCGAGCGCGGCAAAGCAGCCGCCTCGGTAGCGGTCAAGCGCCACCAGCGCGATCATGGCTGCGTTGTCGCCACAAGCAGACAGCGGGGGCATCACGACGCGCACGCCGCGCTTGGCGCACATCGCCTCGTAGGCGCGCCTCAGTTCGGGATTCGCCGCCACGCCACCGCCCAGGCAGAACGTCGGCGCCCCGGTCTCCTTGAGCGCGCGGGCGGCTTTCGATACCTGCACGTCGATGACGGCCTGCTGGAAGCTCGCGCATATGTCAGCGACCGCGAGCCCTTCGCCCGCCGCGCGCTGCTTGTCGATGTAGGTCGCCACCGCCGTCTTCAGGCCAGACAGCGAGAAGCGGTAGTCGCCCGAATGCATGAGCGCTCGCGGGAAGTCGATGGCAGCGGGGTCTCCCGCAGCGGCCAGGCGCGAGATGTGCGGGCCGCCCGGATACGGCAGCCCCAGCGCCTTGGCCACCTTGTCGAAGGCCTCGCCGACCGCATCATCGATGGTCGAGCCCAAGATCTCGTAGTCTTGCCAGTCGCGCATGTGGACGAGCATCGTGTTGCCGCCCGACACCAGCGAGACGACGGCTGGCGGTCCGAACGGCGCGTCGTCACCCGCCGGCGCGCCACTGTCCGTCGGCATGCCTGCAACCGCTGACGCGCCTGCAGCTGCTGGTGCGCCAGCACCCCTGCCGGCCAGCTTGTTGGCATACAGGTGGCCTTCGAGGTGATTCACGGCGATGAGCGGGCATCCCACCGCCCAGGCAGCGCCCTTCGCAAACGCCACCCCCACCACGAGCGCCCCCACCAGCCCGGGCGCATACGTCACCGCAACCGCGTCCAGGTCACGCCAGCCGAATGACGGCACCCCGAGCGCGGCGGCAGCATCCTCGAGCGCCGCGCTCGTCGTGCCTACGATGGCCTCGACGTGCTTGCGGCTTGCGATCTCGGGGACGACCCCGCCAAAGCGCGCATGGAAGTCTATCTGCGAGGCAACGATGTCAGAGAGGATACGGCCCTCTCCGTCAACGACGGCCGCCGCGGTCTCGTCGCACGAGGACTCGATAGCCAAAATGAGCGGATGCGCGAGCGCAGGGCCGACGCCCAGGCACGGCTCGCTCGCAGAGCCGACGCCTCCGCAGACGGCCTCCGCCGTCCCGCATGCCGTCTGCCCCGCACCCGCCACATCATCCGCACGCCCCAGCCGCAGCGGCAGCGCCGCGTGCATGATGGCCGCATCCTCGCCGCCGGTGTAATAGCGCGGACGCATGCCCTCGCAGACAAAGCCTGCGCCTTCGTAGAACGCGCGTGCACCCTCGTTGGACGCGCGCACCTCAAGCGACATGCTCGTCGCGGCGAGGTTCTCCGCATCCTCAGCCACGCGGGCCAAAAGCGCACGCGCAACGCCACGCCGGCGCTCCTCGGGAACGACCGCTATCTTGAGCAGCTGCATGTCGCCATCGACCAGCATGCCGCCGGCATACCCCACCAGCTCGCCGTCGCGCACGGCCATCCACCACGTGCGGTCGCGCCGCGGCAGCTCGTCGGCAATCGAGGCAGCGCTCCACGCATCCTCCCCCATGACGCTGTCCTCGATCACGGCAGCCGAAGCCGCATAGGCAGCGTCGAACGGCCTGATGTCGATCTCGCTCGCACCGCACGCACCCTGCACGCCGGTGCGCAGGTTCCGCGCCGACGCATCCGCCAAGCGCGTGCGCTCGTTCTCCTCCGCGTCAGACAGACGCGTGTAGATGGGAAGCACCGCGACCGGATCATGGCGGCGGGCATCCGTCGGACTCGCCTTTCCCGCACGCCACAATGCCTCTAGCTCGAGCAAGAGCCCCGCGCCCGTCGGCGTCCACAGCTCCTCGGGCACGACCTCGCCCGCACAGGCGAGCATGTCCGCATATTTGCCCAAGGCATCGCCCGCGACCATCTCCGCACGGGGCACAGCATCCGCCGCAGCACGCGTCGCCACAGCCACAGCCCCCTCAGCTCCAGCCGCCGCGGCAGCCTCCGCTGCGAACTCGTCTGCCCGCACCACGCGCTCAGGCGTAAGCCGCACGACGCCCGCATCATCCAGCACAAAGCGCGCCGGGTATATCTCCTTGCGCATGGCGTCGCTCGCCACCAACAGGCTTCCCCGCCGCCCGCTGGCCCACACAGCCCGCGCAATCGCATTTTGGGTCGAAAGGCCCACGAGCGCCACACCGAGCGCAGACGCGATGCCCTTCGCAGTCGCCATCGCGATGCGCACGCCCGTGAACGAGCCCGGCCCGCGCCCGACCGCCACGCACGCAATGTCTTGAGCCGTAAGCCCCACTCGCTCGAAGAGCGCATCGATGCGCGGCACAAGCTGCGTGTTGGACGCGCGATGCGCCGCGACCTCCTCATGGGCGATAAGCTCGATGGCGTGGCGCGCGCCGTCAAGCCGCCCTACGCCGATGGCGATGACTTCGTTAGACGTGTCGAACGCGAGGACAGCGGTATGCATGCCAGGCTGCCTCATGTCAGAGCTGGGCGCGCCATGCGGCGAGGGTCTGAGCCGAACGCGGCCCGGTGGCGCTCGCCATAAGCTCGCGCTCATCGTCTTTGCCCGAGACGGCAGCGATCGACACCTCCAAGCGGTCGTCAGGCAGCTCGTCGGGAAAGGCATGAGCCCACTCGACGAGAGTCGCCCCTGGCGTTGCCGCATCCGCTAGCGAATAGAAGTCGATGTCTTCCAGCTCGAACGGGTCTTCGAGCCGGTACAGGTCGAAATGGTACAGCGGGATGCGCCCGCTCGAATACTCGAACACGATGTTGAAGGTCGGGCTCGTCATGGACTCGGTCACGCCAAGCCCCGCTCCCACCCCTTGCGCAAAAAGCGTCTTGCCAGCCCCCAAGTCGCCTGCCAGAGCCACGAAGTCGCCGTTATCG
>CAJUFC010000160.1 GCA_910585565.1 uncultured Eggerthellaceae bacterium | reverse complement strand
GCCCTATCTGCTCGTCGGTGAACGCGCCCGGCTTGGTCACGTTGCCGTCCTCGTCTTTCTCGGCCGCCGCGATCGACTCCATCTTGCCGAACGACATGACGGTCTCGAGCGCCGCCGCATCGACGAACGCGCCAGCGGCGATCGCCTTGCACTCGAGCGGGATGCGCGCGACCACCATGGCAGGCGACGCCCAGACGAGCTCGAGGGCGTCCTCGGCGAAGGCCGTGCCGTCAGAGCTCGTCTGCCCCTCGGCAGAGCGGAACAACATGCCTGCGACAGAGGAATACGCACCGTCGTTGCCGGCAACCTCGATAGAGGTAAGCGCCGGAAACGCCGCTGCGAGGCCTTCCGTCTTCACGCTCTCGACCGTCGGCGGCAGCGCAAGCGACGTGACGCCCTCGGCCACTTGGCCCTCGGCAATCTCGACGGCCTTGACCGTTGCGCTGTCACCCACCGTCTCGGGCACGACAAGGGCACCCTCCGGGGCAGCGCCGTCCTCGAAGCCGACGAGCGTGACCGCGCCGTCGGCGACCTTATAGACAAGACCGCCGTCAACGACCTCGGCAGCAGGCTCGTCGGCATAAGCCGCCTGCAGCCCAGCCACGGGCAGCATCGTCACCGCCAGCAGCATCGCCAGCACGATACGTGCAATTTGGAACGTCCTGATTGCACGCTCCTGCCCTGTGGCCTGTTCGGCGAAGGCGGCATGGGTGCCGCGCGCAGTTCCGCAGCGACCGGAATCGTCCAGTGGACGATTCCGCAAAGCGAGGACTGTTTGAGCACGGCGCCCGTGCCGCCGGAGCTGCGCTTGCGCCTGGCCCGAGAATCCGAAAGCGTTCCCACTCGCAGCGTGGAAGATTCCTCGTCGGGGCTTCGCCCGCTCCTCGGAATGACGAGAAGACCTCGCTGAGCAGAGCCGCGATGACGCCCTACCCGAGAATCCAAGGCGTCTGTGCGCCTTGATGCCATGCGCCGAGATGGGCGCACTGTTCCCATTGATCATTTTTTCTTTTCCTTCCCTGGTTTCCGGTCGACCATGCGGCGAAACGGAGCCTGGGGAAGGTAGAATGGTTTCCGCAGACGTCCCCCGCACGGGTGGACCGAAGCTGTGTGTCGCGGCCTTTCTTTGCTTGCAGGCTGGATGAGGCCCATCGACACCGCCCGGCGCTCGCCCTTGTGGCGGGCGCCTTTTTTTCACTCACGCGATTGCGGCCAAAGATTGGTAGGCTGAGCCGAAATCGCGCGTTCGTGCCAAATCGTTACATTCGCTTGATGACTTCAGGCGCACGAGCGCCGACAGGGAAAGCCAACCGACGCCTTGCGCGCGGATGCCCCACAACGATGCCAACCATCCCAGCTCAACCTCCCTGTTTCATCTCTCCCCCAACAGCTTGTCAACAGTCATCGACGGCTCGCGGGAGAACTGCTTACTTTATGTTTGCATTTTATATACAGTACCTGAACTGAAAATGCAAACTCTCTGTTTGTACCTAAAGCCAGCTAAACGGCCTATTTTTGAAAAATGAAAACACAGAGTTTCCATATGTTCCAAAAAGAGCTGGGTTGGCACCTGCAAGCCATCCGCAAATCGCGCGGTCTCTCGCAGGAGGCGGTAGGCGAGCTGCTGGGCATGGACAGAGTCTCGATTGGCTACATCGAACAGGGCAAGCGCGCGCCGAAGCTGAGCACGCTGTACAAGATGGCTATCGTGTATGAGGTCAGCATGGGCGAGCTGTTCGACTTCGAGCTGACGTTCGAGCCGACGCTGTAGATGCGCCCCTAGCTGCGGGTGCGGCCCACCGCCACCACAGCGACGACCAGGACGCCAAGCGAGAACATGGCAGACAGGCCAAATGCCAGCTGGTAGCCCAGCGCACCGTTGCCGATGATGCCGATGAGCATCATCATGAGCGCGGTGCCTAGAGACGCGCATGCCTGGCGCGCCATCGTGAAGAACGCGCTGCCGTCCACCATCCAGCGGAAGTCGAGGCGCGACAGCCCCCATGAGTTCAGCGGCCCGATGAGCGAGCTGACGCCGATGCCGCGCAGAGCCTGCAGCGTCATGACGAGCCACAGCGGCGTCGATTCGCTGATGAAGGCCATAGCAGCCGCGCCGCCAAAGAGGCACACCGCTGATGCGATGATGACCGGGCGCGCGCCGATGCGGTCGGACAGGATGCCCGCCAGCGGGTTGAACACCACCGCCAGCACCGTCGTCGGCAAGAACACGAGGCCCGCATCCAACGGACTCAGGCCCCCGACGTTGATGACGAACAGCGGCAGCACGAGCGTGATGCCCATGAACGACGCGAACAAGAGGTTTTGTGCCGCGAAGCTGGCAATGTAGGTGCGCGAGCGGAATATCTCCAGCGATATCAGCGGGTAGGCAATGCGCGCCTGGCGCACGAAGAACGCCGCGAGGCACACCGCACCCACGCCCAGCGGCGCCCACACCCATGCCTCGGCGAAGCTCATGCTGGATGCGTTCGAGAACGCCAGCAGCAACCCGCCAAAGCCGACCGTCGACAGCATGAACGACGGGAAGTCGAGGTGCGCGTCGTGCATCTCGTGGGGATGACGCCGAATGAGCAGCGCCGCACATGCCATCAGCACGATCACGAACGCGCAGAACAGCCAAAAGAAGCTGCGCCACCCCAGCGAGTCGACCAACGCGCCGCCGATCAGGGGGCCGATGTTGGGCGCAAAGCCCATCGCGATGCCAGCAATGCCCATGGCCGTGGCATTCTGCCCGGGCGGGAAGCGCGTCATGGCGATCGTCTGGATGACGGGAAGCGTGATGCCACAGCCGATGGCCTGCAGGATGCGCGCGAGCAGCAACACGACGAACGTGGGTGCCAGCGCCGCTGCGATGGCACCCACGAACGAGAACGCAAGCGAGGTGAGGGCGAGCGTGCGTATCGTCAGCCGCCGCGACAAGTGCGTCACCAGCGGCACGGTGATGCCGACGGCGAGCATGTAGCTGGTCGTCAGCCACTGCCCCACGCTGTCGTCGGTGCCGAACTCCGCATTGATGCCGCCCAGCATGGCGTTGACTGCGGTCTGTGCCAGGTTGCCGATGGCGCACGCCAGCGTCACGATCGCGAACAATATGTAGGTGCGGCGGCGATCTTCCATGAGCTTGTCCTCTGCCTCGGGTGCCGTGCGCGACGAGCCGCGCGCTACATCGCTAGCGTAGCAGCCGAAACCGCAATTGCAAGCACGATGCCCACGATGGACTCGCCGCCCAGAAGGCCGCTGGCCACCACGAGCCCCGTTTCGGACGCGCGGGCCTGCGCAGCGGCACGCTCGTCAGGCGCCAGCGCCGCGCGGCGGCGCCTCATCACCGCGTCATAGGCAACCTTGGCCATCGCGCCCAGGAACGCCGTGAACGACATGTAGAACGGAAGATAGATGCCCAAGCCCAGCATCATCGAGGGGAACCGGAACAGATAGAGCACGCATCCCGTCACCAGGCCGACGACGAAGGCAGCAAGGTTGGGGACGCCCCCCACCATCGTCGCCACAACGCTCGCCTGTGCCGAGACGAACTCGCGCCCGACACCAAATGCCTCGGGGCCATAGGCACCCAAAAGCACCCACATCGTCAGCACGGCGACGACCGAGCCCACCGCGGCGCCAACCGCTTGGCCGACCCACTGGGCGCGCGGGCTGGTGCCCAAGACGTGGCCAGCCTTGAAGTCGTTCATGACGTCTCCTGCCAAGCCACACGCCACCGCGACGAGGGCCGCCACGAAGAAGAGCCGCACCTCGCCCACCTGAGGGGCGACAACAGCGACGAGCAGCAGCACGATGAGGCCGAAAATCTCCATGGGGTCGATGCCGGTCTGGCCGACGCTCTGGGCGCTCATGGCGCAGGCCACGAACGTCGCCAGCACGACCGCGACCGACACGAGCGGCGAGAAGCCCAGCAGCAGGCATGCGACCAGCGCGACCGCAGCTGCGACAATCGCGCCCACGGCGGCCGTGCGCGCCCTGGATGCGGGGGCAGCGGGGGCAACGGCGACAGGGGCAGCTGCGACATCGGCTGTGTCACCCGCGCCCGCGGCATCGGCTGCTTCCGCGGCATCCGCCCCATCTTCGCCGCCATCGACCAGGGGCTCGTCGGCGGCATCAGCCGCACGTCGCCGCGCAGCATGCAGCACACGGATGCTCTGGGGGACGATGTCGCTTCCGACAACGGCAATGCCGGCGCCCATCATGCATCCCATGCCGAGGCACGACACGATTGCCTGCGCCGCCTCGGTCGTGCACAGCCCCAAGGCCGGCCCACCTACGATGATGCCGAAGTTCGCAAGCACCGCCCCAGCGAACCACACGGCCACGGCCCCCGTGCCCACGAGGAACCCCACCGCAAGCATCATCGGCGAGTTGTAGATGCCAAACGTCACGCCGGGTATCGGCAGCTGCACCAGCATCCGTGGCAGCAGGCCCAGCCCGTCACGCAACAGCGTGTACACGCCTGCCAGCCCCATGGCGCCAAACAGCTTAGCGCCCGTGCCGCCGCCAGCGTCTCCCGCCTTCAGCGTCTGGGCCGCTGCCTGCCCGATGGGATATTCCAGCTGCACGTCTTCGATGAAGTGCCGGCGCAGCAGGATCGACCCGAGCAGCCCCAAAGCCGAGCCCGACAGAGCCAACGCCAGCATCTGCACGAGCGAGATATCCTCAGCAAGCCCCAGCATCCAGGCACCGGGAACGGTGAACGCCAGGCCACCTGCCACCATCGCGCCCGACGACATGATGGTGTGCGTAACGTTGGCCTCATTGAGCGTGGATGTGCCCCGGCTGATGAGCTTGAGCAGAAACAGCGACAAGATGGCCGCAAACACGATCGGCCACGGCAGCGCCCCCATCTTGAGCGCAACGTACACCGAAGACGCCGTGATGACGGCGCATCCCACGCACCCGATCACGACCCCGCGCAGGGTCAGCTGTCCTTTGATTGCATTCATCCCGCGAATTATAGTCATGCGTTGCGATGGCGCTTTTGCCTCGCCCACGACTGGGGCGACAGAGCCGACCAATGGAAATACCCGGCAGGACCGGGCGCCGAGAGCGGCGCGCGAGATGCGGTGAGCGGATTCGCCAAGCCGCCGCGCGGGACCGCCCCCCGCCAAGCCGCCACCCCTTCGCTAGCGCTCCTCGAACCGGTCAGCGAAGGCGCGCACCATCGCAGCGCCGGTCGGCGTCGTCAGCTCGCCCTCCTGCTCGCCCTGCCGGGTGGGCAGGCCCGCCAACACGTTGGCCGTCGCTGGCGCCGGAATAGGCAGCCTCCCGTGGGCGCAGTCGACGAACCCGAAGCCCGTCGTGATCGGCGTGGCGACCACTTCCTCGGGCGCCAACTCGTCCATGAGCAGGCAATACGCCACGATGCTCGCTATCGCGTGCGCGTTTCCCACCTCGTGGAAGTGGACATCCGCAATGCTCACGCCATGCGCCTTCGCCTCGGCCTCGGCCAACAGGTCGTACACGCCCAGCGCAGACGCCTTGACCGCGTCGGCGACAGCGAGGCCGGCTATCGTTGCGCGCACCTCGTCGAGGGCATGGTGGTCGTGGTGGTGCTCATGGTGCGGCTCGGGCTGCATCACCTCATCCAGGCTGATGCCGCCCAGACCGAGGCGCGAGAATCGGCTGGCAAAGGACAGCTGCTCCTCGCGCGGCAGCATCGCGAACAGATACGAGACAAGCGCGTCCTTGCGCGCCCCGTGCGTGCAGTCGAGATACAGCGTTTTCATGCGTTCTCCGTTCGATTGGTTCGAATTGGTCCGAATTGGTCCGAATTGGCTCGGTCGGGACGGTGCCTGCACGGGCACGCATCCGCCCCGCGCCTGCATCGGTCACGACGCGTTCTTTACCCCCATATGGTTGATGCGGCTCGCCATGAAGGCAGCGCCGAACCCGTTGTCGATGTTGACGACGGCCACCCCGCTCGCGCACGAGTTGAGCATGGCCAATAGCGCCGCCACGCCGCCGAACGACGCGCCATAGCCCACGCTGGTGGGCACGGCGATGACCGGGCAGTCCGCCAGGCCGCCGATGAGGCTGGCAAGGGCGCCTTCCATGCCGGCGACGGTGATGATGACGTTCGCGTCCATGACGTCATCCATATGGGCCAGCGTGCGGTGCAGCCCCGCCACGCCCATGTCGTAGGCGCGCACGACCTGGTTGCCCAGCATCTCGGCCGTGAGGGCCGCCTCCTCGGCCACGGGCATGTCGCTGGTGCCCGCCGTCGCGATGAGGATGCGCCCGCACCCGTCAGGCTCGGGCCGCTTGCCGATGATGCCGATGCGCGCCATCTCGCTGTACTCTAGGTCGCACACCGCGCTCACCAGCTGCGCCTTCTCGCGCGAAAGCCGCGTGATCAGCACATCGGGCTGCCCTGCCTGTTGCATGGCCTCCACGATGCGCACGATCTGCTCGGCCGTCTTGCCTTCGCCGTAGATGACCTCCGAGACGCCCTGGCGCGTCTTGCGGTGCAGGTCAACCTTGGCAAATCCCAGGTCATCGAACGGCTTCGTCTTGAGCGCGCGCTCGGCCTCGTCAAGAGACAGCTCCCCCGCACGCAGCTGTTGCAGAATGTCGCGAATCTCATGAGACATGGGGTGCTCCTTCGCCCGTCCGCTCCTGTGCCGCCGCAGCTCGGGCCAAAGGCACCGGCACATCATTGTCCAAAAATGCCGGCGCACAGACGTCCACGCCTGCGTTCATGCTGCCGCTGCGAAACCCCGCAAGGTCGACGCTCACGTGCGCATAGCCCAGCTCGCGCAGGCGCGCATCCACCTGCTCGCGTATGCCCGAGGCCGCCACGCGCTCGATGTCGCCTGGCTCCACCTCGATGCGGGCCACGTCCCCATGGTCGCGCACGCGCAACTGACATACGCCCAGCCCGTGCAGGAAGTCCTCCGCCGCCTCGATGCGCGCAAGCGTCTCTCGCTCGAGCGCCGTCCCATACGGAACGCGCGTCGCCAGGCATGCCATCGACGGCTTGTCCGCCGTCGGCAGGCCCAACGTGCGCGAGAGCGCCCGGACATCGTCTTTGGTCAGCCCTGCCTCCATGAGCGGACTTGTGACGCCCAGCTCGCGCAGGGCGCGCAGACCCGGCCGAAAGTCGTCAGCGTCATCGGCATTGGAACCGTCGGCAACGCTGGCGCATCCCTCGCTGGCCGCCACGCCCCTCACGGCAGAAAAGAGAGCGCGCTTGCACTGATAGCAGCGCTCGGGCGTGTTCGCGCGAATCGCATCGTCGGCAAGAGGGTCCACCTCGATGCGCACGAGCGGAATCCCACGCACGGCACAAAACGCCTCGGCTGCGCCGCACTCCGCCTGCGGCATGAACGGCGACGCGACGGTCACCGCCAGCACGTCGCCGCCCAACGCCTCGTGCGCCACCGCGAGCAGAAGCGTGGAGTCCACGCCGCCAGAATAGGCGACAGCCAGCCTCCCCGCGTCGCGCACGCCAGCCTTGAGCCGCGCGTATTTCTCATCGATACCCATCATGCGCCTCATTGTACAGGGAGACGGAGGAACGCTGAATGAATTGAGTATTTTTTATCAGCACCTAGCGGAGGAGATGATTTGCCACTACACTACTAGGGTTCAAATCGCAGGTCCACACAGCCTCGAGTTCCGCCGACGCCAATGCCGACGCAGACGCGAGGCCAGGAAGGAATGAAATGCTCAAGAAGTCTCTTTTGAAGAAGTCCATCGCCGTGTGCATGACAGGCGCCCTGGCGCTCAGCGCGCTGGCCATCGCCGGCTGCTCCAGCCCGTCGAGCAACACCTCGTCTGCCGCGAGCGCCTCCTCCTCGGCGAAGTCGAGCGCTGCCAGCGCCGCCTCTGACAAGGCGACGATGACCGGCATCCACCACGCCACGCTCGAAGTGGAGGGATACGAGCCCATCACCGTCACGCTCGACGCCGATGCGGCCCCCATCACCGTCACCAACTTCGTCGACCTCGTGAACGACGGCTACTACGATGGCCTCACGTTCTACCGCATCCAGGACGACTTCGTCATGCAGGGCGGCACCAAGGGCAACACCGCCAGCGGCAACGACCCCAGCCTGACCAAGATCGTTGGCGAGTTCAGCAGCAACGACTACGAGAACCCGCTGGCCGATGCGTTCGACTACGGCACCATCGCCATGGCTCGCACGAACGACCCCGACTCGGCCACCAGCACGTTCTTCATCACGACAGGCGAGGCCGCCTCGGTCGGCCCTGCGCTTGACGGCGCCTATGCCGCGTTCGGCACCATCGACGAGGCTGGCATGGCCACCGTCGAGAAGATCATTGCCGATCACCTGGCCAATGTCGACGACCCGTCCATGGGCATGATCTCGGACGAGGCGAACCAGCCCGTCATCAAGAGCATCACCATCGTCGACTAACGAACCAGCACACATCGCGCGGCGCACCTACCGCCGCGCATCATGAAACGGGCCGCCTCAACGCGAGGCGGCCCGTTTTGTTGCGGCCTTCTTGCAGGGGACCTGCCGCAACGATGCCGAATTGCGGTCCCCTGCGCGCAGCCCGGAAACACCCTGCCATGGCGCTTCCGGGCTGCGACCCCTTGCGCCCTGCTTACTCCACCACCACGCGCCACTTCGTCAGACGGCGCTCGACGGTGTCGAACAGCTCGTAGAGCAGGATGCCCATGACCGCCATCGCTATGATGCCGGCGAACATCTGGGTGTATTCGAGCAGCGACCACGCATGCATGATGAAGTAGCCCAGCCCGGTTGAGCCCGCCATCGACTCGGCGATAAAGAGGATGGCCACCGCAGACGCCGTCGTGACGCGCAGCGCCGTGAACAGCGACGGCAGCGCCTCGGGCACCACCACGTCGCGCAGAACGCGCACACGCCCGGCCCCGAACGACAGCATCGCATCCACCGAGTCTTGCGGCACCGATTTGGCCGCATCGCGCATCGTGATGACCATCTGGAAGAACACCGCGATGGCAATGAGGATGATCTTGGCCTCGCCCCCGATGCCGAACAGCACGAACAGAATGGGCAAAAGCACGATCTTGGGCAGCGGATAGAGGATGTACATGATAGGCGTCAGCACGAAGTCGGCTCGACGCGACCGCCCGATCAAGAGCCCCAGCGGAGCACCGAGCATGGTGCCTGCCAGCATGGCGAGCAGTATGCGCCCCAGGCTCACGCCGAACTCCGGCACGATGGCAGCGAAGTTGTCGACGAGCGCCGGCACCGTGCCCACCGGCGTCGGCAGCGCCGGCGAATGCACCGCTAGCGCCAGCACCCACCACAGCGCGATGACGGCAACCGTGCCCCAGATATATGCCGCAACCTTGCTCATATGCGCGCTTCTCTCACTCGCAGCGCCTTGGGGGACGCGCACGAGCGGCGCGCTGCCCCCCTGGCAGCCTCCTTGCTTATGATACCGTCACCACGCCGGTCTCCTCGTCATAGGTTGCCCCCTTGGTGCTGTAGCCCTTCTCGGACATCCAGACGATCTGGGGCTCGACGAGCGCGGCCGGAGGATACGCCATGACCCCGTCGACCATCGCATACGGATAGTCGCTCACCGGATAGGTCTCGGCAATGGAGCCATTGAGGTTGGCCTTCTCGGCCAACAGCACGCGATAGGCAGCCGGGTCAGCCGCGATGGCGTCAACAGCTTGGTTCCACGCCTCGGCCACCTTGGCCACGGCCTCAGCGCCCTCCTCGGTGTCGGCAAAGCTGGCGCGCGCCACCATGACCGACTGGGACAGATTGTCGCCCGTCGTGTCGTCAGCCAAAAGCTTCAGCCCATTCGCCTTGCCCATCTCCAGCATCGATGCCGGCAGAGCTGCTGCTGCCAGCTGGCCTGCCGCCATCAGGCTGTAGCGCTCGGGCAGGCTGGCGACCTCCTCGGTCGGAATGGTGGCTGCATCCACGCCAGCCTCGGCACACAGCTTTTCGTACACGTACTGCGGCACCGTGTTCGCGGCCACGCCAACGCCAGCGCCCGCCAAAGCCTCGGCGTTCTCAGCCGCATAGGCAGCCAGCTCCTGCAGGTTCGAATACGGCGCGTCTGCGCCCGCCATGACGCCAAAAGCCCCCTGCGAAGCCTCGGCACCCAGCGTGATCCACTCCATCACGACCGGCGTGCCCGACTCGCACAGCTTGACGGCGCGCATGACATCCACCATCGCCATGTCCACCTCGCCTGCCGCGATGGCAGCCGACAGCGTCTGGGCCGAATCGAACGACACGATGGTGGCGTCTACGCCCACTTCTTCGAAGAACCCCTCCTTCTCGGCCACCCATGCAGGCAGGATGTCCTCGGTCGGCATCGTTCCTATCCTCACCGGCTCATTGCTCTTCTGGCTCGTCGAGCCCGCGTCGCTGCCGGCTGACGCGGCATTGTTCGACGGCGTGCACGCCGCCATGCCGGCAACACCCACGCCCAACGCCAGCGTCAAAAGAATCGCTATACCCTTTCGCACCCTTCCCTACCTCCTATAACAACAGCTTAACTACAAGATGTCATCCGTTATCAACAGATGAACCGCGTAAAAGCTAACACAATCGAACCGCAAGTAGACTAAACAGCAGCGCTGAAGGTCAATCATTGCAGCTAAAGGAGCAGTCATGATCGAGATCCTGAACGAGTCGAACTTTGGCTCAAAGGTGCTTGAGAGCACCGGCAAGACCCTTGTCGAGCTCTTCGCGACGTGGTGCCCGCACTGCCGGCGCATGACGCCCATCATCGAGCAGTTCGCCTCCGACGAGGCCGGAGAGGTAAAGACCTACCAGGTCAACGTTGACGAGTCGCCCAAACTGGCGAACACGTACGCCCCTCACGGCTTCCCGTCGTTCGTGTTGTTCGAAAACGGGCGCATCGTCGACGACCGCACCGGGGAACAGACGCTCGCGACGCTCGAGACTATGGCCGCCCAGCCAGCATAATGCGCGCACGAACGGCCAGAGGCCGCTATCCGTTTGGTACCATGTCACACAACGTAATGCCACCAACGGAAAGCGGGAATGCACATGATTAGAGAACTCGTGCGGGACGAGGCGATTTTGTCCACGCCTTGCGAAAAAGCAACGGCTGACGACGCTCAGCTGGCAGAAGACCTCGTTGACACGCTGAAGTCGCTTGATGACGCGGTATGCCTCGCGGCGAACCAGATTGGCGAGACCAAGCAGGTGGCTGCCATCATCCTGGGTGACACCGACGCAGACGACCCCGAGATCTTGGTGCTGTTCAACCCGGTGATGAAGCGAGCGCTGTACCCCGTCAAGATCGAGGAGGAATGCCTCACGCTGGACGAGCCGCACAAGGTCACGCGCTTCGGCAAGGTCACCGTGGCCTACGAGCAGCTGGTCGACGGCAAGCTGGTTGCCCGCAAGACCGAGTTCGCCATCGACCCCGCGCAGGCCGTGCAGCACGTCATCGACCACTGCAAAGGAAAGCTCGTCTAGCCCGACCGCTCGACCCGCTCGACCAGAAGACGCGGACCCGAAGGCCTCCGATGCCGGCGGATCCGAGAAGACCGCAACAAAGAAGACAGGAGACCATCATGACATCACGCATCAAGAAGGCCCTCGCTGCAGCCGCCGGAGCCTCTCTCCTCGCGCTGTCGCTGTTCGCCCTGGGCGGCTGCGCTGTCACCTCTAGCGAGGACGCGATCCGCGACGCCGTCTCGCAGGAGCTCGACATCTACAAGAACATGGACCAGCGCGCCATGGACATGATTATCGAATCCGCCGAGAACGAGGGCCTGACCGAGCTCGGCATCGACGGAACCGAGTTCGCCACTGCCGTGCTCGACGGGTTCGACTACCGCATCAACGACGTCGTCGTCGACAACAAGACGGCGACTGCCAACGTGACCATCATCTCCAAGAGCATGCCGGACTTCGAGACGAAGTTCAGCAACGCCGTCAACGACCTCACGACGTCCAGCTCGGCTGCCACGCTGACCAACGACAACATCGAGCAAGCCGTCGGCACGCTGGCCATGGAGACGTTCGACGACACCGACATCATCGAAGAGGACGTCGACCTGCAGTTCCAGCTCGAGGACAACACCTGGGTGTCCACCAACGTGGCTGAGGCCCTAGGCGGGCTTGACAGCATGGTGTTCGCGAACTAACGAGCGCCTGCCCTTCTGCTCTTTTTGAGCTGTCCGCGGCCCTCCGGGCATGCGGGCCAAAACGCGAGAAGACCACGACGTTTTGGCCCGCATGCCCGGAGGGCCGCTTCGTTTTTGTGGCGAAATTGCGCAGTCGTTGCCTTTTGAGAATCTAAGAGTCGGAAGGGTGGCGGGCGCTGCGGCGGTGTTGGCGGCAGCGGATGAAGGAGCCAGGCGGGATGGGGCTTGCGGCCTCGATGGCATACAGGTCGGTCGCGCGGTTGGCGACAGCCACAGGCTCGCTCGGCAGCAGCGCACCTTCCTCGTCACGCGGCAGCCAATGAAGGTCGCGCACCACCAGCGCGCACGTCGACTCGCGCGGAATGAGCGCTTCCACCTCGTCGCCTTCGGCGAAGCGATTGCGGCACCGAAGCGTCACGCGCCACATCCCCGTCCCCGCAGACGCCTCCTCGCAGGCGACGACGTCGGCAACGTGCAGCGTCTCTTGCTCGTACCCATCGTAGTCGCAGGCCTGCCGGGGCTCGCCGAAGTAGAACCCGTGGCTGTATGGGCGATGCGAGATGCACCGCAGCTCCGCCTCGAGGGCATCGAGGGAATCCGTGCCATCGATGGCGCGGCGGTACGCCCCCACGACGGTGGCGACGTAGAACGCCTTCTTGTTGCGGCCCTCGATCTTGACGGAGTCGACGCCCGCGCGCCTGAGCTCCGCGATATGAGACACCATGTTGAGGTCCATCGCGTTCATGATGAACGCCCCGCTCGCCCCCGGCGCCGCTGCCGCCTCCTCGACCGGGAAGAACTCGCCCGGGCGCTTCTCTTCCACCAGCGCATAGTTCCACCGGCACGGCTGGGTGCAGTGCCCCCGGTTGCCCGAGCGCCCAGTCAGATACGAGCTGATGAGGCAGCGGCTGGACACGGCCATGCATTGGGCGCCATGGACGAACGCCTCGATCTCGAGCTCGTCAGGCACCTCGGTGCGCATCTGGGCGATGTCGGCCAGCGTCATCTCGCGAGCGCACACGATGCGCGCAGCGCCCAGCGCATGCCACATCTTGGCCGCCTCGGCGTTGGCGACGTTGGCTTGGGTGCTCACGTGCAGCTGGCAGCTCGGCGCATGCTCGCGTGCGAGCGCGAACGCGCCCAAGTCCCCGATGATGAGGGCGTCAGCCCCAGATGCGTCCACCGCACGCAGGTATGCCGGCAGCTCGGCCAGGTCACCCTCCATGATGGTGACGTTGCAGGTGACGTAGACGCGCACGCCAGCCGCGTGGGCCTCCTCGACCGCCCGCGGCAGGTCCTCGAGCGCGAAGTTCGCGGCGCGTGCGCGCATGCCGAACTTGTCCGCAGCCAGATAGACCGCATCCGCGCCAAAGGCGATTGCCGAGCGCAGCTGCTCGAACCCGCCAGCCGGCGCCAAAAGCTCCATTCTCCACCTCGCGTTCAGTCGTATACTATGCAGCACATGATAAATCAAGTCGAAGGGGACGTAGATGACGCAGACGATCGACCCAGTCTTTATTCCCGAAACGCTGCAGGTCCCTGAGATCATCTCGCAAATCTTGGGTGACAGCACCGAAGTCAAGGGCGAAGGGGAGTTCGTCGGGCGCGTCGACAAAAACGCGAAGACCGCCGCGATCATCTTGGCCGGGGGCACCGGCGAGCGCTTTGGGCGCGAGGGCGGCAAGCAGCTCGTCGAGATAGCAGGCAAGCCCATCCTGACCTGGTCGGCCGAGGCGTTCGACGCCGTGGGCGACATCGGGCTCATCGTCATCGTGTGCCCCGAGGACCGCCAGGAGGAATACCTCAAGCGTGCGATCGACCCGTTCCCGTTCGCGACGCCCGTCATCATGGCCGCAGCTGGCACCATCCGCCAAGAGTCGGCCTACCTCGGGCTGGAGGCCGTCTCCGACGACTTCGAGTTCGTCGTCATCCACGACGGCGCGCGCCCGCTCGTCACGCCGGAGATGATCTTGCACACCATCAACACGGTCAAGGGCAACATCGACATCGACGGCGCCGTGGTGGCGCACCCCGCCATCGACACGCTCAAGGTGGTCGAGGACGGCATCATCGCCGGCACGCCCGACCGGCGCGTGTTCTGGAACGCCCAGACGCCACAGGTGTTTCGCACGGGCATCTATCGCCGCGCGCAGATTTCGGCCCTGAACGACGGCTTCGTCGGCACCGACGACTCTTCGCTCATCGAGCGCTTGGGCGGTCGCGTCAAGGTGGTCGAAGGCAAGCGCGACAACATCAAGCTCACCGTGCCCGAAGACTACATCATGCTTGCCTCGGCCGTGCGCATGATGTTCGGGCTCGAGTAGACGCGGGAACGTTGACATGGCGACTACGACAGGCGCACCAGACACAGTGGCGGAAGCAACAGGCGCAACGAATACGACGGCGAGCGCGAAGGCAGCGCAGCCAGCCGCAATCGAGCTGGCTGCATCGGCAGCCCCTGGCGCTGCCCCATCGGTCGCGCCGCCTTCGCCGGCCGCAACGCTGAGAACCGGCCTTGGCATCGACGTGCACGCCTTCGCGCCTGCAGAGGCACATCGACGCCTCGTGCTAGGCGGCGTCGACATCCCCTACGAGCGCGGGCTGGCCGGGCACTCTGACGCCGACGCGCTCGCCCACGCCATCGCAGATGCGCTCTTGGGAGCGGCGCGCCTCGGCGATATCGGAAAGCTGTTCCCCGACACCGACCCCACGTTCAAAGACGCCGACTCGCTCGTGCTGCTCGCCCAAGCATGCCAGGCCGTGCGCGGCGCTGGCTTCGACATCCTCGACATCGACTCGGTCATCTGCTGCCAAGAGCCAAAGCTGTCGCCGCATCGCGACGCCATGCGGCGCAACATCGCCCGAGCCGCCAGCCTGGACGTCGATAACGTCGGCATCAAGGCCACGACCACCGAACGCCTCGGCTTCGAGGGCCGCAGCGAAGGCATCTCGGCCTATGCCACCTGTCTCCTCCAGCGAAAGGATGCGTAAATGATTCGCCTCTATGACACCAAACAGCACAAAAAGGTCGACTTCCAGCCGCTGCGCGCGGGCGCGGTCAGCATGTACGTGTGCGGGCCCACCGTGTACAACCGCATCCACATCGGCAACGCGCGCACGTTCATCTCGTTTGACACCATCCGCCGCTACCTCGAGTGGCGCGGCTTCGACGTCACGTTCGTGCAGAACGTGACCGACGTCGACGACAAGATCATCGCGCGAGCCGCCGAGGAAGGACGCACCGCTGCCGAGGTGGCCGCCGAATACACCGAAGCGTTCATCGACGACATGCACCGCGCAGGCGTGGCCGACCCCACCATACGCCCCAAGGCGACCGAAGAGATGGATGCGATGATCGCGCTCGTGGAGACGCTGATCGACAAGGGGCATGCCTATGTCGAGGACGGAGACGTGTACTTCTCGGTACGCTCGAACCCTCGCTATGGCGCCCTTTCCGGCCGCAACATCGACGAGATGGAGGGCGGCCACCGCGAGCTGCGCGCTGATGCGGACGGCCATGCGTCAGTCGCCGACCGCAAGCACGACCCGCTCGACTTCGCGCTGTGGAAGGCAGCCAAGCCCGGCGAGCCGTCATGGCCCTCGCCCTGGGGCGAGGGGCGTCCCGGCTGGCACATCGAATGCTCGGCCATGTCGGAAAAGTACCTTGGGCTGCCCTTCGACATCCACGGCGGCGGCGCCGATTTGGTGTTCCCGCACCACGAGAACGAATGCGCCCAGTCAGAGTGCGCCTCGGGCGGCACCTTCGCACGCTACTGGATGCACTCCGGCATGCTGCAGGTCAACGCCGAGAAGATGTCGAAGTCGCTCGGGAACTTCCTGCTTCTGCACGAGGTGCTTGATGACGTGCGCCCCTCGGCGCTGCGCATGCTGATGCTGCAGACCCACTATCGCTCGCCGCTCGACTTCTCGGTCGAGCGCATGAACGAGGCCGACTCGGCGCTCACGCGCATCGAGAACGCCGTCAAGAACATCGACTGGCTGTGCTCGAACGCCACCGACGGCGCACCTGACGCGCTGGACGCCGCTGCGCTCAATGTGAAGGCAACCGAAGCACATGCCGCCTTCACCGACGCCATGGACGACGACTTCAACGCACCAGCCGCCTTGGGCGTCATCTTCACGCTCGTCGGCGACGCGAACGCAGAGGTGGCTGACAAGTCGCTGTCGGTCCGTGACGCCGAGGCCGCCATGGTCGTGCGCGACAAGATCGTCGAGCTCTTGGGTGTGCTCGGCATCGAGATCGTCGACAACCAAGGCGACGGCATGGCGTCGGACTATCCGGTCGAGGTTATCGCGCTTGCCGCCGACATCGCAGGATACGGCGGCGCTGATGCCATGGAGGCCGTAGAGGCGCTGCTCGAGGCGCGCAAGCTCGCCCGCTCGGAAAAGGACTGGGCACGTGCCGACGCCGTCCGCGACGGCCTCGTCTCCCTGGGCTTCGTCATCGAAGACACTCCCCAAGGCGCCCGCGTCACCTACGAAGGCTAAGGGGGTCAGCTGCTCTACGGAAGAGGCGGGAGAGAGGGCTTCGAACGCGAAAAGACCACGACGTTCTCAACCCTCCCCCCCTCCACTCCCGCAGAGCCCTATGAGAAGAATGCAAAGGGGGCCGATCCGCGCGGATCGGCCCCCTTCGTCTTTTTGGCATATGCCTGCTGCGTCTGCGATGCTTACTCGGCGCCGCCTTCGAGGGTGCCGGCAGGGGTGCGGCTGGGCGCGCCTGAGCCGGAACCGGTGTTGCTGAGGTCGAAGTTGGTGAGCAAGAGCTCGGCCTCGCGCGCGATGGAGTCGCGCTTGCGTGGAGCCGGGATGACGCCCGAGCCCTCGTTGAACACGAGCTTCTTGTCGTCGCCCTCGCCTTCCACGTCCACATCCACGATAGAGCCCGAGACCCATTTCCCTTCGAGAATCTGCTCTGAGATGGGGTCTTCGATGAGTCGCTGGATGGCGCGGCGCAGCGGACGTGCGCCGTAGGTCGTGTCGACGCCCTCGGCCGCGATGAGCTCGATGGCCGCCGGCGACAGGTTGATGGACATGTTCTGGGCAATCATGCGGTCGCGCAGCTCGGCCACCATCAGCTCGACGATGCGGCTGATCTGCTCGCTCGTGAGGCTCTTGAACACGATGATCTCGTCCAGGCGGTTGAGGAACTCCGGTCGGAAGAGCTTCTTCATCTCGGACATGACGCGGCTCTTGATCTCCTCGTCAGACAGCCCTGCTTGGCCGTTCGGGGAGAACCCGAGCGACGTGGTCGCCGCGATGTCGCGCGCGCCGACGTTGGACGTCATGATGATGACCGTGTTGCGGAAGTCCACCGTGCGCCCCTGTGCGTCGGTCAGCCTGCCCTCCTCGAGAATCTGCAGCAGGATGTTGAACACGTCGGGGTGCGCCTTCTCGATCTCGTCGAACAGCACGACGGAGTAGGGGCGCTGGCGCACGGCCTTGGTGAGCTGGCCGCCCTCGTCGAACCCGACGTATCCCGGAGGCGAGCCGATAAGGCGCGACACCGCGTGCTTCTCCATGTACTCCGACATGTCGAAGGACAGCAATGCGTCTTCGGAGTTGAACAGGAACTCGGCCAGCGCCTTGGAAAGCTCGGTCTTGCCGACGCCCGAGGGCCCCAGGAAGATGAACGAGCCAGCCGGGCGCTTCGGGTCCTTGAGGCCTGCGCGCGAGCGGCGAATCGCCTTGGCGAGCGCTGTGACGGCCTCCTCTTGGCCGATGACGCGCTCATGCAGCACGCCCTCCATGCGCAGCAGCTTCTCGGTCTCGGCCTCGGTGAGGCTGGACACCGGCACGCCCGTCGACATCGAGATGACATCTGCGATGTCCTCCAGCGTGACCTGATGCACCTCCTTGGAGGAAGTCTCCTCCCACTTGGCCTGAGCCTCTTCCAGCTTGGCCTTGAGCTCGGTCTCCTTGTCGCGCAGCGTGGCCGCACGCTCGAAGTTCTGCTCTCCGATGGCCTTGTCCTTCTGGACGCGCACGTCACGCAGCTTCTCGTCAAGGTCACGCAGCTCGGGCGGCAGCGTCATGTTACGAATGCGCATGCGCGCACCCGCCTCATCAAGCACGTCGATGGCCTTGTCCGGCAGATAGCGGTCTTGGATGTAGCGGTTCGAGAGCGACACCGCGGCCTGCAGCGCCTCCTCGGTGAAATGCACCTGGTGATGCTGCTCGTACTTGTCACGCAAGCCCTCCACGATGCGCACCGCCTGCTCTTCGTTGGGCTCGTTGATGGTGAGCGGCTGGAACCGCCGCTCGAGCGCGGAGTCCTTCTCGAGGTGCTTGCGGTACTCCTCCAGCGTGGTAGCGCCGATGATCTGGATCTCGCCACGCGACAGCGGCGGCTTCAAGATGGCAGCGGCATCGATGGACCCCTCGGCCGAGCCCGCGCCGATGATCGTGTGGATCTCGTCGATGAACAGCAGCACGTCTCCGGCGTCCATGACCTCCTTGATCACCTTCTTCATGCGCTCCTCGAACTCGCCGCGGTACTTCGAGCCTGCCACCAGCGCAGACACGTCCAGCGTCACAAGCCGCTTGCCACGCAGGACGTCAGGCACCTGATTGGACACGATGAGCTGCGCCAGGCCCTCGGCGATGGCCGTTTTGCCCACGCCCGGCTCGCCCAGGATGAGCGGGTTGTTCTTCTGGCGGCGCGACAGGATCTGCATGACGCGCTCGATCTCGGCGGCGCGACCGATGACCGGGTCGAGATCGCCGTTTTTGGCCTTTTTGGTGAGGTCGGTGCCGAACTCCGCCAGCATGCTGTCCTTGGGACCGCCGCCCGGCGTGAAGCCCGCACGCCCCGCCATGACCGGCGACTGCCCCACGATGTCGTTCATCGTCGCGCGGATGTCGTCGCCCTTGACGCCCATGCGCGACAACACGTCGATGGCCGTGCCCTCGTTCTCGCGCACGATGCCCAGCAGCAGGTGCTCGGTCGAGATGTAGGATTGTCCCATCTGCATCGCTTCGCGCAGCGAGTTCTCCAACACGCGCTTGACGCGAGGCGTAAACGACAGGTGCCCGCTCGTGTCGGCGTCCTCGTCGATGGTGGCCACCTGACGGATGTTTTGCACCACGTCGTCGTATTTGACGTTCAGCCGCTCGAGCGCTTGAGCCGCCAAGCCCTCGTTCTCGGTAATGAGGCCGAGGAGGATGTGCTCGGTGCCGACGTAGGGCTGGTGCAACTGTCGGGCCTCGTCTTGGGCCAAGACGAGCACCTTGCGCGCCTTGTCGGTGAATTTCTCGAATGACATGGTTCCTCGTTTCTTGACATGCTTCCGAATTGTTTTGAGCGCAATTTTAGCACTCTCGCATTTCGAGTGCCAACTGAGCCGATCGAGCGCTCCATACCGCTTCCACAACCACAGCTTCTCTTAATTAAAGACTATACGCAAAAAGGCGACGGACTGGAGGGGCGTCCGTCACCTTTTTGGAAGAAGCGCGCCTCATTTTGGAAAATACGCCCGGGGCGTGCGCGCGGTGACCCCGAAGCCAACGATGCCCCGAACTCAAAGTCGGGGCATCGCCGATGTGTTTTAGACCATAGTTATTATAAGACCATATCTAATATATCACATGGTCATATAACCAAGCGGCCCAAAACCTCAGCCCAGCGGCATCGAACACAAGGGCTGCAACAGTAACACAGGGAACACAGGGGACGGTTCCGTGTGCTGTCGGAAAAGGATGGAAAATCGCCTCACGGAAATTCGCATCCACGATGAGGGCATTTGATTGCTAGAGCGCGAATCCTGCTGCCTTGAGGCCAGCGAAAAGCCTTTGTACGTCGGAAGCGGAAAGGCGCCCGAACGGCCTAAGCGAAGGACTCATACACGTCGCCCTCTTCGTCGTCCCACTCCGTTGGCAGGATGGCGGTGCCATCGGCAGAGCGCGGGGGCTGATACAGCATACCCTCATTGCCCCTCAAGAAGGCGCCTCGGCGCATCGACCTCACCTCGAACGGAAAGCCGCCATATTCATTGAACTTGCGCACGAACACTTTGATCACCGAAGAGGGCGTCATGCCGAGATCCGCAGCCGTCTGGACAAACAAGTCCTTCTCCTCTTTCGGTATCTTTGCATTTAAGGAGACGATTGTAGCATCCATAAGTTACCTATCGTTGTATATAGTGGTCATTTATGAATACATACTACAACCATTGATATCGAGATTCAATGCACAGCGACACACCGATGCGAAACGGTAGGATTGTTCTTGGGGGGGGGACACAGGGGACGGTTCTGCGCGTTGTGCGGAGCGCGAGGATACAGGGGTCAGAATGGAATCTCGTCGTAGACGAGGCCGAGTTCGTTTTCGAGGTAATCGAACAGACCATCGTAGTCGACGACGCGGAGGGACGATTTGCTGAAGTCCCTTTGGTTGCCTGTTATGATGGCGTCTGCCTTCTCGGCGACGGCGGCGTAATATACGCACGCGTCCTCGAAGTCAGCCCAATCCGAGCGCAAAGCGCTGTCGACCTCGTACCCCGAAAGCGCATGGATGCGCAGATGCTTGCGCAGCTGGATCATCTTCGCCCGCGCCACCGCGTCAGCCACCCCATAGCTGCGCCGCACGATGTAGTAGATATCGGTGATCTGAGACGAGCTGACCCAAAGCTCTATCTCCCCAAGCGCGCAGAGTGCGAACAGCAGCCGCGCAGGCTGTTCGCTCACGCGCCTTTGGGACAAGAAGTCGACGATGATGTTGGTGTCGGCAAACAGCCTCATACGGCAGCCAGACGCTTCGGCTCGTTGCCCGGATAGGGCATGTCCGAAGGAATAAGCCCCCGAGACTGCAAGCGCTCCCACTTCATCTCGTCGAGGCTCAGGGCAGCGAGCTCGTCATCCTGGACGGGCTCAAGCAAGCTGTCTGCCCATTCGAACGCGCAGGCCCACTCCTGGGGCGTGTGCTCCTTTCGAACAGCAGGCGGCTCGGCCAACCCCTCCGGAAGCGCCCGGTGAGCGAGGAGGTAGTCATAGAGCTTGTTCATCACCGCTGACGCGTTCGTGCCGAGCGACCGGAGAACCAGGTTGCCTTCTCGCTTCTTCTCCGCAGCCATACGCGCAGTGACCATCGCATCTCCCATGGCGACCTCCTGCCGACTGTTGTACGTTGTACACCAATATAGCACACGAATCGGTTCTCTGTCACCCGCACGAGGAACACAAGGGACGGTTCTGTGTGTTGCCTCGGTTCTGTGTGTTGCCTGCCGTGTTGCCGCAGGCATGCTGAGGCAAAAGAATAGCCCCCGAGCTGGTTAGTTCGGGGGCTTGAAAGATTTCGGGGCGCGAAACCGCGCGACAAGACGGCTCGGGCGCCTCATGCGGCAGGGTCTGAGGCAGGCGGCCTCGGCAAGGCGGCTCGGGCGCCTCAGGCAGAACCGCTACGCAGCTTCGATGGCAGCGATAATCGGGGCAAGGGCGCCACCAGCGTCGTAGTCGTCGACCTGACCGGCATCGACAAGAGCGGCTGCCTTCGGATCCATGGGAAGGGTGGCCACGGCCTCGATGCCATACTTCTCGGCGATCTCGGCACCTTGCGGCTCGCCGAAGATGTGGTGACGCTTGCCGCAGTCGTCACACTGGAAGTAGGCCATGTTCTCGACGAGGCCGATGACCGGCACCTCCATCGAGCCAGCCAGATTCACTGCCTTGCCGACGATCATCGCGACCAGCTCCTGCGGGGCAGATACCGTCACGATGCCGTCAATCGGCAGCATCTGCAGAATCGTCAGGAACACATCAGAGGTGCCCGGCGGCATGTCGATCAACATGACGTCGATGTCGCCCCAGTTGACGTCGCCCCAAAACTGGTTGAGCGCGTTCGTGATGACTGGCCCGCGCCAGGCAACCGGCAAGTCCTCCTGCGGCAGCAAAAGGTTGACCGAAATCATCTCGATGCCCGATGCCGACGTGACCGGGTTCATGCCGTCCTCGTCTGCCAACGGGCGCGCATGCACGCCAAACGCCTTGGGGATGGAAGGACCCGTCACGTCCGCGTCCAAGATGGCGACCTTCTTGCCCTGGCGGTTCAGCTCGGCTGCCAGCAGGCTGGTCACAAGCGACTTGCCCACGCCGCCCTTGCCCGACACGACCGCAATCGCCTTCTTGATGGAGGAACGCTTGTTGGGCTCAAGCTTGGGCGGCGGCCCGACCGGCGCCTCACGCGCGCCGCATCCCGCAACGCCGCACGACGAGCAGCTGCCGCCGCAATCCTCCGGTGCCCCTTCGGGCGCATTGTGTTCTTCTGTCATGAGCACTGTCCTTTCTCGCTCACCGGTTCTCGTTGCCCATCTTAGCGCGGATGCTGTCGCTCCGGCTCATTATTCCTAAAAAAGAACGACTAGCTATAAAACCAGCTATAAAAAGAAGCGGCCCTCGAGCGAGCCGCTTCACATATATCTAGCGATGGACGCCAGTATAGCCTGTATGGGAGTTGCGCCTATTTCACCGAGGCAAAGAAGGTAGCCTCCTCGAAGAGGTCCTTCACCGACTTGCCCTCGCGAAACGGCAGCTCGATGAACTCAGAGATGGTGGGCACGAGCGGGCTGCAGTCAACATAGTGACCCTTGTCGTTTTTCTGAGTGGTGTCCTGAACGCGCCAGTAGCGATCGTTGACATCGGTCAGATAGTACAGGTCGCCGTCAACATCCATGTACACGGAATGGTTCGCATGCAGATATGTTGGCAGCTCTTCGTATGTGATCTCGAGCGTTTCATCGGCTTTTGCACCCATGTCAGGGGCCCCCTTCTGTACGGGAATACGTGCTTTTCATGATAGCAAGAAAAGCCGCCCCACAACAGGGCATGTGCATCTTTTAAGAATAATCGAGGTCAGTTATCACGTTGTATGTGTAGGCGGGGTAGGCCTCTTTCATCTCGTCGACGATGTGCCGTCGGAGGTCATCGGCATCGTGGTCGAAGTCGATGACCAGGTCGAAGTCGATATGCATCTCGTCCTCGTCGACATAGAAGCCATGCACTTGCAGTATCTCGGGATGATGCTCGACCAGCTCGTTCAGCTTGGCGTGGATGGCCGCGTAATCGCCACGCGCGTTGCACGCATAGATGCCCAGGATCGCGTCCGCATTGAAGCTGGTGCGCAGGTCCTCCTCGATGTGGCGCGTCAGCTCGTTGATCTCGCAGGCCGTCATGTCGTCGCGCACCTCGATGTGGCAAGCGACCCACAGCCGCTCCGGGCCAAAGCTGTCAATCATGAGATCATAGACGCCCAGCACGCCCTCGTGCTCGGAGATGAGCGCGCGAACGCCTTTGACCGTGTCCTTGGCCGGGCGCTCGCCGATGATCGAGCAGACCGCCTCACGCACGATGTCGATGCCCGCCTTGACCACGAACAGCGAGATGACGAGCCCCACCCAGCCGTCGAGGTCGACATGCCACACGAGACAGACGACCGCGGCAGCCAGCGTGCCGAACGTGAGGATGGCATCATAGAGCGCATCGATTCCGGACGCCTTGAGCGGCTGCGAGTTGACGGCCTTGCCGCGCCGGATAAACACGATGCCAATGACGACCTTGACGAGAGTGGCCACCACCAGCACGATCAGCGTCACGGTCGTGTAGTCAGGCTCGGACGGCCGAACGATCTTGTGATACGACTCGTTGATCGAGATGACGCCTGCCGCGATGATGAACGCCGCGATGAGGATAGAGGTAACGTACTCCACGCGCCCATAGCCGAAGGGGTGCTTGCGCGAAGGGCGCCGGCAGGCGATCTTCTCCCCGATGATGGTGGCGATGGAGGAAAACGCATCAGTCAGGCTGTTGAGCGCGTCGAGCACCACGGCAATGGAGCCAGCGGCAAAGCCCGCTGCGGCCTTGATCGCCGCGAGGGCCACGTTGGCCACGATGCCGATGATGCTCGTGCGCACCACCTGCGCATAGCGTGAGGTTGTCTTCTTCGCTTCTGGCATCGTCACATTGTCGCAGCTAGCGCCTGTCGGCGCAAACGGAGATGCGGGAGCACGCCTCGTCCCCGTGCTACTATGGACGCCGACAAAGGAGGTACCCCATGAAGATTCTGCTCATGTGCCATTTTCCGCTCACCGGCTCCGGCAGCGGCGTCTATACGCTCAACATCGCCCACGCGCTGGCCAAGCTGGGACACGAGGTGCGCATCATCGTGCCGGAAAACCAGCCACCCGAGGACTACGGCGCCTTCGGGGTGCATCCCGTCTACTTCAACAGCTGCACCGAGGAAGCCCTCGGCTTCAACTTCCCGTGCTTCACGACGCACCCGCGCAGCACGCAGACGTTCTACGACCTGTCAGAACGCGAGCTAGATGCCTACGAGGCGGCGTTCCGGCGCGCCATCGAGGAGGAGATCCGCACGTTTTCGCCCGACGTCATCCACTGCGGGCACGCATGGCTGCAGCCGGCTTACGCCGCCGACTACGACATTCCCCTCGTCGTCACGATACACGGCACCGACCTCATCGGATACGAGAAGATCGCCCGCGGGCACGACTCGTCAACGTTCCTCTTCCGCGACGCCGCCAAGCGCTCGCTGGAGGAAGCGGCCGCCATCATCACCATCTCCCAGGAAAACGACGCGCTGGTGCGCCGGCTGTTCCCTGACGAGGCCCCCAAGTGCCACCTTATCCTCAACGGCTACAACTCGGATGTGTTCTATCCCGACGACGTCACGCGAGCAAACGTGCTGGCCGAGCACGGCATCGCAGGCTCGTTTGACCATCTCGTTTCGTTCGCGGGAAAGTTCGCGCACTTCAAAGGCATCGACGTCCTTCTGCGCGGCGTCGCGGAGCTGCAACGGGCGCGCCCCGAGCGCGCCGGCGACACGGCGTTCGTCCTGGCAGGAGACGGAGAGCTGTTCGAGGACATGAACGTGCTGGCAGCCGAGCTGGGCGTGGCAAACGTGCATTTCGTGCGCAACCAGCCCCATGACGCTCTGAGAAGGCTCTACAGCGCAGCCGACGTGTCGCTGCTCACGTCGCGCAAGGAGCCCTTTGGGCTCGTCATCATCGAGGCAATGGCGTGCGGCGCGCCCGTCATCGGCTCCAACGACGGCGGTGCCGTCGACATCATCACGCCCGAGGTGGGGCTGCTGTTCGAAAGCGAAAACGCGATCGACCTCGCTGCCAAGATGGACGCGGTGCTCGATGGGAACGTCACGTTCGACCGCGCAGCGGTGGCCGCGTATGCCCGGCGCCGCTTCTCGCAAGACGAGTCGATTCATCACCTCGTCGGCATCTACGAAGGCGCCATCGGCTAGCTAGCGTCGGCACCGGCGCCTCATCCGAAGGTGCCAACGGGCGGCCGCGCGCAAGCGCCTGCCATAATCGCTGGCCGCGCGCCCGCCCGTCAGACAGAGCGCGCGGCCAGCCGGCACACCTTAGCTTGCGTAGATGTCTTCGGGGTGCAAGATGCGAAAGCCGCTCTGCTCAAGGCGCTCGCGCACATCGGCGTCAGTCTTGAGCGCCAGCGTGGCCGCTCCTACCGACGACGTGAAGCAATAGGCATATTCCACGTTCACATCGGCCTGATCGAGCACGTCGAACACCTGGGCGCAGCCGCCCGGCACGTCAGGCACCTGCACGGCCACCACGCGCGCGATGGCCGCCTGGAAGCCCTCCTCCGCCAGAGCCTCCTTCGCCGCATCGGGCTTGTCGCAGATGATGCGCACGATGCCATAGTCGCTCGTGTCCGCCACCGTCAGCGCGTACATCTGGATGTCGGCACGCCCCATCGCATCGCAGAGGGCCGTCAGGCGCCCTTTCTGGTTGCCGAGAAACACTGTCAGCTGATCTATCATGTCATCCCCCCATCGGTTTTCGTTTGTTTGGGTCGAGTTGGTCTTAATCGCGTTGGCACGCGCGCCAGTCGGTCGGTTGCGCCAGCCCGCGCGCGGCTCGCAACAAGGCTATTTGTCCGCGTCGTCGCGCAAGTCCACGATGCGAACCGCCTTGCCCTCGGAGCGCTTGATCGTGTACGGCTCGACGATCTGCACCTTGATGCTCGTCGCCAGCTCGTCGCGCAATGCCGTGCTGAGGCGCTTTTGCAGGTCCTCGATGCGGCGGATCTCGTCGATCGGGAAGTCGGGATTGACTTCGATCTTGAGCGTAGCCACATCCAAGGCATTCTCGCGCGTCAGCTCGATCTGATACCAGTCGGCGATCTCGGGGAAGGTGGATGCGACGTTCTCGATCTGCGACGGGAACACGTTGACGCCACGGATGATCATCATGTCGTCAGTGCGCCCATGCAAGCGGTCGATGCGACGATGAGTGCGCCCGCACTTGCACTCGCCCGGCAGAATGCGCGTGATGTCCTTCGTGCGATACCGGATGACCGGCGTGGCTTCCTTGTCCAGCGTCGTGATGACCAGCTCGCCCCACTCCCCGTCAGGCACCGGCTCGTGCGTTTCAGGGTCGAGCACCTCCACCAAGAAGTGGTCCTCGGCCACATGCAGACCATCTTGCTCGAGGCATTCCATGGCAACGCCCGGACCCATGATCTCGGTGAGGCCGTAGACGTCGAGCGCCTTGTAGCCGAGCTTCTGCTCCAGATTCTCGCGGAACTGGTTGGACCACGCCTCGGCTCCATGGATGCCCGCCTTCAGCTTGAAGTCGCGGGCCGGGTCGAGCCCCATCTCGATGGCCGTATCAGCAATGTACATCGCATACGACGGCGTGCAGCAGATGATGGACGACCCCATCGTATCGAGCACCTTGATCTGGCGCTTCGTGTTGCCGGCCGACATGGGAATCGTCATGCACTCGGCTTTGAGCCCGCCGTAGTGAGCGCCCAGGCCGCCCGTGAACAGGCCGTAGCCATAGCACACATGGCAGATGTCCTCCGGACCGCCTCCCGCATACCCGATGCCGCGCGCGAAGCAGTCGCCCCACACTTCGATGTCGTGCGCCGTGTACCCGCTCACCGTCGCCACGCCCGTCGTGCCCGACGACATGTGAATCTCGATCACGTCCTCCTTCGGCACGGCGAACAGGTCGTAGGGGTATGCGTCGCGCATGTCCTGCTTCGTCGTGAACGGAGCCTTTTCCAGGTCGGCGAACGACGCAAGCGCATAGGGATCAAATCCCACAGCGTCGAAGTTCTCCTTATAGAACGCAATGTTCTCGTAGCAGTAGACGACTGCCTTCTTCAGGCGCTCGAGCTGCAATGCCTCCAGCTCGTCGCGTCGCATGTGGGTGATTTCGTCCTGATATGCCATACCCCCGCCTTTCCACAACGTGTCGGCACCAGCGCTTTGGCGCCGGGCGCTGGATGCCGAGCGCCCAGTGCGCCTCGGCTGCACGCGCCCGGCATCTAGACCGCGCCATCGTGCGCCCATTATATAAGAGGGCGCATGCGCCCGACCTGCTGCAACGTATCGTTTACAATGCAAAAGGCGGCTGGCTTCCGTGTGCGGGGCGACGGTGGCCACGCAGGCGCCCAAGCGCCGGGACAGCGAAGCGGCAAGAACGGCGCAAGCGCCAGAGTGCCGAGACCGGCGCGACGGCAAGGGCGGCAAGAGCAGCAACGGCAACGAGGACAGCAAGACAGCGGAGGCAACCATGGCAGACGTTCCCGTCGAGCGGCGATTTCTGGGCACCGTGCGTCTCGTGACGCTGCATCTGTGGCGCGTCGCTCACTCCACCGACCTCGACGAGGGGTTCGCCGCAGCGCGCGCGATGGGCATGATCTCAGACGAGCACGAGCAATTCATGCGCACCTGCCTCGCCGCAAGCGACGACATGGAGGCAGGGCGCGAAACGCCCATTCCCATCACCACCGATGTGGTCAACGAGCTGCAACAGTGTGCCCTCAGATTGAATTCGGCGGACCCCGCCTAGGGTCGGCTCGTCTACAATAGATAGCATCAGAGGCTTACCAGCGCTGGCCCGCATGGCCGGACGTTGAGGTGTCGGCCCGTCCGGAGCCGTGCCCAAGAAGCCAGAGAAACGCCGCGTCGGAGGGAAGCGCCATGCTCGTATTGGTCGTCAATGCAGGGTCGTCCTCGCTGAAATGCCAGCTCATCCAGTCCTACGGCAAGCAGTGCCTGATGAAGGCGCTCGCAGAGCGCGTCGGCACGCCTGAGGCATCCATGCACGTCACGTTCCCGCCAGATGCCGACAAGCACGCCGTGACCGTGCCGGAAGGCGCCACCGTGCCCCAATGCCTCGACATCCTGCTCGACCTCTTGAACACCGACCCGGCAAGCCCCATCGAATCCATCAACGACATCCAGGCCATCGGCAACCGCATCGTCGCGGGAGGCGAATACTTCTCCGAATCGGTGCTCAT
>CAJUFC010000159.1 GCA_910585565.1 uncultured Eggerthellaceae bacterium | reverse complement strand
CGATACGGTGTATCAGCTCGACTCTGTCAGTGAGTTCGATCGGTTTCGGCCCAAGGTGCTGAGCTGCCTGCGCTATGCAATTCCGTTTTGCCAGGGAATGTTCTATGTCTACGATTTCAAAGACGGTGTCATCTGCCAGGATGGCCCGCCAACGGTCATCGGGGACGAGGCGCGCTATCTGGATGAGTTTGATCGCAAGTACAGCCGCGAGACCTTTTTCGGCGGCGTTTCGGTCATCAGCCAAAGCCGGGTCTTTCGCGATACCGACATGATGCCGGACGAGGTGCGCATGAGGACCGCCTGGTATCGTGAGATTTACGTCAAGCAGGGCATTCACTATGCGCTGCGCTGCTATCTTGCCTATGGGGGCGTTCTCATCGGCAGCATCGATCTGTTTCGGCCGCGCGATGGCGATGACTTCTCTGACAAAGAGGTGGCCATGCTGGGACTGCTTGCCCGGCACATCTCGCTTAAGCTGAAGGTGCTGCTCGATCGCCGCGAGCTAAGCGGTGCCCCGAGCAAGGTGTGGCTGACGCTGGTGGCGCGCTATGGCCTGACGGCGCGCGAAGGCGAGGTCATCAGGGAGATATTCATGGGCGGGTCTGACTCCGATATCGCCAACCGACTGTGCATTTCGACCTCCACCTTCAAAAAGCATGTCCATAACGCGTATCGCAAGCTGGACGTCAACAATCGCAGCCGGCTGTTCGCTCTTTTGCAGTCGATCGAATCCGAATAGGCGCCGATGCGGGCTGCTCGCTGTTAGCCGCCGATGCGCATGCGCGAGGCATGGAAGGGACGACCGGCCTGATGGGCTTGCGATTCAAAGAAGAAGTGGTCGGGATGACAGGATTTGAACCTGCGACTTCTTCGTCCCGAACGAAGCGCGCTACCAAACTGCGCCACATCCCGACACCGAAAAACAGCGTTGCTAATCATAGCATAGCCGCACCTTTGTGAAGCACCTTTTTGAGATAATTCGTTCATAGGAAAAGAATCTGCGGGAAACGCGCAGCGCTGATGGCAGATGATGGCAGGCAAAGACGGCTGCGGCGGCGGCCGAGGCGGCGCGTCTGCCGGGCGCGCGTCTGGTTGAAAGGGTGCGGCGAGCATGGACGTTCATGGCGACTTGGTTGAGCAGACTCACTTCGTGCAGGGCTTCGTCCGCCTGTGCGCAGACGGCTGGCAGCAGGGCTGGCACGAGCGCAACGGCGGCAACCTGAGCTACCTCATGACGCAGCCGGAGTCTGCGTTCGTGCGCAGCAGGGTGTGCGAGACGTCGCGGGATTGGGTTGCCCTTGAGGCCAGCGTGCCGGCGCTGGCGGGCGCGTGCCTCTTGGTCACCGGGGCTGGCTGCTATATGCGCAACATCCCCGAGGACCCGGCAGCCAACATCGGCATCGTCGAGATCGGCGAGGGAGGTGGCGCCTATCGCGTCATCTGGGGGCTTGCGAGCGGCGCGCGCCCGACGTCAGAGCTGCCCTCGCACCTCATGAACCACGCCGTGCGCGAGCGTGTCACGGGTGGCGCGAATCGCGTCCTGTACCACGCGCACCCCTGCAACGTGGTCGCCATGACGTTCGTGGTGCCCCTGACGGCACGTGCGTTCTCGCGCGCGCTGTGGAAGGCCATGACCGAGTGCGCCATGGTGTTTCCAACCGGCGTGGGGGTGGTGCCGTGGATGGTGCCGGGCGGCGAGGCCATCGCGCGGGAAACGTCTCGGCTGATGGAGACCTACGACGCCGTCATCTGGGCTCATCATGGGCTGTTCGCGGCGGGAGAGAGCTTTGATGCCACCTTCGGG
>CAJUFC010000158.1 GCA_910585565.1 uncultured Eggerthellaceae bacterium | reverse complement strand
TCGCGCGCCTGGCCGACGCCCCCAAGGCAGGCCGTCCCAAGAAGGCCGCGACGGCCTAACAAAAAAAGAGCCTCGCGCATATAGGTTGGCGCCCTGCGCGAGGCCACTGTGGAGAAACCCTTCGCGTCAACGAAAGGCAAGGTAATTCTATCATGCAGGAAGCCCTGAGAGCAGCCATATACGCCCGCTTCTCGTCCGAGCGCCAGCGCGACGCATCCATCGACGATCAGGTGGCCGCATGCAACGAGTACTGCGCTCGCATGGGCTACGAAGTGATGGGCGTCTATGCCGACTACGCCTTATCAGGCCGCAGCGACGACCGGCCCCGTTTCTTGGCCATGATCGAGGACGCGAAGCGCGGAGCCATGGACGTAGTGGTCGTGTGGAAAATCGACCGCTTCGCCCGCAACATGATGGACCAGTTTTACTACGAGCACGAGATGATGCGGCACAACGTGACGCTGGAGTCCTGCCGCGAGAACATCTCTGGCGGCACCGTCGAAGCCGACATCAACAAGAGCATCCTCGCGCTGTCGGCTCAGCTGAGGTCGCATCAGATCGGAGTGGACACCATGCGCGGGATGCTGGGGAAGGCGCAGCAGTGCCAATACATCGGCATCTGGCGCTTTGGGTATGCGCACGACGGCGACGTAATCACCCTTGACCCGCTGTGGGCGCCAGTGGCAGCCCAGATACACCACGACTACCTGAACGGCACAGCCATCAACACCATCATCAGTCGCCTGATAGACCAAGGCGTGAAGACCTACGCCGGCAACGATCCGGGATACCAGTTCGTGCGGGGCATCCTGCTCAACTGGGCCTATGCCGGCCGCTACATGTGGGGAAAGAAGAAAGATGCCCGAGGGCACCTCATGAAGGACGAACTCGGAAATCCCATCCCGCTCGTTGACGTGCGCGGAGGCATGCCCGCAATCGTGTCAGAGGAAGTGAAGCTCGCGTGCATCGAACGGCTCAAGTTCGGCAAGCACAGCAAAACGGAAGTAGACTACGTGCTCTCAGGGAAGCTGATCTGCGGAGAGACGGGCATGCGCATGCATGGCGAGTCTGGGCTATCGCGTCTTGGCGTCAAGTATTACTACTACGTCTGCAAGCACGAGGGCAAGCGCTACAGCGTCTCGAAGGACAAGCTGGAGCAGAGCGTCGTGCGTGGCATCCGCGAGATGTTGGAAGACCACGAGCTTTGTAGGAAGCTCGCCCAGAGACATGTTGCATGGCTTGAGGAAGAGCAAAACAACGCGCCAGCGATCGAGGCAGCGCTCGCAGAAGTGGAGGCCATAAGCCGACAGCGAGACAACATCGTGAGCGCCATCGCTGACGGAGCGCCATTCGATCTGTTCCGCGACAAGCTGGATAAGCTCAATGCAGACCTTGCGGACGCACAGCGCACGGCAGACAAGCTGCAGCAGTCATCGCCAGCGGCATGCGAGGCAGACATCCTTGAGTTCTTTGCCGATCTCGCCGCCGGCGCCCTGTCCGACGAGAAAATTCTTTCTGCCTTCGTCGGGCAAGTGGTCTATTCTGAGGGGCAAGCGGTAGCCGTCATGAATTTCGACGATAAGCCGTCTTCCCCACGTGAAATCCGGTGCATTTTGTGGGGCAATAAAAAAGCACGAACCCCCAGTTCAGACCAAGGGTTCGTGCATTGTAAGCCTGGCTCCCCGGGTAGGATTCGAACCTACAACCCTCCGGTTAACAGCCGGATGCTCTGCCGTTGAGCTACCGAGGAATGGGTGCCGCGCTTTTTGCGCAACGCATACGTATTATAGCCAAACTATCCCGACGCGCAAGACTCTATTTTGCTCGCTGGCGTGATGGCTGGCCGGTCGGCGCAATAGCGTCCCCTAGTCGTCGAGATAGTCCTTGAGCTTGCTCGAACGCGACGGATGGCGCAGCTTGGCCAGCGTCTTGCTCTCAATCTGGCGGATGCGCTCGCGCGTGACGCCGAACTCGCGCCCGACCTCCTCGAGCGTACGGGGATGGCCGTCCTCCAGCCCGAAGCGCAGGCTAATGACCTTGCGCTCGCGCTCGGCCAAGCCGTCGAGCACCTTCGCCAGCTGCTCTTGCAGCATGGAGAAGCTGGCCGCGTCCGGCGGCACCACGGCCGCCTCGTCCTCGATGAAGTCGCCCAGCTGCGAGTCCTCTTCCTCGCCGATGGGCGTCTCGAGCGACACAGGCTCCTGCGATATCTTCTGGATCTCGCGCACGCGCTCGGCCGGGATGTCCATCTCGGCGCCGATCTCCTCGGGGGTAGGTTCGCGCCCGAGCTTTTGCAGCAGCTGACGCTGGATGCGCACGAGCTT
>CAJUFC010000157.1 GCA_910585565.1 uncultured Eggerthellaceae bacterium | reverse complement strand
CTCGGCCGCCATCCTCGTGCGCCTGTTCAACGAGATCTGGTCCAATACCTCGGTCATCGGCGCCTACTATGGCGATTCGGGCAGCGCCCCCTTCATCATCGCAGCGCTGCTGATGACCTTCATCACCATTGCCTATTGCTGCAAAGGCGGCATGCGCGGCTCGCTCGTGACCGACGTGGTGCAGGCCGTCTTGTTCGGCGTACTGCTCGTCGGCGTCTTGTGCGTCATCGTGCCGCAGCACGGCATCGACGCCTACGCGACCAGTGGCGCCTGGACGCTCGAGGGCGGCGTCGATTTCATCATTGGCGCCGGGCTCCAGTGCCTCTCGTACGGGTTCCATGACGCCGTTCTGACTGACCGCGGGTTCCTGTGCGAAGAGAAGAAGATGCTCAAGGCGTTCGTGGTCGCCGGACTGCTCGGCTTTTTGGCTATCGTGCTGTTCTCGCTCGTCGGCGTCGATCTCTTCCTCGACGGCATCGCGCGCAGCGGCTCCGACGCGCCCGTCATCGTTGCCCGCTCGCTCGGCATCGTCGCCTTCTTCATCGTGGCCGTCATCATGATATCGACGGCGGGCTCGACGCTTGATTCGACCTTCACGTCGCTCGGCAAGCTGTGCTCGCGCGATTTGCCGGGCATCGTGGGCGTCCAGCCTGAGAACGTTCGCATGATCGGCATCGGGGTCATGATCATCTTCGGCGTTCTGGGCAACCTGCCCATGATCATGGGGGCAAGCATCATCACGGCCACCACCATCTCCGGCACCATGATCATGGGACTCGGTCCCATCTTCTTGTTGCATGGCGTGGTGAAGCCGACGACGACAGGCTTCATGCTCGCATTCTGGATCGGCATGGTCTTGGGCATCTGGGACGTTATCGACCCGGCGTCGCTGTCGTTCATGAACATCGGCGAGGGCAAGTACGCGAACTTCCTCGGCGTCAACCTATGGGGAGCCATTGCCTGCTGGATAGCCTACATCGTCCCGGGGCTCATGTCGGCCGCGCAGGACCGGGCGCGTGGCATCGAGGCGACCTGGAAAGGCTTCACCAAAGACGAGATAGCCGCACGCGAGCTGGACGGAGCAGCGGCCCCTTCGCAGCAGGACGAGGCCATCGAGTCCGACATGGCCGTGGGCGCCTAAGGGTCGCAACACAAGGCCAACACAGTAACACAGGGGACGGTTCTCTGTGTTACTGTGTTAGTCTCCTGCGGTTATTCCCCTCTAACACAGAGAACCGTCCCCTGTGTTAGTCCCCTGTGTTACTGTGTTGGCCTGCAACTTTACAAAGGCTTTACCTGCCCTTTACCGCGCTCGTACGCGGCCCCCGTAGACTTCACCGTACGATGCAAACCCCCAAAAAAGCGAGCAGGAAGGCATTGCGGGCGTGAACGAGATACTGACGATAGGGCTGGGCCTCCTGGGAGGCCTGGCCATCTTTTTGTATGGCATGAACATGATGAGCGGGAGCCTGCAAAGGGCGGCAGGCGAGCGCATGCGCTCCATCCTGGCGACGGTCACGAAGAACCCCGTGCTGGGCGTGCTGGCTGGCGCCTTCGCCACAGCCGTGCTGCAAAGCTCCAGCGCTACGACAGTGATGACCATCGGCTTCGTCAGCGCAGGCCTGATGCGCCTTCCCCAGGCCATTCCCATCGTGATGGGCGCGAACATCGGCACCACCATCACGGCGCAGATCATCGCGTTCAAGCTGTCCGACTACATCCTGCTGTTCGTAGCAGCTGGCTTCCTCATCATGACGGTGGCAAAGCGCGAGCGCGTGCAGCTGGGAGGCAAGGCGGTCTTCGGATTCGGCCTGCTGTTCGTGGGCATCGAGACCATGGGGTCGGTCATGAAGCCGCTGGCGTCCAATCCGGTGTTCACCGACGCGATCGCCCAGGTGGCGGGCATCCCCGTGCTGGGCGTGGTGGTCGGCACCGTGATGACGCTGATCGTGCAAAGCTCGAGCGCCACCATCGCGGTGCTGCAGAACTTCGCGTCCCAGCCGGGCCCAGACGGCGCAAGCATCATCGGGCTGGAGGGCGCGATCCCCATCCTGCTGGGCGACAACCTAGGCACCACGGTGACAGCGCTGCTGGCCTCCATCGGGCAGTCGCGCGACGCCAAGCGCGTGGCCCTGGCCCACTGCATCTTCAACCTCTCGGGCTGCCTGCTGTTCGTGGGGCTCACCGGCCCGTTCGCCAGCCTGGTGGCGGCGCTGCCGCCGAGCGGCGCAGGCGTCGAGGTGATCGCGCGGCAGATCGCCAATGCCCATACGCTCTTCAACGTGGCGATGACCCTCATCTGGCTGCCGCTGGTCCCGCTGATGGTAAAGCTGGTCATGCTGATTCTGCCCGAGCGCCCAGGCCGTCCGCACCAGCTCGCTGGGGTCGAAGGCGCGCTGGGCACCAGCGACCCTTTGCCTGCCGCATAGCGATGGCGCAAAGCGGGAGCACAAGCAGCCGTGCGGCCTTGCAGCTGCCGCAGCCTTTCGGGCTTTTCAACTTGCGAGCAACGCCTCGACTGACCGCGACCTCGCGCCTGGCTGGTAGGTTAGAATGGGCGAAAACGCAGGCGATGAGGGAGGTCTTATGCCGCCGAGCGAGCCGACACCTCTGGTCTTCTACGTGGAAGACGATGACAACATCCGCGACCTCACGCTGTACGCATTGCGCCAAGCAGGCTTCGACGCCCGCGGCTTTCCCGATGCAGAGGCGTTCTTCGCGGCGTGTCGCGAAGCCGTCCCTGACCTGGTGCTGCTGGACATCATGCTGCCGGGCATCGACGGCTTGGGCATCCTGGCGCAGTCGCGTGCGGACCGCCAGCTTCGGGACGTGCCGGTGATCATGCTCACCGCAAAAGGCACCGAGCTGGACACCGTATGCGGCTTGGATGCGGGCGCTGACGACTATCTGGCCAAGCCCTTCTCCATGATGGAGCTCGTCTCGCGCGCAAACGCGCTTTTGCGTCGCGTTCGCCGCACCGAGCCACCGAGCCACGGCGGGCGCATCGTGCGCGGCAAGCTGGCGCTCGACCCTGATGCCCACCAGGTCGAGGTCGCCGGAACGCCTATACCCCTCACCCTGAAGGAATTCGAGCTGCTGCAGGTGCTGATGGAGAACCCGGGCCGCGCCCTGTCGCGCGCTCAGCTTTTCGAGGCCGTGTGGGGCTCGGAGTTCTTCGGCGGCACGCGCACGGTGGACGTCCACATGCAGACGCTGCGCCAGAAGCTCGACCAGGCCGACAAGGGCCTCGCCGCCATGCTGGAGACCGTTCGCGGCGTGGGCTACCGCCTGCGCTCGACGGAGTGAGCCATGGCTGGCTCCTCGCGCAGCCTGTCGCGCAGCATCTTCGCTGCGGTGCTCTCGTTCACGCTGATCGCTGTTCTGGCTACCGCCATCGCCTTGGTGACCGTGTCATACCTCGCGGAAGAGAAGCGCTCCGAAGATGCGCTGGTGGCGCAGGCGCGCGCCTGCGCCGAGGTGCTGGAAGGACGTACGGCCGAAGAGCGCGCGACGCTGATCAACGACCAGTTTCCCGGCCCCGAGCGCTTCACGCTCGTCGACCCTGCAGGCGCGGTGGTCTGCGACACCGAAGCGACAAGCCATGCCCTGGGAAACCACGGCTCCCGGCCTGAGATGCAGCAAGCAGAAAGCCAGGGCGAAGGCGTGCTGGTGCGCCATTCCGACACCTTGGGCCAAGACACCCTCTACGTGGCCGAGCGGCTGCAAGACGGCTCCTTCATCCGCGTCAGCGAAGAGAGGCTGTCGCTGTTCGCGTTCCTGGGATCCATGGCCGCCCCTATGGGCATCGTGATGGCATGCGCCGTGCTGCTGGTGATCGTGCTGTCTCGGTTCCTGACGGCGCGCATCATGAAGCCGCTGCAAGGGCTGGATGCAAACGACCCTCTGGCCGGCGACGTCTATGAGGAGATGCAGCCGATTCTGAGGCGCATCGACCAGCAACAACGCCAGCTCAAGCGCCAGAACGAGGAGCTGAAGCAGGCCGAAGGACTGCGCCGAGAGTTCTCCGCAAACGTATCTCACGAGATGAAGACGCCGCTGCAGGTGATATCCGGCTCGGCTGAGATGATCGCCAGCGGCCTGGTGGCGCCCGAGGACGTGCGCGACTTCGCAGGCCGCATCTACCTGGAGTCGCAGCGGCTGCGCGCCCTCATCAACGACGTGCTCACGCTGTCCCGCTTGGACGAGTCCTCGTTCGATGCCGCCGAGCGAGCGCCGGTCAACCTGCTGGAAGTGGTGCGCCGCACCTGCGAGCGCCTTGAACCGCTCGCGCGCGAGCGGCAGGTGAGCCTCGCCTTCGATGGGACGCCGGTGCGCACGGCGGGAAGCGAGCCGCTGATAGAGCAGGCGGTGTCCAACCTGGTGGAGAACGCGATACGCTACACGGGCGACGGAGGCGCTGTGCGGGTGCAGGTGCAGGCAGAGACGCAAGCGGAAGCGCAGGCAGCTGCCACCGTGGCCAACGCCGCCACAAGCGAAGCCATCGCAACAGACGGCAGCAAGGCGAACAGCGGCAAGGCGAACAGCGGCAAGGCGCCGGCAGGCCCGTGGGCCATCGTGCGTGTGCGCGACACGGGAATCGGCATCCCCGCCGAGGACCGCTCCAAGATATTCGAGCGCTTCTATCGCACCGAGAAGAGCCGGTCGAAGGAGACCGGCGGCACCGGACTAGGCCTGGCCATCGTCAAGCATGCCGCCTCCTACCACGGCGGCGACGTGACCGTAGAGAGCGCCCTCGGCGAAGGCAGCACCTTCACGCTGCGCCTCCCCCTCGCCGAAAGCTAACGCGCCCCTGCAACACATGGCAACACAGGGCAACACAGGGGACGGTTCTCTGTGTTACGGAGACGCCCCAACAACACAGAGAACCGACAACACAGAGAACCGTCCCCTGTGTTACTCTGTGTTGCGGGAACGCCCCGACCCGCCGTAGGGCGCTACAGCGCAACGCCTAGGGCCTCAGCCCATATGCCCTCCTTGAAGCCGGGTACCGCTGCAGCCCCCGTCACCAGAAGCGGACGCTTCACCAGCATGCCGTTGGTGGCGAGCAAGTCGTATTGAGCCGCCTCGTCCATGGCGGGCAGCTTCTTCGAGAGCTCCAGCTCGCGATAGAGCATGCCGCTCGTGTTGAAGAAGCGCTTGAGGGGCAGCCCGCTCAGCTCGTGCCAGCGCCGCAGCTCGTCGGCCGAAGGATTGTCCTCGACGATGTGGCGCGCGTCGTAGGCCACACCCTGCGCATCAAGCCACTTCCGTGCCTTCTGGCAGGTCGAGCACTTCGGGTATTCCAAGAACAAGATGTCGCTCGTCATAGCGTCTCCTCCCTCATGAAAAAGGGGCGGGACGCACCGCAGCGTCCCGCCCCTCGGCTGTCTGTGTTGCAGACCTAGAACGTAAAGAGGCTTTCCATCTTCGTCTTGGAGTCGTCGGTGAGGTTCCACATGTTGCCGTCCATGACGAACTCGAGCTCGACGGGGTCTTGCGGAGCGGACGGAACGCTCTCGATGTACTCGAAGATCTTCTCGCCCACGGCGGCCTTGCGCTCGTCATCCGTCATCGCCACGAACGCAGGGTCCTCGACGAGCTCTTCCATGATGACCTCGGCCTCGTTCTCGTCGATGTTCTTCTGGGTCATGACGAGCGTGGCGGTGGCGTTGTTGCCATCAACGGTCACATCCTCGATGGCGTAGTCGAAGCCGTCCAGCAGCGCCTCAGCGTATTGCTCTCCGTCGATTCCCACCGTCGCGAGCGCAACCGCGTTCTGGGAGCGAATCTGGTCCACGGCTCTCGAGTCGTGGTTCTTGTACGGATCAAGCTCTTGGGTTATCGCCTCGCGGATAACCTCTTCGTTGGCCTCGTTGGCGGCGTTGCAGCCCGCAAGGGCGCCCACGGACATCACCATCATGGCAGACACGCCGATTGCGGCCAGCGATTTCGTCAGCTTCATTGCTTCCCTCTCCTTTTTCATTTTGCCTATGAAACAAACGCTTCCCAAAATCTAGCACATCATCGTCGGAGAGACGGCAATGGATGCGGCAAGCCCTTCCAGAATCTCGCTGACGGCGGCATAGCACAGGGGCCTGCATAGCACAGGGCAGCAACACAGGGGACGGTTCCCTGTGCTCAGGGACCGTCCCCTCGACACAGGCCGCGACTCAAACCGAGGCTCGCTTGATGCAGGCGGCCGTCGACCCGTCCGCCTCGCCCCGTCGGGTTAGGCGCACAATGGTTTTCCGCAATGCGGCGCACATTTCCTCTCGCGCCAACGTTAAGCAGTATAGGAGGTGAAAAGGCAGTTGAAAGAAAGGCCTATGGATAGCGGCGATCGCGAGCGAGACCAGCTCTTGGATGCAGACCTGCTCGCCCGGTTCGCCGAGGAGCACTACGACGAGATCTTTCGCTATTGCGCGCGGCGCCTGCCGACGGCAGAGGACGCCAAAGACGCCACGCAGGACGTCTTCATGCGCCTGGCGAAGTCTCGGGCCGTCTATGACTCCCGGGGAAAGCCGCTTGCCTACCTCTATACCTGCGCCCGGAACGCCTGCATCGACATCATGCGACACGCAAGGCCCACGGTTGCCCTCGACGAGGCCGATGCCGAGAGGATTCCCGATCCGGCGCAGGAGCGCTACCAACGCAACCTCCTCCTGGCAGACGCCCTCTCTCGCCTGGCGGCCGACGAACGGGAAGTGCTGGAGCTTCGCTATGGACAAGACCTCAAGATGGCGGATGTCGCCGCGATCTTGGGCGCATCGAGGTTCGCGCTCTATCGCCTCGAGCGACGCGCCCTCGATGCCCTCAGGCAGATGATAGGAGACGACCAACGATGAGCGATTCGATGAGAGAAGACCTGCGCGCCTACTACAAGAGCACCGATGCTCCCGTCGACGAGGATGCGAAGGCGCACGTCATAGCGCTGGTCTCCGGCCAGGCCGCGCGCTGCTCGGTCGTCGGACAGGCGAGGGCCATGCCGTACTGGCGCTTCCTCGCCGGACAGCTCCGCTTCGTGAGCCCACGCGCCTGGGTGGCGCAACTGACGCTGCTCGTCGGGATGCTGCTTCTCGTAAGCGCTTGCAGCGAAAGCGACGCGACCATGCTCATCGTGATGGTCGCCTCGGTACTCTCGGTCGCCCTGGCCGTTCCGTCCGTGTTCAAGAGCTTCGAGAGCGGCATGGCAGAGCTGGAGGCTGCGTGCCGCCACGACGCCACGCAGGTGCTGGTGGGCAGGCTCATCCTCTTCGGCCTCGCTGACGTGCTTTGGATGTCGCTGGCGGCATGCCTGGTCCCAGCCATAGCCGACAGCGACCCGTTCCGGGTTTTCCTCTACGCCGCAACCCCCTTCTTTTCCTTCTGCGCAGCCTGCCTCTACCTGTCGCGCATCACGCGGGGGAGATGCGTCACGGCCTGCATCGCGGCGGCGTCCTGCACCGTCGCCGGCATCTGGGGGGCAAGCACGGCCTTCCCGCACTGGTACTCAGACGCCTCGATGGTCGTCTGGTCTGCCTCCCTCGTCGTGGCGCTCGCGCTTGCGCTCTACGAGGCACGCCGTCTCGTCGCGCAGGTGGCATCAGGCAGCATCTTCCGCACAGCGCTTCCGACTCGCGGGTAGCGGCGCCGCCAGCGCCAGCGCCGCATCGATGCGAACGTCCGCAAGCCATATCGCGATCCCGCCACAAACGCACAAGAAAGGACACCATAGATGGAACTCAAACTAGATCGGCTCACCAAGCAGTTCGGTGCCGCCATCGCCGTCGACCGCGTGAGCGCGGCGTTCTCTCCGGGGGTCTACGGGCTTCTGGGCGCCAACGGGGCGGGCAAGACCACGCTCATGTCCATGATATGCGACGTGCTCAAGCCCACCTCCGGCAGCGTCCTGTGGAACGGATCCCCCATCGATCGTCTGGGCGCGAGCTATCGAGGCGTGCTGGGCTATCTGCCCCAGGACTTCGGATACTATCCTGACTTCACCGCCCTCGACTTCATGCTCTACCTGTCTGCCCTCAAGGGGCTTGACAGGCGCGCGGCGCGACGGAGGTCGCGAGAGCTGCTCGACCTGGTCGGCCTCGCAGACGTGGCCCGGCGCAAGATCCGCACGTTCTCAGGAGGCATGAAGCAGCGGCTCGGCATCGCGCAGGCGGTCATCAACGACCCGCAGGTGCTTGTGCTCGACGAGCCCACCGCCGGGCTCGACCCGAAGGAGCGCGTGCGGTTCCGCAACCTCATATCGTCGCTCGCCCAGGACAAGATCGTCATCCTCTCCACCCACATCGTCTCGGACGTGGAATACATCGCCGACGAGATCCTCGTCATGCGCGACGGGGCCATCCTGACGACGGGAACGGTCGAGCAGATCGTGTCCGGCCTGCGCGGCCAGGTGTGGGAATGCAGCGTTAGCCCCCGCGAGGCCGATGCCATGGCGTCGCGCGTGGACGTCGGCAACCTCCACTACGACCGCAGCGGCAACGCCGTCGTGCGCCTGGTCGCAGACGCGCCTCCCCATCCCCAGGCACATCCTGTCGAGCCGACGTTAGAGGACGTGTACTTGCACCTGTTCAACGAGCAGCCCAAACAGCCCAACGATGCTGCCGAAGCGAGAGGACCTCATCATGGGTAGCCTGATCAGATTCGAGCTCAAGAAGATCCTGTCAAAGCGCGTCCTTCAGGTCTCCCTCGGAGCCATCTTCGCCATGCTGTGCGCCATCCTCTGGTTCAACGTCACCTCGCAGCACGCGCTCGACCCCGAGCACGTGGGCACAGAGCTCGAGGGCACATCGGCCATCGCGCAGATGAAGGCGAACGCCGACGCCCTTGCCGGACCCATCACTGACGAGAAGGCAACGGAGGTCATGCGGGAATACAAGGCGTTCATCGACCCCGAAGGCGAGGTGAAGGACGCCTATCGCTACGACCGCGCCGATGCCGGCGATGAGGCCGCAGCGTACTGGAAGTTCAACGCGGCACATGGCGCATACCTGAGCCTCTTGGTGCGCCCGTGGATGGTGGGATACCAGATGCCCGTATCGGTGGCGGTGACCATCGACGACTCGACGACGATCGACCTGTACGGGCAGATACGCTCCAAGGTCGCGTCACAGCTCGAGGACCCGGAAGGAGCCTTCGCCTACACCGATGCAGAGAAGCGCTTCTGGACGAGCAAGGCCGCCAGCGTTCACACGCCCGTGGAGTACGGATACGCAGGCGGCTGGGAGGAGTTCTTCAATCTGGCGCAATTCCTCATATTCGCGCTCCTCGCTGTCACGATCGCGTGCGCGGGGGTCTTCAACGTCGAGTATCGGGAGAAGACGGATGCGGTGCTCCTCTCGACGCGCTTCGGAAAGTCGCGTCTCGGGGCAGCCAAGGTGATAGCCGCCGTCATCGTCTCGAGCGCCATCTACTGGCTCATGGCGCTGGTCTTGCTGGTCGTGCCGCTGGCGCTGTTCGGCGCAGACGGGGCTGGGCTGCCCCTGCAGGCCTGGAAGCTGACAGCGACGTATAGCATGAGCCTCTCCGCGGCGGCGCTCGTCTGCTGCCTCATCGGCTACCTGGCGACGCTCGGGCTGCTGGGGATCGTGCTGGCGTTGTCGGCCCGCGTGCGGTCATCGATGGGAATCTTGGCTTTGGGGGTTGCAATCGTAATCGTGCCGGCCTTCGTGCCGAACCTGCATAACAGCATCGCGAACCATGTGCTGTTCCTGTTCCCCTACCTCGCCTTGAACCCACACGACCTTTTCGACATGGTGTCCTACGCGCTCGGCCCTATCGTGGTCGCCTACCCCGTCATGCTCGCTGCGCTCGGCATGGCCCTGTTTGCCGGCGGCTCCCTCCTGGCCGCCCGCAGCTTCAGCAAACACCAAGTCGCCTGAGCCGCCAACACAGGGGGGCAACACAGGGGCCGCCAACACAGGGGACGGTTCCCTGTGTTCCGAGCGCAAGCGTGTCGGTCGTCCTTCCCCGTCCCCCGCAACACGCCCTCGCATGCAGGCAGGGGACCGCGGCTTTCGCTGCGGCCCCCTTTGGCGGAAAAGAGATATGGAAGGCAAAAGCGCTACTTCGCCCTCGATGCCACGATGCCGTCCATGAACTTGTCGACGATCGCGTTCACCTGGTCGGTCTGCATATGCCAGCCGCCGTGCCCCGCGCCCACGACCGAGTAGCGCTCAGACGGGGTGCCGAGGGCCGTAGAGCGCAGATACAGCTCCATGGTGGAGATGGGCGACACCGATGTGTCCACCGTGCCGTGGAACATCAGGTAGGGCGGGTCGTCCTTGTCGAGATAGGTGAAGGGGCTGAATATGGCGGTCCGGTCGAGGTCGTCGAACACCGAGCCGCCCGGGTTCGCGCCGAACGCCGTGCCGTTGACCAGCAGCGCCTCGGTGTTGGACGGCGAGTCGTGCACATCGTAGTTGTCGAGGCCAGCGCCGATGATGGTGAGGTCAGACACGCCGTAGAAGTCGACGACGCCCTGCACCGACGAGCTGTACTCGAGGTTGTCGCCCACATCGAACTTGATCGCGTCGCTGTAGTGCGTGGTGTTGCTCAAAGCGCCCAGCATGACGCACATGTAGCCGCCTGCCGAGGAGCCGGTCGCGATGATGCATCCCGGGTCGATGTTGTACTCGCCCGCATGGGCGCGCAGCCACCTGACGCCGGCCTTGGCGTCCTGCAGCGGGGCCGGGGCGGTCACGTTGGGAGCCACGCGGATCTCGGAGACGGCCACGATGTAGCCGCGCTCGGCATAGCGCAGATACTGCATGGCGTCGGGGTTCGACTTGTTGAAAGCGCCGCAGGCCGCGCAGTAGAGCACCGGCAGCGGGCCGTCGCTTTTCGCCTTCGAGGGCAGAAGCAGGTTCATCTTCAGGGTGGTGTAGCTGTTCCCCGTGGCGACCGTCTTGTAAGACACGTCGCGCACCTGGTTGATGACCCATTTGTCGGGGTCGACGGCGATCGTCTCGGCGCCCGCCACGGCATCAGCCAGCGTCGGCAGGTCGTCGGCCTTCCACGCCGAGGTGCCCTTGGCCAGATCGACCGTCGGCGCGGCGGCCAGCGCGGCCCCGCTGGCGGGGCTCTTCACGTTCGCATCCAGAAAGCCGACCATGCGCTTGGTCACGGTCTCCTGCAGAAACTCGTTGCCGCCGTGGCCTGCGCCCTCGATGACGTAGCGCTCGGTCTTCACGCCTGCGTCGTCGAGCCGCTTTTGCAGCATCTTGGTCGCGACGGGGGACACCAGCGTGTCGGCGGTGCCGTGGAACATGATGAAGGGCGGGGTGTTGGCGTCGATGTAGCTGAAGGGGCTTGCCGTGGACACCTTGTGGATCATCGAATCCTCGAACACGCCGACGCCTTTCTGGGCGGCCGCGGCGCCGTTGAGCAGGAGCGCTTCGGTGGTGGCCGGAGAGCGGTGGCTCGCCTGGATCTGAGGCGACAGCCCGGCGCCGATGACGGTGAGGTCGGACACGCCGTAGAAGTCGACGACGGCGCTCACCGCGGAGGACTGGTCGAGATTCGCCCCCACGTCGAGATCGGTGTCGACGAGATCGCCCTTCCGGTTGGGCCACTGGATCGACTTGAGGTTGCTCGTGACGCCCACCATGGCGGCGTAGTACCCGCCAGAGGAGTTGCCGCCGACGGCGACCTTGTCGGTGTCGAACTTGTACTTGCCCGCATCGGCCCGCAAAAAGCGGATCGCGGCCTTGACGTCTTGCAGCGGCGCCGGGAAGTTGGAGACCGCGCTCGTACGGTGCTGCACGGAGGCGACGACGTAGCCGCTCTTCGCCAGGGCGAGGCGCGTGTCGAGATTCTTGGCCACGTCCGAGCTGGTGAAGCCGCCGCCGTTGATCCACACGACGAGCGGCGTCTCGCCCGCCTTCGCCGTCGACGGCGTCAGAAGCTCGATCTTCAGATCGACCGGCCTGCCGTAGTCGGAGGCGTGCAGGTACGGGATGGTCTCCTGGCTGACAGTGACGGCCTTCGATTTGTCGGTCGCCTCGTCGAAGGTCAGCTGGTTATAGGCGATGGCGTCGGAAAGCGAGACCAGGCCCTCGGTCTTCTGGCCGCGACACGCGTTTCTGACGTTGGCCGCGCCACTGTTGGTGGGCTTCGTCACGTCGGCGCCGGGGCGCACGGACGGCCTCGAGCTCCCGCTCGAATTCCCCGTGCTTCCCGTGTTCGGCTTCGTGACCGGCGGCAGATCGCCCCCGACGCCGCTTCCGGCACGCACGGCATACCAGCCAATGCCCTCGTCGTTCCAACCGACGCCCAGCAACGCCTTATGCTCTTCCAAGCTAGTCGTGTAGTTGTGGGAGCCCGAGTTGTTCGTCCGGGCCGTCGGATCGACGTTGGGGTTGAACTGCCGGTAGAGGGCGACCCGCTTCTCCGCATCGGAATGCCAGCCGATGCCCTCGTAGCGCCAGCCGGCCTTCACGAGCGCGTTGCGCTCCGGCTCGCTCATGGTGTAGTGGTGGTCGGTGCCCGAATACAGCCTGAACACCGGGATGTCGGAAGCGGCCGGGGCCTCCCAGCCGATGCCTTCGTAGCGCCAGCCGGCGTTGACGGCGTTGTCGCGCTCGACCGTGCTCGCGGTGTAGAAATGCTCGCCCGAATTGGGGTTGTAGAGGCGGTGCATCTTCTGGGTCGCCTCGTCCTGGGTCGCCTCGTCCTGGGCCGCCTCGTCTTGGGCCTCGTCCTGGGTCGCCTCGTCCTGGGCCGCGGCCTCCAAGGTCGCCGCGGCCTCCAAGGTCGCCTCGTCCTGGGTCGCGATCGCGGCGTCGGGGAACGCCGCCTTGGAAGCAGACGTGCCGCCGCTCGCGAAAGCCAAGCCGGACGGCAGCGCGGTCGTCGCGAGCAGCGTTGATGCCAGCATGCATGCCAGCGCGCTCCTCGCAAAACCTCGGGGTTTCGTTCTTCGCATAATGCCTCCCTCCCGGATAGACTCATCCGGAATACCATGCAGCGATGCTGTGGGATCGCCGCATCCCAACCGCATGCACGGCGCATGCGATGCTTTTGCATGGTAGGGAGCGCGCAGGCGGCTGTCTCCCCACGAAAGGGGGGCAATATCGGTTGCTGCACGCGATTCCCGACGCGGGGGCGCATCGGGCGCCCACCCCACGAAAAGGGGGTGGATGACAAAGAATCACCTGCAAATCGGGGTTATATGCTCCGCTTCGCCTCGTTGACCGTCTCGATCAGTTCGTCCTTTCGATGGATGCCCATCTTGCGGTAGATACTCTTGCTGTATCCCTTGACGGTGCTGGCGGCTACCACCAGCTCCTCCGCCACGCGCCCTGCGGTATACCCGCGCGCCATGAGCGAGGCCGTCTCCCGCTCGCGCTCCGTCAGCCCGTATTCGGCGGCGATGAGGTCCATGACGCGCTCGTGGCGCTCGATGGACGAAGGCGGCTCTTCCTTGTCGCGCAGAGCACCCTCCCCCGCACCTGTCTCCTCGCTTCGGCTCAGCTTGTCCAGAAACGCCTCGCGGTGCACGATCGCCATGGCGAACAGGACAGAGCACATGCCCAAAGATACGAGAAGGCCGGCGGCGACGCCCACGGGAACGAGGAACTCGGCCGGGGTCAGATGCAGATAGGCGAGCACGGCGGGCACGATGGACGAGGTGACGCCCGACGCCAGGCCGAACATTTCCAGAAACGTCGCGGCGCAGGCGAGCGCGGTATGTCTGCCGTCTGTGCCCCACAGGGCGATCAGGGCCATGGAGTACACCACCAGCGCGGAATACAACCCTGTCACGAACGGCGCAAGCAGGCGCGGCGGCGCAAACGCGAACAGGACCGTGGCGGTCACGAAGCCGACAAGCCCGATGCTCCCGATCGCGAGCGTGCATTCGGCCGTCGTCCTCGTGCGCCGGGCGATATACCAGAACACGAGCCCGATGCACACGGACACGAGATAGGAATACACAGTGGCCGGACGGGGCGTGTAGCCGACGCCGCCGTGCGCCCATCGGCTGCGCAGGAAGGCTCCGCACAGCACCTCGGCGAACACCAGCACCATGGTGCATATCTGCACCTTCCGAAGGTAGTCGTTCTGCAAAAGGGGCGCCCCCGCGCCGTCGGGAGATTCGGCGGCCTCATGCTGCGGCCACAGGCACAGCATGACCAGCGCGAGCAGGGGATACAGCGCGCTCAGCACCGACGCCCAGTCGCGCGGGAGCAGGTCAGCGATCCCGAAAACGTGACTGACGACGAAAGCGCCCATCACCAACGCAGCGACCGTGTCCCGCGGCAGCTGCATGAGCACGCAGAACCATCCCAGGGCCAAAGACGCGATTCCGACGCAAAGCGCGATGATGCTCGCAACATAAAAGCCCTCGGCCGTCACCTCCAGTATTCGTCCTGCATTGATGGCGAGCACGCCCGCAACGGCGAGCATGCCCGCAGCGGCGAAGGGAACGAGGCTGTCAGGTGCCCTCAGACGGACGGCGCGCCTGCGAACGCGCCACAGCGACAAAGCCGCCAGCACGCATCCGAGCAGGATGACGGCGGCGTCGTAGGCCATGCGCAAGGTGAGGAGATCAGGGGCGAGCCCCACAGTGAGCGAGCCGAAGAAAGGCGGGCGGAGCATGGCGCAGAAGGCACCCATGCCAACCAGGCACACAACCGTTTTCCCCGTCGATACCGACAACCTGCGACCCCTCATGACCCGCTCCAAGCGCAAGCAAGCGAACCTGCGCGCCCGCCGCAAAACAGCTCAGACGTTCGGGATGCCCGTGCCTCGCATCCTGAATGGCAAGACTGACAACGTGTCTATATCCGTAAAAAGTGTAGCGCATACCGACATGCACATGCAAACGTCGCCCCACCCGCAACGCGCCGCGCAGACAGGGGACCCAAGGGCGCGCCGTCCTCGCGACGGAGCCGGGACAACAGACTGCGTCGCCGCTGTCGGCTCCCATGATGCCGACCCGTCTCGCATCTTGCACTCGAGGATGCCGAGACAAGAGACCGAAGAGGCCGAGGCAAGCGACTACGCCCCCGCCGCCCCGCTCGAAAGCAGCATCTTCTCGCAGGCGCGCGACGTGATGGCGTAGTAGACGCCCAGCAGGCAGACCGTGCCCACAACGGTGCCCGCGGCGATGAGCGCGAACGACGAGCTACCGAGCACGAAGGCCAGAAACCCGATCAGAGCCAGCCCGAACACGCAGTGCACGAGCGCGAACGCAAGCGGCGCCCCGAAATAGGTGCCCGTCTGCGCCCAGACGGAGCGGCGCATAAGCGCTCGGTCGCATCCCATCTGGGCCAAAATCCGATAGCGCGAAACGCTGTCGATCCCCTCAGCGAGCTGCTGCAGCGCGAGCACCGCGGCGGCGGCAACCAGAAACGTCATGCCATAGAAGATGCCGACGTACCCGATGGGCGCCAGCGCCGAGGCGGCGATGTTCGCGCCCTCGCTGCGCATGCCCACGCTGAACGCGAAGCCCGCGACGATCATGCAGATGGCAACGGCAATCAGCACGCAGGTACAGCCCATGGCGCTAGCGCTCGACGACACCTTCGACTCGACCTGTCGCACGACGAAACAGCGTAGACCGCGCAGATAGCGCTCGGGCTTGCGTGCGGCGCGGTCAGACCATCTGATGGCCCAGACGCGAAAGAGCATGCCGGTCGCCAGGACTGCGGCAACGCCCATGGGTAGGATCCACATCACGAAGGCAAGAGGCTGGAGAAGGCAGCTTCCCCACACGAAGACGAGGATGGCGCACGCCAGCACGGCCTGCACGCCAAGCGAGAGCCTTCCAGCGCCCTTGGGCTTTTCGGGGGTGGCCTCTGCGTTCATGAGCTGCAGAAGCGATCGTTTGCGAATGTCGCGCGTGCCAAGGAGGAGGGCTCCGGCCATAATCGCCGCGAAGCAGCCGCAGGTCCACGCGGCTGCGCTCGGCGAGAACGCGAGGGCGAAACGCCAGGGAACGTCGAACACGAACGCGGCCACAGCACCGAAGGCAGGCGACAGGGCGACCCCGGCCACGATGCCTGCGACGAGAGCCGCCACACCCAGAATGCCGCCTTCGTAGACAAGCACGCGCGCCGTGCAGGAGGCTTCCATGCCAAGCAGGCCGTAGGTCGCGAACTCGGTTGAGCGCCTCCGCAATATGAACCGGTTGGCATATATCACGAGGAACACGAACACGATGACCGAGAATACCGAGAACGCCTGCATGACCATGGATGCCGACCCGTACATGCCGCGCTGCTCCTCCGTCAGGTCCAACGACAAGAGATAGTCCCCCGACGCCGTAAACGAATAGAGCAGGCATGATGCGAAGGCGAGCGTGAAGAAATATACGGAATAGTCCCTGACCGAGCGACGAACGTTGCGGCACGCGAGCTTGAGATAGAGAAAACGCATGGCGAAGTCCTTTCGACTCCCCCATCTTACGAGCCTCCCGCACCTCCCGCCAGCGATTTGGCTTACGAAAGCCTAACAGTATCGTAAGCCAAGGCGAAGCGATTGAAAACAGCGCGCAGACAGCGCAGACGACAGGGGCGTTTCGGCACTACGGGCGGCACACCAGCGAGCGCTACGGGCGGCACCCCAGCTGTGCCTAAGCCATGCCCGCAACCCAGGAGTCGACCTCTTGCTGGGTCGCACCCGACGAGAACCTCATGCCATCTTCCACCGTGGCGCCTGCGGCCGCCGCCTCGACCTCGGGAATGCTGCCGCCGATGCCGCTCGACCCCGAAGTGCAGAAGGGAACGATGGTCTTGCCCGCAAGGTCTTGGCCTTCAAGCCACGTCAGGACGATGCGGGGCGCTCGCCCCCACCAGATGGGATATCCCAGATAGATCACGTCGGCGGCGACCACATCGGGCGCAGGTGCGGCGATGGCCGGACGTGCCGTTTCGTCGCTCTGCTCGGCATTTGCCCGACAGTCGGAGTTGTAGTCGAGGTCTGCCGGCGCGTAAGGCTCCTGAGGGACGATTTCCCTGAGCTCGCCGCCCGTGGCCCGCGCGACCTTATCGGCAACGGAGGCGGTGTTGCCCGTGGCCGAGAAATAGACCACCGCCGCACTCCCCGCGAATGCGGCTCGATCCGTCGTCTCCTCCCGGGCGTCAATGTCGGCGGCGCTTTCCGGCGTCGCGCTCGGAGACTGGCTCGACGAGGACGACGCCTTCGGCGAGCTCGCAGCCGACTGCGAGCATCCCGGCGCTCCCACGAGGAGCACGCTCATGAGCCCGAGGCACCCTGCCTTCAGAAAATCCCTTCTAGATGCATCCATCCTTCCCCGCTCCCTTCCTCGGTGCTTTTAGGTCTCCACCGCCGAGCACGGTTCTCACGAACCGGCTCACGATCTCGGATATGGTCATGAACACGTAGCTGACGCCTGCAGCCTTCATGGCGACCTTCTGTCGCTCGTTCACGAACGTGTAGGGGTAGATGCCGAACATGAAAGGGAAGAACGCGTAGAGGAAGTCCTCCACATCCGCTGCCGACATGCCGGGAAAGAACTTCTCCAAGCATTCCCGCACGGCCACAAGGGAGCGCCCGTAGGAAACCTTGAAGCAGGCAAGCATCTCTGGCCGGCTGTTCGACTCCATGTCGTAGTGGTTCATCGAGAGGATCTTGAGCAGCCGCCAGCGCTCGGCGAGCAGCCGCCCCATGGCATCGGCGAACCTATCCACAGAGAGGCGGTCGTTCTCGACGCGCAGGGCATCGAGGCCAGCGATCCACTCGTCGTATTCTCGCTTGAGCAAACCGAGGAAGATCTCTTCCTTGGTTTGGAAGTAGTTGTATATGGATGCCCGCGACATGCTCGTCTTTTCGGCAATGTCCTTGACCGTGATGTCCTTGAAGTCCTTCGTCTCGTAGAGCCTCTCGCAAGCGGAGAGTATCTCCTGCCTGCGCGCCTCGGTAAAGGACTCGGAAACTTTCGGCATCTGCGCTCCCCTCTTGAAAAGATCGGGCCTTTTAAACTGACGAGATGTCAGTTATTATAGGCCATAAAGCTGACATGGTGTCAGGAATATTGAGCGGATGAAGGGCGAGTCCATGAGCATCACAGTCAACCTCAGGTACCTCGGCAAGAATGGGGCAGCCCGGGCGTTCGCCGAAGAGATGGTCCGGAGCGGAACCGTTGCTGCCATCAGGGCGGAAGACGGCAACGAGGCCTATGACTACTACATCTCGCTCGACGACCCCGACATGCTCCTGCTCATAGACCAGTGGCGCGACCAGGCCGCCATTGACGCGCATCATGCATCCCCCATGATGGAGACGATTGCCAAGCTGCGCGACAAGTACGACCTGCACATGGAGGCGCAAAGGTTCACGCCGCTCGACGGCGGCCAACAAGATGACAAGTTCATGCGCCACTGAGGCAGATTCCTGCAAGCCAATCATAGGAAGGAAGCAGACATGGAGAAGATCACGCAAACGGCCGGGCGGGACCAGCTTGGAGGCTTCGCCCCCGACTTTGCCCGCTACAATGACGACGTCTTGTTCGGCGAGAACTGGAACAACCACGACATCGACATGAAGACCCGCTGCATCATCACGGTGGTGGCGCTCATGTCCTCGGGGGTAACGGATTCCTCGCTCGTATATCACTTGGAAAATGCCAAGGCCCGTGGCGTCACCCGATCCGAGATCGCCGCCATCGTCACCCACGTGGGCTTCTACGTGGGCTGGCCCAAGGCTTGGGCCGTTTTCCGCATGGCAAAGGACGTCTGGAGCGAAGGCTCAGATGCCGAAACGGAAAGGGACGCGTACCAGAACACGATCGCCTTCCCCATCGGCGAGCCCAATGACGGCTATGCCCAGTACTTCGTCGGGCAGAGCTATCTGGCGCCCATCAGCACCGATCAGATCGGCATCTTCAACGTTACGTTCGAGCCGGAATGCCGCAACAACTGGCACGTCCATCATGCCGATGACGGCGGCGGTCAAATCCTCGTCTGCGTGGGTGGCCGTGGCTACTACCAGGAATGGGGTGCGCAGCCCATCGAGCTGCTGCCAGGCGATCGCGTCAACATCCCTGCCGGCGTGAAGCACTGGCACGGCGCAGCTCCAGATAGCTGGTTCTCGCATTTGGCTGTAGAGGTGCCCGGAACGAACGCCTCCAACGAATGGCTCGAACCCGTCGATGACGCACAATACGGCCCTTTGAGCTAGAGCAGGAAATGACACAGGAGGAAGAACATAGGGAGAACATAGGGGACGGTTCCCTGTGTCATGCTCCCTGTGTCATGCGCAAGGCTCCTGCCGGCCATGGCGCAGCCGTGATGCAGGAGTGGGATAATGTCACCAAACATGACTCCATCCCTCTCCCTCGTACGGAGGCAACATGCAGAAAAAGACGTTCACCACGGCGCTTGGCGATATAGCGTACTGGCTGAGCGACAGCATCGACCAAGGCAGGCCATGGGCCATTTTCCTTCCCGGGCTCACTGCAGACCACAGGCTCTTCGACGAACAGATCGCATATTTCCAAGGCAGGGCGAACTATCTGGTCTGGGATCCGCCCTCGCACGGAGCATCACGTCCGTTTCCCCTGGAATGGACCATGAACGACCTGGCAAGGTGGCTACGTCAAATCTGCGAACATGAGGGCATCGACAAGCCCGTCCTGATTGGGCAATCCATGGGCGGCTACATTGCGCAGGCCTATATGGAGCTCTTCCCAGAAAGCATATCCGGCTTCGTGTCCATCGACTCATGCCCGCTTCAGCGGCGCTACTTCGCAAGCTGGGAACTCTGGCTGCTGAAGCGCACCAAGCCTCTGTATCTGTCCATTCCCTGGAGGCTGCTCATTCTCTGGGGCTCTGCGGGTTGCGCCACCTCGAAATACGGGAAGACTCTCATGAAGAGCATGATGGAGGGCTACAGCAAGCGCGAGTATTGCGACCTAGCCGACCATGGATATCGCGTCGTCGCCGAAGCAGTCGAAAGCGAGCGGGCTTTCGACATACCGTGCCCGGCTCTGCTCATCTGCGGCACGCAGGACAGAGCGGGATCCGCCAAGCGCTACAATCGGGAATGGGCACGCATCTCCGGCATACCTCTTCTGTGGGTAGAAGGCGCCGGCCATAACTCGAACACCGATGAGCCCCGAGCGGTAAACAAGGCAATCGAAGAATTCCTGCAACACAGGGCCTAACCCAGGGGATTTAACACAGGGTAACACAGGGGACGGTTCCCTGTGTTACGGTTTCCTGCGTCAGTTGCTACATGTGCTAGCATTGGCTGCAGAGCAGTACCATAAGCGAAGGGAGATGGTCCGTGCCAAGAAGGGCTCGCATCGAATCGTCGTCAGGCATCCATCACGTAATCTTGCGGGGAGTGAATCGCCAGCGCATCTTCGAAGACGAGGAAGACAACCTCAAGTTCCTGGAAATCATCGCCCTCTACAAGGACGAATGTGGCTTCGAGCTGCTCGGCTACTGCCTCATGGGAAACCACGTCCATATGCTCATCAAGGCGGACGGCCAGCCGCTTGGAGGCATCATGAAGCGGTTAACGTGCAAGTTCGTCTATTGGTACAACGCGAAGTACGACAGGATCGGGCACCTGTTCCAAGACCGGTACAAGAGCGAGCCTGTCGAAGACGACGCCCATCTTCTCACCGTCCTTCGCTACATTCACAGAAATCCCGTGAAGGCCGGCATGGCGAAGAGGCCGGCGGAATACCGCTTCAGCAGCTACAGGGATTACGCTGCAGGGGGCGGGATCTGCGACACGTCGCTCGTCTTGGGGATGATGCCCGTTGCCGAGCTAGTGCGCTTCACGGACCAAGACAGCGACGATGCATGCCTCGAGGTCCAGGGGGCGCCTTCCTGTCGGCTGACCGACGAAGACGCGAAGGCGGTCATGCATGAGACGTGTGGATGCTCTTCCGCTGCGGACTTCCAGTCGCTTGACCGCGGCGAGCGACATGCCGCCGTCGGGCGCCTTGTTGAGTCTGGGCTTTCCATCCGTCAAGCGAGCAGGCTCACGGGCGAGAGCATCGGGGTCGTGAGAGGCTGCGTGAAAAGGGCGCGCAACGAGCAGGCTCGCTGATTGCCTAACACGCCCAACGCCGTCAGGCATAGCACAGGGGACGGTTCTCTGTGCTATGAGACGGAGGCTCGTCTTAACGCAAAGACATAACACGCAGAACCGTCCTCTGTGTCCCCCGTCCCGTAACACACAGAACCGTCCCCTGTGCTATTCCCGCATTGGCACGTTGTCGCTAGCCACTCAAGGGCCCAAGGAGCAAGCGGCCTGAGCTTCAGGCCGCTTGCTCCTTGGGGGAGGCTATGATGCGTTGCGTCCCTTTTGTCGCTGCATCTGTCAGATGGAGGAGGCTGTCCGAGAATGCCGAGCAAGCTTGCGCGCGGTTTCGCGCTCTTCATGAACTGGTTCGACGGGATATGCGCTCCCGTCTGCGGGCTTTGGATGATGGCGAGCGCGCTTTTCGCGCTGCCGCTCTCGTGGAACGACTGGATGCCGGCATCGATCCTCGACCCGCTGCCGCTGCCCGCCTTCATGAAGGAGGACCTGTTCTGGGCGGGGCTCGCCCTTCTGCTTGTGAACGGGCTGCCCAACGTGGTAGCGCTCGCCCTCAGATCCAGGGGGAGGCTGGCGGCGTCCTATGCCTGGGGCATCGCCGCAGGCGCTCTGCTCATCTCGTGGACCGCACTCGAGCTGGCGTTCATCCCGAACGGGGTGTCTGCATGCTATCTAGCGCTCGGGGCCCTGCAGCTGATCGCGAGCTGGCATAGCCGAACGGCGCTGGGGCGGAACGGTCGCGCTGAAGGAGCGACGCCCAGATAGCCCAACCACTGAAGAGAAGCCTATGAGTCAAGAGAGCCGTCCCCCTGACTCGGCGTCCCCCTGACTCGAGCGCTGAGCGCTACGAGCTGGTGAGCGGGCACCGCCGCAAGCGCGCCGCTGAGCTTGCGGGGCTTGAGAGCATGCCGTGCATCGTGAGGGATATGGGCGACGACGAGGCCGTCATCGCCATGGTGGACTCGAATCTCCAAAGGGAGGCCATCCTGCCGAGCGAGCGGGCGTTCGCGTACTCGATGCGCCTTGAGGCGATGAAGCGCCAGGGGCGGCGCACCGACCTCACTTGTGCGCAAGTTGCGCACAAGTCGGACGGCAGGAGGTCTCGCGACATTCTGGCCGAGGAGCTTGGGGTGAGCAAGGACAAGGTGCAGCGCTTCATACGCCTGACCCACCTCATCCCCGAACTGCTCGCGCTCGTGGACGAGGGGCGCATGAAGATGCTCCCGGCCGTCGAGGCGAGCCACCTCTCGCAGGGAGAGCAGGCGTGGCTCCTCGGTGCCATGGAGGCTCAGGCCTGCACGCCCTCCCACGTCCAGGTCCGCCATGATCGCCGGCAGCGCCGGCGAGAGGAGCGTTTGATTCAGCACGGCCAAAAGCGTGCCGGTCAAGAGAACCGCGACCATCACGACATCGCGCTTGCTGACACCCATCTGCATGGGCCCTCACTTCCTTCTGTTCCGCTCGCCAATCTCAATGATTGACTTATATCAACTGTTTTGCAATATGGTACAACAAAGTCAATAATTGACAAATATCTATCTTTGGATAGGCTTGTAGGCGCAAGCGGACAAGCGACGCGATCGGAGGCCGTCATGGCTTTGAGCGGTTGCGAATGCATCGTCGATGCGTTCATCGGATACCAAGGCATAACGAAAAGGGCGCTCCTCAAGCACAAGAGCGACCTGAAGCCATCGCAAATCATGATGCTCACCCTACTCGACATGAACGGCCAGACCAGCATGGGCGCCCTTGCGAGCCAGCTCGCCATATCCAAGGAGCAGGCGTCCCGCGCCATCGTCCGCTTGGTGGACAGCGGCTACGTCGAGCGCTCCCATGACGCGGCAAACCGCCGGGTCGTGAACGCGTCCCTCACCGAGGAGGGGGCGCGTCTCGTGGATGCGCTCCACGACGTCTACGACGAGTTCCTCTGGGAGGGGCTTGGCAGGCTCGACGAAGGCGAAAAGCAGGAGCTGGTGGAAATCTCCTGCAGGGCGGCCGAGCTTTTGCAGAAGGCCCTAGGCTGACAAGGGTCGTGCGGCTTCACCGACGGTTCGGAGCCTTGCCTGCGTTCAGGCCGACAAAGGACCGACAAAGGGTCGCGCTCGGCAGAAGGTGCATTGCCGCGTCCCTTTCAAAAACGTTAGAGACCGGTAAGGCAAATCGATGGCGGTAGCAGCATGGGGACGGCATCATCGTTTTGTGGATTAAAACGATCAAGGAGAGTGACCCATGAGCAAGAAGAAAACAATGGCAATCACATCAATCGCTATCGTCGGATTGGCGGCGGCTCTTCTTTTTGCCGCGTCGATGGCGAATTTGCTCCTAGCTGGCGATTACTACGTCAAAATCGACAACGCCTGCGTTTCTGAGAACGAGCCAAGCGGCGGGATCGTCAATTTGGGGTCGAGCGAGCCGTACCTGTACAAGCTTGGGGCGGTCAACGCGACGGGAGATAAGGCTGAGATAGAATTCGGAACCTCTCGAGAGCTGCGGCAGGACGCTTTTATAAAGCTGGATCTTCAGCCGATTCGTGGAGTCGTTGGATGGTCGGAAGTCACAGAAGATGCGCTTCCAGCCAATGTTGCAGAGGCCCTTGCGTAACACAGAATGCGTAACGCATAACGCAGGGGATGTGAGTCAAGTCGATCAATCGTGAAGGGAGTCAAGGGGACGGCTCTCTTGACTCCTGCGCCGCCTTGAGTCATATGATGAGCAACACAGGGGACGGTTCTATGTGTTGAGGCTGATCGCCTAGCGCCGGCAAATTACACAGGGAACCGTCCCCTGTTCATGTTTTTGAACGTTGCAGAAAATGTCCTCTGAAATGATATATTCTACAATAACTATGTTGTTTTGCGATCGAGGGGCGAAGGAGATTCTGCAAATGACGGCAATGACGTTCTCAACAAGGGCGAAAGGCGGCATGTCTGCTGCCTTCTCCCATACGAAAGGCGGCATGCGCACAGTTGTTTCCGTCATCGTTGCCGCAGCGCTCGTCGTGCCCGCGTTCTCGCTCTCCCAGCTTGCTCCCGCTTATGCCGACACCGTCGATGCTGTCGACCAGCAAGCCGCTGTCAACCCTGCTGAACGCACCTCTTCGCAATCCAGTCAGATCAACGTAAAGGTGCCCATCACTGGCGTGACGGTAGATGCCGACGGGCAAGTCGTGGACGCACCGCTGTCTTCGGCCGACTACATACGTGAAGACGTCAAGCTCCAAACCCAAGAAGAGATCACCGCAGGCGAAATCGTCAACAATGCGAACGAAGCGGAAGTTCAAGCGCTTGCTGCGCAAGTCACCGCCAATGGGACGCAGCAGTATGCCTACCTTTCCGACCTCAGCATCATCACCACCGACAACTGGTCTTACAACGGCTGGTCGGGGCATAGCATTCAGCACGACAAGAACCAGGAAGGACAACCCCTAAGCCTGATCGTCGGTGGCGAGAAGCGAGAATACCCAAAGGGCGTCAGCGTCCACGCAAGGGGCCAGGCTACCTACGACGTATCTGCTCTTTCCGCGCAATACTCGCGCTTCACGGCTAAAGTGGGCGTTGACGCAGGGCGCGGAACCGCAGGAAGCATCAAGTACACCATAAGCGCTTCGAACGACGGCGAGACGTGGGATGTACTGTTCACGTCAGGCACTCTTACGGGCAGCACTGAGGCCGCAGATGTCGATGTTCCCATCGCGGGCCGCACCTATCTTCGGATCTACGTCGACCCTCTGGGAGGAAATACCTCCGACCATGGCACCATAGCGAATGCGAAGCTCGTTACCGCAGATTACGTCCCCGTCGACTTCAACTACGAACGCATCCACAAACTCGATTACTACGATACGACCCTTTCCGCGCACGATGTCGAATACAACTATGCGAACAACTACCAGCTCGTCCTGGAGAGGGCGCTCGTCAACAAGCTCGGCTACTGGAACATCCAGAACCTTCTGGAGATGAATCCCGAATGCACGGAAATGATCGATTGGATCTTCAACGATCGGAGGATCGCCGAATACACGCTGGAGGTTGGCGATGTCAGCAATGGTGCCAGCTT
>CAJUFC010000156.1 GCA_910585565.1 uncultured Eggerthellaceae bacterium | reverse complement strand
AGCGCTCCGGCCCCGCAGCCCGCACCGTGAGCGGCACGAGCACGCCGTTCTCTGCGACGCTCTCCGCGAGCCGCGCCATCTCCTCGTCGTCTCTCACCTGGAAGGGATGGCCGGGGAACGGGTCGATGGCCGCCAGCGGGATGTCCGACACGCCGCCAATCGCGGAGCCGTCGCGCTCGCCCTGCGAGGTGAACAGGTCGTCCACGCCGGGCAGCGCTATGGGAACCTTCTTCCTACTCACGGCAGACCACCTCCTCGGCAAGGCGCTCGAAGGCGCTCGCCACTTTGCCGCGCCCGTCGTAGGCGAAGATGCTCGCGCCCACGGAAGGCGCCTCGGCGGCCGATACCGCCCTGGGGATCACCGTGTCGAACACGCGGTAGGCGCTGCCGTACTGATCGCGGATGGTCTGCTCGACCTCGTGGGCGAGGTTGTTGCGGCTGTCGAACAGCGTGAGCAGTATGCCCTCGACGGCCAGGGCGGGATTGATCTGCCGCCTCACGCACCCGATGGTGCCGAGCAGGCCGACCATGGCGGAGGCGGGAAGGTACTCCACCGACACCGGTATGAGCACGCTGTCAGACGCGACGAAGGCGTTCACAGGGATGATGCCGAGCGTGGGCGCGCAATCGAAGAGTATGAAGTCGTAGTCTCCCTTGAGGGGCGAAACCCACACGTTTATCAGCTGCTCGCGCGACATCGCCATGAGGACGGGCATCTCCATGCCCGCCAGCTCGATGTTCGCGGGCATCAGGTCGATGCCCTCCTTGTGGGAGAGGATGCCCTCGCGGGGGTCCGTCCCCTCGCCCTCGATGACCGCGCCCAGGTGGTTCGCGATCGTCACCTCAAGCGAGTCGGGGTCCTTCCAGCCGAGCGACTTGGTGAGGTCGCCCTGCGGGTCGGTGTCCACGAGGAGCACCCTCTTCCCGCGATGCGCGAGGGCTATCCCCAGGCTCAAGGTGGTGACGGTCTTTCCCGTGCCGCCCTTCTGGTTCGCTACTGCGATGGTCCTGCATGGCATGGCTCATGCGCCTCCTTCTGCGGTTGCCCGCATCGGGAGGTCAGACGGCCCTCGCGCAATGTGCGATGGACGTGCGTTTCGCGAAAATACTGGAAGCGCACTGGAAATATCGGGGTTTCTCGAAAAGCCAAGAAGGGAGAAGGGTTTCCCAAGTTTCAGAAGTCATGGTTCTGAGCTGGGCATTTCTCGACCACGCGTTTCGCGTGTTTCGCGGGCGCTTACCTCGCTAGCAGCTTGGGAAGCTGAAATTCTACCAATGAACTACGCCCGCGTCGGTCAATCACTATGCCGCTTCCTGCCCTCTTTTCCTCGGTCATTTCAAGGGATTCTCACGAGCGACGCCTGGGTGACACGGTCAGAATAGCACGGGGGAGCGTCCCTTGTGCCATTTGTCCCCTGTGCTGTTTGTGCCCGCCAGAGGCGAAAAGAGCCGAGCAGTCGCTTGCCCTTCGCCTGCACGCAAGAAGAGCATTCATTTGCCGCCCGGTCATCCGCCTACGGCCTGGTGTGGCGCTTCTGTGCCTGGTGATAGGTCAACGGGATCGCGACAGCCTGTCCACCCGCTCGAGCAGGTCTATGTTCGTCTCCATCAGCCACGCGAAAGCGAGCTCGTTGCCGGGCGCGAAATGAGCCACTGCCGTTTCGTCGCGTACGAATTCGCTGCCGCATGGCGCCTCCAAGAACGGCACTATATCAGGGTCATAATTGCAGATAGTGTTGGTGTGGAAGACGGCGAAATGAGACGCATCGTTCGTATACGCTTCATCTTCATCATCCGCCCAGAATCGCCAGCCGCAGTCGGGCCCGTTGGCTAGGGGTTCGCTGCGCGCCATGTAGCCCACCTTGCACTCATCGACGGTTATCCGATCGCTTGCGATGCATCCTGCGTTGCATTCCCAGTCGATGAATTGCTTGAGCGGCTGTTCCAAAGGGACGTACTGTTTTCCCATGTGTCTCTTCCTGCTCTCCGTTGTCCAAAAGTGACCCGAGACCGATAGAGCTGACCTTCTTGGCATACCGGCGCAAAGAGCACAGGGGACGGTTCTATGTGCTCTTTGCGCCATATCCCCTGCGCTATGCGGGCTTGCTCAGAAGCTGCGCATCCGCGAGCGGTAATCCGCCAGCATGCTCTCGTTAGCGCGTTCGGCGCGCAGCTCGAGCAGCGCGACCATGCCCTCGCGGTCGCGCGGCAGCACGCCGTCGAAGCGCACCAGGTTCACGTCGTGCCCCGTGTCGATGAACGTCTCGCAATCGGTGAGTCCGGCTATGAAATCGCGCATCTCCAGGAAGTTCTCGCGCTCCGATGCTGGTTCGAACTCGCCGCGCTGCACCATTTCATAGAGTGGGGTGCCTTCGAAGACGGACATGGTCATCACGTTGATGCGGTAGGGGTCGATGCGGTTGAACGCCTCGGCGGACGCCTTCGCATTCTCGGCGCCTTTGCCCTTGCCTGCCATGCCTGCCAGATAGAACAGCGTGTAGGTGATTCCAGCGGCATCGAGCCGTGCGCACTGCTCCTCGAGGTCGGCGGCTCGTTGTGGCTTGCGCATGAACTTGAGGGCTGGGTCATACCCCGATTCGGCTCCGATCGACAGCCCGTCCGCCCCGAGCGCCGCCCATTCCGCAAGTTCGGCATCCGATCGCGCCTGTATGTCGGCGACGCACGCGAAGCCTCCGATCGACTTCGCGCTCGGCAGCTTCTCGCAGATGAGCCCCAAGCGCTTGACGAGTTGCCCGTGCGGCATGCCGAAGGGGTTCGGTCCGTACAGGAAGACGCGGTCGTAGGCGCGCCAATTCTGCGCAAGTTCGTCCAAGTCCTCCGCCACTTCTTCGAGCGGTGTGACCTCGGCAGGACCGGGATGCCGCGAGCACACAGCGCAGTAGAGGCACTTCCCCCACGTGCACCCGACCTGCACCTGAAGCAGCGCCGATGCGCGCTCGAACCCGAGCCTGTGGGGTTCTTCGGCGAAATGCATGCGAGCCTTCCTTTCCGCGACGAGCGGTCGATGTGGCGGGCGCTCGTCGCATCATCGCCCGTGCCCTGTCGCCTGCGCTAGCCTGCCCGGCGTTTACGAATGCAGGTGGATGCCGCCGTCGACCATGAAGGACTGGCCGGTGAGGTAGGCGCCGTCGTCGCTCACGAGGAACACGATGAGCGGGGCGCAGTCCTTCTCGGTCGTGCCGATGTAGCCCACGAGCGCCTTGCCCTCCAGGCTCTTCAGGGCCTCGGGCTGCGTCTCGCGGAAGGTGTCGGTGGCGATGATGGGCAGAAACACGTTGGCGGTGATGCCGTCGCGCCCCCATTCGCGGGCGGCCGTGCGGGTGATGGCGCGGATGGCCTCCTTCGCCATGCCGTAGGCGCCGAACCCGGAGTTGCCGTCGTAGCCGGCGGCCGAGGCGGTGTTGATGATGCGACCATGTCCGCTGGCCTTGAGGTGCGGGTAGCACTCCTGCATGAACAGCAGCGAGGCCAAGGCGCCGCTCTTGTAGGCGGTGAGCGCGTACTCCACGTCGATGTCGTTGATCTCGCGGTAGAGCATGGAGCCCTGGGCGCAGTTCACCAGGATGTCCACGCCGCCGAAATGATCGACGCACGCCGCAACGGCGGCCTTGATCTGGGCCGGGTCGGTCACGTCGCATACGACGGGCAGCACCTCTGCGCCTTCTTTGGACATCTCGTCCTTGAGGTCGTTCAGGTTCTCAAGCCGGCGGGCGCAGGCGCACACCTTGGCGCCCTGTCGCGCGAGCACAGTGGCCAGCCCGCGGCCCACCCCCGAGCTTGCGCCTGTGACGATTGCGACTCTGCCGTCAAGATTTTGCATGGTGGACTCCTTCGCTGGCTACGAGAAAGGCCGGCTTGTGTTGGGCCGGCCTTGCGTGCAATAGGGCCGATGAGCGAACTCGAAGCGTTGACTTGCGCATTGCGAGCGTGTTGCTCTATCGACCGAGATGCATCGGTGTAGCTGCAAGTATACCCGAATGCGATTGCGCCTAACACAGAGAACCGTCCCCCGTGTCTGTCGGTGGCTCGCTGCTGGCGGCCCGCAGCTTCAGGCGGCGCCAGGTCGCCTGAGGGGCAAAGGGCCGCACCAAATGCCTCATGGCGAGGCGGCGATCTGGGCGGGGAGTATAATGGCCTTGATTTCGCCATCGGCACGCAGCTTCGGAGGGCGCCATGGGCAGCATAGAGGAGCAGATCGAGCGCAAGGGGTTGGAGCTGGGTTTCTCCAACGTCGGCTTCGCGGCCGTGCGCGACTATCCCGAGTACCTCGAGCAGGCGCGCCGCCGTCCGAACTGCGGCATCTTCGCCGACGCCGACGACGCGCTGCTCGTGCGGCTCAGCAAGACGCGGACGCTGAACCCGTGGGCGAGAAGCGTCGTGTGCGCCACGCTTGGGTTCGCGTCGATCGACTACCCGGCCGCGCTTCGGCGCTCGGTGGCGCGGGCCTACCTCGCGCGAGCGTACTCGCCGCAGCCCGGCACCGTCCACGCCTTCCAGGTGGAGGAGCTGGCGTCGTTTCTGGAGGGGCTCGGCATGCGCGTCGAGCGCGACCAGTTCCGCATGCCGCAGCGGCTCGTGTGCGCCGAGGCCGGCATCACCACCTACGGCAACAACAACTTCGCCTACACCGAGCAGGATGGCTCGTTCGTCATCCTGGTCACGTTTCTGGTGGACCGCGAGCTCGAGCCGACCGGGCCGGGCGCCTTCGGGGCGGAAAACGGCTGCCCGGAAGGGTGCGACCTCTGCGTGAGGGCGTGCCCGACCGGCGCCATGGCGGCCCCGTGCGAACTGGATCTCGACCGGTGCATCCTGTTCAACAACCAGCGGTTCGCGCCGGGCGCGCAGGAGGGCATCTGGGCGTCGATGGGCGAGCGCATCCATGGCTGCGACGCCTGCCAGGAGGTCTGTCCGCGCAATCGCGGTGTGCTGGCGACCGCGAAGGCGAAGGACCCCTTCCTCGAGGCGCTTGCCGAGGAGTTCGACCTCGAGCGGGTGCTTGAGCTGGACGAGGCCTACTACGACTCCGTCGTGCGCCCCATCATGTACAACTACATCAAGGACCTGGACATCTTCCGGCGCAACGCCGCCGTGGTGCTCGGCAACACGGGCGACGCCGCGCACCTGCCGGCGCTGCGCCGGGCGCGCGACGCCTGCGGCAACCCGGACGTGCTGAAGGCGATCGACTGGGCCATCGGGCGGCTGGAAGAGGTGGCGTAGCGAGGGCGGGATAGGCCCGACCAATTGACGCACTGCTTCGGCGAACGCTACGGACGGATCGGCAAGATGGGCCATTGGGCATGGCTCTCTGCCTCGCCCCACCGCCGCCCCCTCCCTCCCAAGAAAGTGGCCACCGGGCTAGGAGTCCCGGTGGCCGAGAGAAAGAAGGATGAAGTTAGGGAAGGATGAAGCGATAGAGGGAAAGAAGGGATGCCAATTGCGCTAGACCCCGACGCTTTCCTCGCGCTGCGCCTTCGTCGGGTCGAACCGGGTCACGAAGCTGGCCACGGCCATGGCGATGGGCTCGCCCAGCAGCGAGACGATATAGCCGACGGGATAGACGAAAATGATGGGATAGAGCCATGCGTTGACGAACTCTTGCGTCCCGAAGCCGATCATGAGCCCGGTCACGAAGAAGTTCATGATGGGGACCATGAAGGCCAGGATGACGAAGTTCTTGTAGATTCCGCAAAGCGCGGAGCCTTGGGGAGCCCCTTGCCACGTTGCGAACCTGATGCCGATCCTGTTGACGGGGATGATCGTGGTGGTGAGCGTGCCGATGATCGTTCCGTAGAGCAGCGGCATGGCGACGGTGTCGAGGTTGACGGGCATCTCGTTGTAGATGTTGGTGGCGATGCCGACTATGAGCGACAAGAAGAACGACAGCATCAGGTTGACGATGACGCCCCAGACAAACGCTCTTGCTTTCATGGGTAGACCTCCTCTGCATGGGCGGGGGCGCAGCGAGTCGCCTGCCCCCGCCGGAAACGGCCGCGAACGCGGCGGCTACGGGATTATCAGAACCTGGGTGGGCTTTCCCTCCGCGATCTCCTTGAGCTCGTCAATGTCGCCCACCTTGATGCATCGCGCCTGGCAATGCTGCTCACATGCGGCCTTCTTGCCGGCTTCGAGCCTAGAGGCGCAAAGGGTGCACTGCCTTGAGAGGTGCGGCACGTAGTCGTACTGCCAGACGCCTTCAGAGATCTTCCACGGCCCGACCTCGTTCACTACGATGCCGCTCTGCTCGGGGGCGAAGCCGTACTCCATTTGGCAGGCAACCTCGCAGGTATGGCAGCCGGTGCACCATTGGTAATCGATGAGCATAGCCTTGCGGGTCATTGCTACTCTCCCTTCTCGACTTTGTAAATCCTGCACAGAAGGCACTTGTAGTTGGCGCCCATGCCCGAGGGTCCGCAGCCCCAGGGCATCAGCTGGTTGACGTTCAGGTCGAAGACGTCGTAGAGCCTCTCGGGATCGCCTTCGGGATGCCACCACGCATGGTCGGTGCTCACGACGCCCTCGAGCATCGTGGGGGTGATCTCGACGACGCGCTTGCACCTTCCGATGTCGCCGGTCGTCCCCTTGGGGCCTTCGACCCAGACCCACTCGCCTTCGGTGAGCCCCAGGCGTTCCGCATCGGCGGGATGGATCTGCACGGCTGGCTCGGAATGGATTCGGCGCAGGTAGGGGTTCTCGCGGTTCTCGGCATGGAACGTGTTGAAGCGGCGCGCACCCGTGGTCAGGACGAACGGATACTTCTCGTAGAGCTCCGGCGTCGTCACCGGCCCCGGGGTGGGCTCTTCGTAGGCCGGCAGCGGAGGCAATCCCACCGCATCCATCATGTTCGACCACAGCTCGAGTTTCCCGGTCGGGGTCATGAAGCCGGGCTGGCCGTCGGGACGTAGCTTGCCGGTCTTGTACTTGTAGTACTCGAAGGGAACGTAGCCCGGCGCCTTCCGCTGCGCCTCTTCGAACGTCAGGCCCACGGACTCGTACACCGCGCTAAACATGTCCTCGACGTTGTCCCAGGGCCACGCGTCAGGGCACAGCCGGCGGCCAAGCTCGAGGTTGATCTCCATGTCCGACAAAAGCGTCGGGTCGACGACGGCCTTATTGATCGTCTCGATGCGCTGGGCGCCGTCGCCGCAGCGGATGCCGTTGCGCTCGGGGAACATCGCAACGGGCAGCACGACGTCCGCCAGGGCCATGAGCGTCGGCGTCTTGAAGGGGTCGACGACGACGATGAAGTCGAGCTTCTTGAACGCCTCGAGCGTGCGTTGAGGGTCGACCCCCATGCACGTGAGCGGGTTCGTCGTCTGGATCCAGGCCGCCTTGAGGGGATAGGGCTTGCCGGTCTCCATGGCTTCGATCATGCACTCGGCCGAGGCGGCGGGGACGCCGGCGTTGTAGAACTTGTACTTGTCGGGGCCGAGGCGCTTCGCGTACTGCTCGGGCGCAATGAGGTCGAATCCCCAGCCGTTCAGGTACATCAGGACCTCGGGAGGCTTGATCATGCCGCCCGGGTTGTCGATGTTGCCGGTCAGCATGAGCAGGGACGCGACTGCCTGGCAGGCCGTGACCGCCTCCTCCTTCTGGTCGAGGGCAACGCCCCATTGGATGATGGCGCCGTCGGCTTCGGCGAACATGCGCGCGGCCTTCCGGATGTCGTCGGCGTCGACCCAGCAGATCTCAGCGGCCTTCTCAGGCGTGTAGCCCTTGACGACTTCTTTGTACTCGTCGAACCCTGTGCACCATTGCTCGACGAACTCCTCGTCGTAGAGGCCCTCCTCGACCATGACGTTGCCCATGGCCAGTGCCAGGGCGGCGTCGGTGCCGGGCCGCACTTGGAGCATGAGCTCGGAGCGGGATCCGAGCCATGTCACCTTGGGATCGATGGTGACGACCTTGGACCCGCGCTGCATGCAGTCGATGACCCAATGGCCGTAGGCACCGTCGGAGTTGGCCGGCAGCGGATTGTTCCCCCAGACCATGATGACGTCCGGGCGCTTCCACTGCGGATTGTCGTAGCGGTCGGCGAACTGTTGGGAGTAGTCGCCTACCCAGAACGAGCCCGACAGCGCGATGCACCCGTAGACCCGGGGCGCATAGCACGCAAGGCCGTTCAGCGACGGTCCGTAGTTGGGGCTTCCGAAGGACCATGCAAGGCGGGTTATCCATGCCGCGATGTCGCGCCCGGTCCCCTGCCAGAACGTGACGGACTCGGCGCCGAAGTTCTCCTTATAGTACGTGAACTTCTCCTCGATGAGGTCGAACGCCTCGTCCCACGTCATCTCTTCCCACTTGTCCTCGCCGCGTTCGCCGATGCGCCTCATCGGCTTGCGGATGCGTTCGGGGTTGTTGACGGCGTTGGGGACGGCCAGGCACCTCACGCAGAGGCGGCCCTCGTTGAACGGATTCTCGGGATCTCCCTCCACCTTCACGAGCCTGCCGTCTTCGTCGGTGTACATGAGCACCCCGCATCCGAGATGGCATCCCGGTGCTGACCAGGCGCTGCCCCGGGTTACGGTGAGGCCGCCGTCGGCGTACTGGAACGGCTTGTCGTGACCTACGAAAGTCATGCCCTCCATCTTCATTCTCCTCCCTTGCTGCTTTTGCGTCGGCCTTCCGGCCTTCCTATGGAAATGGAGCCTGGTACGAAGGTATTTCGCTGGCTTCGGCTTGGGAATAAGCGACATTGACGCAGAGCCACAACGTTTTGTTGTGATAGAATCGTTCCGTCTTGGAGGATGGAGCGGGATGCGCATCGATCACCTCAAATACTTCGCATCGCTTGACGGCGCGCGTTCGTTTTCGGAGGCAGCGCGCATCGCCAACATCAGCCAGCAGGGCTACAGCCGGGCCATCGCCTCCCTGGAGAAGGCGCTGGGATGCCGGCTTGTGGAGCGCGGCCGCCAAGGGTCGCGCCTGACCAACGAGGGCGTGTCCTTCATGCGCCGCGCGAAGCGCATCGTCGCTGAATACGATGCCGCCCTGTTCGAGGTGCGTGACGTTTCGTCGCTCGTCCGGATGCTGCGCGACTTTGACGGCAGGGTCGCCTTCACGAACGCATGCATGGTCTCGATCGGTGCGAGGCTTCTCGAGGAGGGCTTCCTTTCCAAGGCGGAAGTGATCGAGATTGGCCTTTCGGACCTGCCGAAGTACGACTCGGATCCGAGTTGCATCGCGATCGCGGACATCTCGCCGCAGATCTACCCCGACTTCGAGGCGACGCATCGCATGATCCCCATCGCCACGGGGAGGGTGGGCATCGTGGTCCACGGCAAGCTTCTGCCGGCGAATGCGGAGAGCCCGATCTGGGAGTCGCTAGAGACCCTTCCGCTCGGCCTGCTCGACTGCGATGCGTCGGTGGAGATATACGACGAACTGTTCACGGAGTTCAGCCCGAAATGCGTCCGCCTCAAGTCGGCGAACAACAACGTCCTCGAGCGCTCGCTGGCAAAAGGCGAAATTGCGCTGATGTGCGACTCGTTTTCCTGGCGGTGCTTTCCTGAGGAGATCCATCGCAACGCGCACATCCGATTCATCCCCCTTCGCAAGGTCATGCACAGCGTGTTCGGGATGGTGTGCGGCAGCGAGCTGAAGGTGACGGACGACGATGCCGCGTTCGTCGCGGCGATCGGAGCCGTTCTGGATTCCGGCGAAGGAACCTACGACCTCTGAGCGCCCCGGGCGACCGATGCGGTTTGCCGTGGTTGGCTGCTGCCGTGCATCGGACGCGGGTGTGGCTCAGGGCTTGCCGCCCGCTACTCCCTCACGAAGGCGCCGTCGGCTGCGGCGTCGTGGGCCTCGTCGCTGACGTAGCGCTCGACGCGCATGCGCACGTCGTGCTTCTCGCGCAGCTCGGCGATGGTGCCCATCATGGGGGAGGCGTGGTGCGCATCGAGCGCGCGCTGGTTCTCCCAGCTGTCGATCAGCAGCACCGTCTCCGCGTCGTCGAGGGGCGCGAAGTGCTCGTAGCGGAGGTTTCCCGGCTCGCGTCGGATGGCGTCCATCGTGCCGGACGCGACCATCTCCTCGGCGAACCGCCGCGCGCTTCCGCCCGTGCCGCTGTAGTAGATGTTGACCGGCCTCGACATAGCACAGGGAACCGTCCCCTGTGCTATGTCCTGTGCTATGCGGCGTTAGAGGTCACTAATAGCTGGCGAATCGTTCATCGCGGTCGAGCGCGTCGATGGCCGCCATTTCATCAGGCGTGAGCGAGAATCCGAACACATCGGCATCCTCTCGAATGTGATCGGGATTCGACGACCCCGGGATGCAGATATTCCCGCTCTGCAGATGCCAGCGGATGACGGCCTGTGCGGGAACGACGCCGTGATTGGCTGCCACCTCAGCAATGACGGGGTTTGCGAACAGGGCATGGCAATCTGTCTTGCCGCAGAGGGGGAACCATGATTCGAGCACGGTCCCAACTGGTGCCAGGACCTCCTTCACTGCGCGCTCTTGGAAGAACGGCTGCGTCTCGTTCTGGAGCACGGCAGGTACGATATCGACGTTGCCCACCATGCGCTCGAAGCCGCTTTCGTAGAAATTCGATATGCCAATGCAGCGGATCTTGCCATCCTTCACGGCGTCTTCCATGGCGCGGTAGGCGTCTTCGTCGTTTGCCGCCTCGTGATGGAGCAGCATCAGGTCGACATAGTCTTGGCCGAGCTTCTGAAGAGAGCCGTCGATGGCCGCCGGACCGTTGCGGAAATCCGCCGTCCACATCTTGGTGGTGAGGAAGATCTGGTCGCGTGGCACGCTCGACTTTGCGATGGCGCGACCAACGCCGTCTTCGTTGCCGTAGATGCGGGCCGTGTCGATGAGGCGCATGCCCGCATCGAGCGCGGCCGTGACGGATGCCTCTGCCTGCGCGCTGGAAAGGAGATAGGTGCCAAGCCCTAAGATGGGCATCGTGACGCCGTTGTTCAGAACGACGCTTCCCGTACCCAAGTCGAAGCGAGGGTCATAAGCGCCGATTGGATGCTGTGCTGCATTATCGGTCAGGGCGCTTTCCTTCTCTGGTTGGTCATTGCCGCTCTGCTCGACGGGGTTGGGTGAAGCCGTTTGTTGCTGCGAAGGGACGGGAGCGCAGCCGATGGCGCCAAGCCCTGCCGCTGCGCTTAAGGCTGCTGCCCCGGCAAGGAACGCTCTCCGCGTGAGGGATGAGTTGCTCATTGGGGGTTTTCTTCCTTTCGATTCGCTGCGCTGCGGTTTTCCGCGGTCGCACGCTATGGTCAGATCTTCTCCTCGGGGCGCATCACCTTCGCGTTGGGTCCGGTAAAGCCCTGCGCTAGGTCGGCATCGAGCATGTCGCCCTGGTTGCTCGCCGAGTTGTGGTGCGGGATGTTCGCAGCTGCAGCCTCGTGCGCTTTGCCGATCGCCATTACGCGGTGAGTCCACCGTCGACCACATAGATGGAACCGGTGACGTAGCTTGCGTCATCAGAGGCCACGAACAGGACCACGTTCGCAATCTCCTCGGGCGCGGCGAAGCGACCCATCGGCTGCATGGCGGCGATGCCGTCGCGATGCTCCTTGGACTGCTGCTCGGTGAGGCCGGGCACGTCCCAGATATTGGTCGCCGTGGCACCGGGCGCAACCGCGTTCACGCGTACGCCATCGGAGACCAGGTCGCATGCCCAGCCTTGGGTCATGTTCTCGATGGCCGCCTTGGCGCCGCCGTACATAGAAAGGTTCGCGCCTCCCTGCTTGGCCGCGGTGGACGAGATGTTCACGATGTTGCCCTTGGCTGCGATCAGCATCGGCAGCGTGCGCACGGTGAGGTCCACCACGCTGCGTACGTCTAAGTCGAAAGCCTTGTCGTGGTCGGCAAGGGTCACGTCCTTGATGGACTGCACGGGACACCATCCGGCGTTGTTCACGAGGATGTCGAGCTTGCCGCAGAAGCGCTCGCTGGCGGCCTCTGCGACCTTGGCGACGTCTTCGGTGTCCGTGAGGTCCGCCGCCACGTAGCTGATGTTGTCGCTTTTGTCGCACACCGCCTGGAGTGCGTTCGCATGGCGGCTCACGATGATCACCTTCGCACCACCCTCAGCGAGTTTCAGCGCCACAGCGCGCCCGATGCCGGAGCTGCCTCCCGTGACGATGGCTGTCTTGTTCTCGAATCGCTTGCTCATCTTCTTCTCCCTTCAAGAAATGGGGCGCCCCTTGCGGGACGTACGGACAAAGCTTCTGTCTAGTCGGCTGGCACGAACGCGCCGAGCGTGCGCTCCTGCTCCTCGAGTGGCACGTTGAAGAAGCGCTTGCCGCTGTCGAGCGCGTCGATGCGTGCCATCTCGTCATCGGTCAGCTCGAAGTCGAAGATGTCGATGTTCTGCTCCATGTGCTCGGGATTGGTGGTCTTCGGGAAGACGATGTTGCCTTGTTGGATGTGCCAGCGAAGGACAATCTGAGCAGGCGTCTTGCCGTGCTTCTCGGCGAGCTTGACGAATACGGGCTCGGAGAGCAGCTCCGCATCGCCGTGTCCCAGCGGGTACCAGCTCTCGATCATGATGCCGTAGGGCGCGATTCGCTTTTTCAGCTGGTGCTGCGGATGGTACGGATGGCATTCCACCTGGAGCACCGAGGGTTTGATCTCGGCTGTATCGATCACCTCTTCCAGGCGCCCTGACTCAAAGTTGGAAAGGCCGATGGAGCGGACGCGACCGTCGCGGACCGCCTCTTCCATATCCTTCCAGGCTCCCAGGTAGTCGCCGAACTGCTGGTGCAGCAGGAGCAGGTCAATGTGGTCTGTCTGCAAGCGGTCGAGCATCTTGTCGATGGCGGCGCTGGTCTTGCCCTCGCCGTACTCGCTCGGCCAGAGCTTCGTGGTGATCCACACCTCGTCGCGAGGGAGGCCGCTTTTGGCGACCGCCGCCCCGACGCCGCGTTCGTTTTGATAGGCGTGCGCCGTGTCGATGTGGCGGTAGCCGAGACTCATGGCCTCGGTGCATGCTCTCTCGGTGGCCTCGTCGCCTTGGATCATGTAGACGCCAAGTCCGAACTGCGGAATGACGCTGCCGTCGTTCAAGGCGATGCGCGCCTGCTCTTCGAGTGCCTGTTGTGGTGCGCTCATAAGGCTTCCTTTCTTCTGCTGGCGATTTATGAAACTTGTGTTGCTTATCTCTTGAAAATGATTTAATCTCGCAAAACCCCGTTTGTCGATGGTCGCTTTCTCTGCGGAAGGCGCATAAGCAACTCCTTCCGCAGATTGGTTGCAAAACTTGAGGAGTCGTCATGAAGCTGACAGGAAACGAGGACCTGCGCGTGCAGAAGACGATGCGCGGCATCCGCCGCGCGTTCGAGGAGCTGCTCTGCGAGAAGGACTATCCGCAGATCACCGTGAAGGAGCTCTGCGAGCGAGCGCAGATCAACAAGAAGACCTTCTATCGGTACTATCCCACCCTGAACGACCTTCTGGTGGAGCTTCAGGACGACATCCATGGACGATACATGGAGCGCACCGAGGGAATGCGCATCCCGGAGGACTTGGAGCGGATCACACGCGAGTTTTGCCTGTTCTCCGCCGAACAGGGCGAGGTCTACGAGCGTATCACCTGCGCTCCGTCGTTTCGGGAGATGAGCGGCTCGATGCAGGAGCGAGTCTTCGAGGAGCGGCCCGAGGCCGACGTCATTCCCAACATAAAAGGCGACGAGGAGAAGCGCCTGCTCATGGCCTTCGTCATCGAGGCCACGTTGGGAATCTACCGTCAATGGGTCGCGGACGGCAAGAAGGTTTCAGTCGAGCGCATGACCGCCATGACCATAGAGCTGGTCTGCGGCGGCGTCGAGCGGCTTACGGATGCAAGTAACACAGAGTAACACAGGGGACGGTTCTCTGTGTTAAAGGCCGGTTCGTGCATGTCTAACACAGAGAACCGTCCCCTGTGTCGGGAAGCTGCCCCTTGGCGTGGCCTATGGCGTTTGGTCGGGGCTCGGCGTCACCGCCATCACCATCATCGGGGCGGTGGTATGGGGCGAGCTTTTGAACGCAGTGGTGGCCGTAGGCATCGCGCTGATCATCGCAGGCGTGGTGCTGCTCGAGTCGCCTTCGGGGAAGAGGGCCGAGAAGGAGGCCCGAGGCTGACGCCAAGGGGACGTTTTTCGCCCAGGCGAGTCGCCTACGCTTACGCCGCCTACGCCAAGAGCCGCAGGGATTCCTACGCCAGGAGCCAAAGAGATTCTCGGTAAAATATGGGCAACGCATGGAAAATGCTTACTATGCAGCAACACAGAGTAGTATAGACTATATAGTGTCACTTAATACCACTCTTGTTGCCCTGGACGTGAGGAGGATCGGTGGCGGGCAGCATCACGGAAATGCTCAAGGGAACGCTCGAGGGCTGCGTGCTCGAGATCATAGGCCGCGGCGACACCTACGGCTACGAGATCACGCGGCAGCTCAACGAGCTCGGCCTGACCGACGTCGTCGAGGGAACCGTCTACGCGATTCTCGTCCGGCTGGAAAAGCGCGGCCTCATCGAAGCAGAGAAAAAGCCTTCCGAGCTCGGCCCTCCGCGCAAGTTCTACCGGCTGACCGCCGCGGGCGCAACCGAGCGCGAGCAGTTCTGGGAGAAGTGGGACTACCTCAAGGGCACGATCGACCGACTGAAAGAAGGCGCCTGAGATGGCCAACGTCAAGCAGTTCTTCAACGACTACATCAACCCGAAGAGAATAGTGGAGGAGAAGCGCGCGTACCGGGCGATGATGGACCGCGTGGATGCCCTTCCCGAGGACTACCGCTTCGTCTTCAAGAAGATCCAGGACTACATGTGGAAGTTCGCCTCGGGGTCCGGCTACGACGTCATCGAGATTCAAAAGGGCCTCGTCGGCCTCTTCGAGGAGGGAGCTGCGGAAGGCAAGCCCGTGCTGGAGATCACGGGCGAGGACGTGGCCGGGTTCGCCGACGAGCTCATGCGGGAGGCCGAGACCTACACGGAGAGGTGGGGGGACGACCTCAACGCGGACATCGCGAAGAAGCTGGGGTAGCCGGCCGTACGCCCGCAGGGCCGGCAAGCGCGGGCCTTTGCGCGACGGCGTGGCGAGCGCGGCGAGTGCGGCGACATGCGCACCCCATCGAGGCGGGAGGCTTTGGCGAGCGTCCCGACTCTTCTTATGGAGGGAATGTCAACAAGCTGTCAACGGCGCCTGCTCTCGGGGCTTGTCAAACTAGTAAGTGATACTATATAGTAGTATTCAGTAACACTTACTAGTGAAGAACGGAGGCAGATCCCATGCCGTCATCTAAGAACATGGTGGTCGTCGAGGACTTGAGGAAGTCCTTCGCCGGCGTCGATGTCTTGAAGGGCGTGAGCTTTACGGCGCAGGCGGGAAGCGTGTTCGCGCTCCTCGGCGACAACGGCGCGGGAAAGACGACCACCATACGCATCCTCTCCACACTCCTGGCGCCCGATGGAGGTTCGGCAACGGTTGGCGGCTTCGACGTAGTCCAAAGCCCGCGCGACGTGCGGCGCCTCATCAGCCTCACCGGCCAGTTCGCGGCAGTGGACGACGTGCTCACCGGGCGCGAGAACCTCGTCATGATGGCGAGGCTGCGCCATGTCGCCAACCCCAAGCAGACCGCTGCCGACCTGCTTGAGCGATTCGACATGAGCGAGGCGGCCGACCACCCCATGTCCACCTACTCGGGAGGCATGCGCCGCAGGATCGACGTCGCCATGAGCCTCGTCGGCGACCCGGAGCTCGTCTTCCTCGACGAGCCCACGACGGGGCTCGATCCCAAGGCACGCCTTGAAGTCTGGGGCACGGTGAAGTCCCTGCGGGAGCGGGGGACCACGATCTTCCTCACGACCCAGTACCTGGAAGAGGCGGAGATGCTCGCAGACCGGATCGCGATCCTCAAAGACGGCGCCATCATCGCCGACGGGACGCTTGACGACCTGAGGCGCCTGATTCCGCCCGCAAGGAAGGAGTGCGTGGAGAAGCAACCCTCGCTGGAGGAAGTCTTCCTGGCGATAACGAAGAGCGAAGGAGCGAGCCATGAATGCTAGCAAAGGGCATTTCTTCTCGGACACGGCCGTCATGCTCGGCCGGTCGATGCGCCACATCCTGCGCAGCCCCGACACCATTGCCACCTCGGTGGTCATGCCCGTCGCGGTCATGCTCATGGTCGTCTACGTGTTCGGCGGGGCGATCTCGGTGCCAGGGGGCAGCTATGTCGACTACATGCTGCCGGGCATCATGCTCATGACGGTGGCGACCGGCGTGACGTACACCGCGTACCGCATGTTCAACGACAAGAAGCTGGGAATCTTCGACCGATTCCGCTCGATGCCTATCGCGCAGTCCTCGCCGCTTTGGGGCAACGTCATCTCGTCCCTCGCTGCGAACGTCCTATCGGTGGCGATCGTCGTCGCCGTTGCGTTGTTGATAGGGTTCAGGTCGTCCGCAGGGCTGCTTTCCTGGCTCGCCGTTGCGGGGCTCATAGTCCTGTTCATGCTGGCACTCACGTGGGTTGCGGTTATCGCGGGCACGGCGGCGAAGACGTCGGACGGAGCCACCGCGTTTTCGTACCCCTTGATCTTCCTGCCCTTCGTCAGCTCGGCATTCGTCCCCACGGACACGATGCCCTGGGCGCTGAGGGTCTTTGCGGAGAACCAGCCCGTCACGCCGCTCGTGAACACCATCCGGTCGCTGCTCGAAGGCCAGCCCCTCGGCGACGACCTGTGGATTGCGATCGTATGGTGCGTGGGCATCCTGCTGGTGGCCGTCGTGGTTGCAGTACGAGTCTATCGTCGGGCCGCCTAAGCGCACGCGAGGGCAAGCGAAGGTTATCCCCCCAACCAAAGAAATGGTCAATGCCGCAATCCAGTCGTCCGAGAGGCTGGAGGGGATAGCATCGCTCCTGGCGATGCTCAAGGACAGGGCCAGCAGCGAGCAGATAACCGCCTCCGACCTTTCCGTCATCCGCTGCATAGTGGAGTCTTGCGTGGCCGAGCTAGATGCAGCCTAGCAGCGCGCCTGAAAACGACTGGGGCTGATCCCAATGGGGCCGGCCCCAACAAAGCCTCGGAGGCTTTGACATGTAGGAGCATGCTCGCAGAAGGCTCCTATTTCATCAATCCATCATTCTCGCTCGGTTCTCCTAACAGCTTGCGTTCATTGGCTTCTATCATTCGCCTTACTTGCTCTTCAAGCTGCTCTTTGCCAGGCAAGTTCAGCGTGCAGGTCGATGCGAAGATGCTGTTGTTGAGGCCACCAAGGGCGTACTCTGCGCACATGATTCTTATCAGTGCAGAGGATGATGCCGATGGGAGGGTTATCGTATTCATCGTTCACCTCTGCGGCATAGTAGTTCAGATACTCATTTATCTGCCCTGCCGTCGAAGCCGTCAGCTTCGTGGTCTTGAGTTCGATGAGCACGTAAGCGCGCAGCGGTTTGTTGTAGAAGACCATATCTACATAGTCCTTTTCGCTACCGACGGGCACGCGCTGGTTCGTCCCGACGAACATGAAGCCGCGCTTCTCGTCATCGTCTAGGTCGAGCACCTCACAGTAGTGGGAGAAGGTCAATTTGCCAGACACTGTCTGGCAAGTCTTTTCCTACCCCATCATCCGCTTCGTTTAGCGGCATGATACCTCCGTTCCTGCTGCTCCCATTCTAAGCGCCGCGTCGTCGCTCTGGAACCGTGCGTTCCCGAAAGCGAAACATCGGCGCAACGGCGGGACCCGGCCGGGTCCTCAGAGCCCTGCCCACATCTCTGCCCCCAGCCGCCTTGAGCCCGCGCGCTCGCGCAGCACCGGCGCATGCGCAAATCCCTAACACAGGGCCTAACACAGGGGACGGTTCCCTGTGTTGCCTGTGTTAATGCCAAGCTCTCGTCTCATGCCCGTACAGTTCCTTTTCCTTTTTTCGCGCACGATCGGAAATCACGAATCGCTTCGCAGCCCCTTCAGCGTCCTGTAGCCGACGATCTGTACGGTCAGAAAATCGCGCAGCGACTCCTCGTAAGACAACATCGGATAGCCTGTTTCCTCGCAGGCGGCGCGCTGGGTGGGAAGCGGGTGGGTCGCAGGGTGGAGTCCGGAAACGTAGTTCGACAGGTCCAAGAGAAACCTTGTCGAGTCGGCCGCATCGTCGAAGATGCCGCATTCGACGAGCAAGTCCGACCCCTCGGTCATCATGGCGATGATCTCGCGCTTGCACGCAACGAGGCATTCCAGACGCACGTTGGTCTCGATGATGCTCGCCAAAAGCGCCCCGAGCCTTCCGAAGTCACTGTGCGAGGAGAGCATTGCCGCCAGCGCAGCCGAAGCAGCCCCGAGGCCTTCAAATGATGAGTCGCTAGCGCCGGCATGCATGCGCTAGGGCACAGGGGAACACGGGGGGGGACGGTTCTCTGTGCTAGGCGCCCCCTCGACAGCACAGGGAGCCGTCCCCCTGTGCTGTCTGTGTTGTCGTGTTGCTATGTAGCCCCTGAATCGCGGGAACGGCCTCCTTTTGGCTCTGCGCAATTTATCGACCCATGCGTTCGTGGTATGCGCGCAGGGCAGCGTCGAAGCTTCCCACGGTGCGCTTGAAGTGGATTTGGTATCCAAGGCAGAACGCCCCCAGCGTCACCAGGAATATGACGGCGAACGTGGCCCACGCGCCGATTTCGTTCATGGGAAACCACGCACCCACCCACGCGCACAACGCCAGCGCGGCAAACCCCATCACGCCGAACCCCATGATGCGTATCGGATATGCTAGCTGGTGTATGACCCTATCGGTGAACCAGAGTGCCTGCAGCAGAGCGAACATCGTCGCTGCCAGGAGCAAGCTCAGCGTCATGACCAGCCCGTACTGAGGCCCGATGAATGCGATGGCCGTCACCGTTCCAATCGTCATGAACAGGGTGAACATCACGCAGGCGGTGATCATGATTCTTTTCGCGAAATTGCTCATATGCCCATCCTTTCCTAAAGTCCTATGCGCTTCTTGATGAGAGGTGCGAATTGGCGTGATGCGATGATGTGCTCGTCGTTGTCGAGTACCAGTTCGAGACGGGCGTTCAGGTAGGGCCTGATGCCGCTCACGTGCGCGAGGTTCACCAACGTCTGACGCGATGCGCGCACGAACTCCTCCCCAGCTAGACGGCTTTCGATGTCTGCCAGTGTAGCTGTCGACTCGTACACCTTTTTCGCTCCGTAGAGGAACGTGCGTCCATCAACGGTCTCGACGTACAGCACCTCGCGCGCTTCCAGAATGCACAGGAAGCCGTCGATGGTTCCCGCAAGTCGCAGATCCTCCATTTCCACTGCAGCCATGATCCGCTGCACGCGCGCGTCGACGCGTGGGCACACCACGGTCACCTCGACCTCTGTGACGGCGGGGTCTTCCTTCACGTTGAGCTTCATCCACGTCCTTTCTCTCGCCGAAGAGCATAGGGACGGGCGCAGCGACGTGCAAGGCCACAAACGAGTGGTTGCATTCTATATGGTCTCAGCTGCACGATTCGGGCCTCGAAAGGAAGATGACGTCATCTCGTCCTGAGCCGGCATTTGTTGGAACAGGGGTCGTTGGAACGGGGGTCGGTTCCGCGTTCCGCTTTCGAACACAGGGAACCGTCCCCTGTGTTGGGCGTGTTGGACGCCCCCTGTGTTGCAGCATGTTGCGGCTGCGTCCTGCTCGAAGGGCGCAGCCGCAACATGCTGCCGGACGGCGACCGGGACGGCGGAGGCGGACGGCCGGCTATTCCGGCTCGCCCCACGGGACCTTCGGCGTGGTGGCTGCGAGGAGGCGCTGACATGCCTCGAACTCCGCCCTGCATGCCTCATAGGCCGCGCCATCGAAGCCGTCGTGGTAGTAGGCGCTGATGCTGAATCCGGTGTCGATGCCCACGATGGGGAGAATCGCCAGCGACTCCTCGAACATGAGCGTGTTCAGGTTCGAAACGAACGCGATGACGTCCTCGGTCTGTATCTTCAGGTTCAGCATGTCGATGTCTTGGTACAGCTCGCCTGACTCAGAGAGTGCCTTCTCGTCGACAAGCTGGCCGACCAGCTTCGCCAGTCCGGCGGACACATAGCTGTCCGGAACGACAAGTCGCTGCTCGCGCAGGTCGTCGAACGTGACCCCGTCAGCGCATCCGGCAAGCGGATGGGAGTGGCCGCAGGCGGCGACGAAGTAGTCCTTATATATCAGCGTTGACCGATAGTTCTTGGTGAGCGACGGATCGACGTTGATTCCCAGCATGACGTCGATCGTGTGCTCCTCCATCGCGATGCGGGCCTGCTGGTAGCCCATGCATGACAGCGACAGATGCACGTCCGGGTGCTTGCGAGTCATGGCTTTCACGAACTTGGCGAGGAATGGCCGAGCGCCGTTGCGCAGGTATCCCACCCGGACGAGCGTGCTTCCTGCGGCGGATGCGGCGCGCACCCGTTGCTGCGCCTGGTCCCAGGCGCGCAAGAGGGCCTGCGCCTCGCCTAGAAACACCCTGCCGGCCGGCGTGAGCTCCACGCCGTGCGCGTCGCGTTCCAGGAGCACGGCCCCCAGGGCGTCTTCGAGCGAGGCGAGGTGGCGGCTGATCACCGAGCGGCTGACGTAAAAGTGCTCGGCCGTGCGCCGGAAGCTCAGCGTGTCTGCAAGGTATGCGAATTCGCTCAACGATTCGATGTTCATGTCGTCGCCTCGTGCGTTTCGTGCGGCAGGTTCGAAGGCGCTCATTCTAGCGCTTCTTCGCTTGCTCCAGAACGCAGAAGAGGCCTCCTGGTAAAGGAGGCCTCTTCCGACCGCTGGCTGCTGTTGCTGTTGGTCTAGCGGGCTGCTGCCTGTCTTGCCTCCGAGCCGCCCTTTGCGCTCTTCGCCTGGGCCTCGCGCTCCTTCTTCTCGGAGTGCCTGATTTGGAAGTTGAGCAGAATGCCTCCGCCCAAGACCAGCGCGATCATGACGATCAGCACGACCAGATTGCCGTCCATGGTTGCCTCTTTCCCTCATGCGGTCTCTTTCGTTGACTCGAGTGTAAGGGGCGTGAGCGACGATTTGCGGTGCATGATGCGCACGCCCCTTGCCGATAATGCAACCGCTCTGCAACAGCACGGGGCGCAGGGGGGGCACAAGGGCACACAGGGCAGGAGGACACAGGGGACGGTTTCTTTTGTCCTTTAGGGCATAGTACCTGTTCAGTGGGGTTGTTTAGGCGGCTGGTGGAAGAAAGTTGGAAGAATTGCCGTGGTTCGCTACTTCGATGATGTTGGGCTGCGTTTGCTGCGGGAGAAGTGCGGCGTCGAGTGTTTGAATGGCTTTTGCCTTTTCCTCTATGTCGATGTGGGTGTATATGTCCATTGTTATCTGAGCGCTCGCATGGCCGGCTAGTTCCTGCATGACCTTTGGATGCACTTTTGCGCGAGCGAGCATGGTTAGAAACGTGTGGCGCAGCTCATGCAGGGTGATAGTAATACCGTAGTCCCTGCAATGCCTGCTCCACCAGACGCTGAGCGCATGGGGGCGCTTCGGAACCGATGCGTTGGAGCATACGAACGGGAATTGCTCCTGAAGCGCCAGCTCGACTTTATCTCGGTCTATCGAGCCCTGATGGTTCGGGCCATACACCATCATGATCGCGAGCTTTCGCTGCGCGTTGCGGCGGATTTCAAGGGCCTCCATGATGATGCGCGGAATCGGCAGGCTTCTTATTCCCGCCGCGGTCTTGGGCTTCTTCAGCCCGCCGTCTTCTTCGACGCCGTGGCGCAGATGGAGTACGCCGTATTCTATGTCCGACCACATCACTCCCAGCGATTCGCTTCTCCGCAGGCCCATCGAAACGCAGAGCAGCACGGCCATCGCCGAGGGATGGTTGGGGTCGAGGTTCATCATGAACGAGCCTGCTGCGGGCGTGCTGAGCGTGCGCTTCTCTTTCGTATCGCGCTTGGGTGCTATGACGCCCTCGAAGAGGTCTGTGTGGACGATGCCCTTCTTGATCGGCTCACGCAATGCGAGTATCAGCATCGAGTGGATGCTGTGAAGCGTTGTGCCGGACAGCGGCTTTCCGCTCAAGGACTTCCCCGCCCGCAGATCCGAGTACATGCGGTTGACGCGCTCTGTCGTGAGGTCGCCAAAGCGGCATTCGCCAAGATGCAGCTTTATCGATGCGCTGTTTCTCTTGTCCGTCTCCATGGTTCGCTTGGAGATCTCCCCGAATGCTGCACGCTTGGCGTTGAATGAATCGAGCCATTCGCCGACGGTGCAATCCGCATCCCACGGGCGGCCGTCGCGCTCTATCACCATTTCGCGGCGGCGGGCGTGGGCTTCGGTGTAGGTTCCGTGGAACGTCTCTTTGCGCTGCCTGTATTTTCCGTCGAGCTTCCCGAGCGGGATGACGATGCGCCACTTGCCGCAGCGGTTCTTGGGCTTGTCTTCGAGAGGGTAGATGTTGCCTTCGCCCTGGGCTGGTTTGCCTGTCTTCTTGCACGGCATGATAAAATCCTTTCGTCGAGGTTTCCTTTAGCGGGGTTTCTTCGGCATGCCCCGTGTCGCGCCGGCCAGCGCGCGCGGGGCTCTCTTTTACATTCTTTCAGCTTCTGCGCAGGGCGGGAAATCCCAGATGACCACGCCCAAGACGCTTGCATCCCCTCCTTCCTCGAAATCGATGACCAGATCGCGCCTCGTCGGATCGTGGGAATCCGGCGACAGCCTGTACCCAGCCGAGAGCTCCGTAACGCGAGCGAAGATGGGGTATTGCTCGTTGACGGATACCGCGCAGAGCGTGCCTGGGGCTATGCCCGCATCACGCGGCTCGACGAGCGCATAGGCTCCCAGAGCGAGCACCCGGTCTGCAAAGCTGTTCTTCACGAGGATGGGATAGGCTGCCGGATGCCCTCGCATGACGTCTGAGAGGAGCAGACGCAGGTCCACATCGGCTTCCCACGGGTGGGCACTGCCCCGTGCTTGCCCGGCGGCGCTCAGGTCTTTCAGGTCGATTCCGTAGAGACGGCAAAGCATCAGCAGCTGGCTCGCGCTCGGCTCGCTGTGGCCGTTCTCCCAGTTGTATACCGCGTTGGCTTTGACCCCCGTCGCGCTGCCGGCCTCAGAGGCGCTGACCCTCGCAGCCTTCCTGGCCGCCCTCAACTGCGAGCCGATGCTCTCATTGTCGGGCATTTCCAACACCTCTTCTGCTCATCCAACCTGAAGAATCTGATGCCTCATTCTACCATGACGCAGGCGTGAATCACATTGATAAAGGGAAATTAACAGCAAATCACACTGTTTTGATAGTGAATGAGTTTGTTACAGCTTGATACTTTTATTTCTGATGTGATTAAGGAGGTGATTGAGGGATGAGCATTGCCGAAGTATTGGAAGAGCGGCGCGTCGCCCGCGGTGTGAGCTATGCAGAGATAGCCCGAAGGTGCTCGATGAACCCGGACGTCGTTTCCCGGGCCTTTCAGGGCAAGGGCGAACTGAAGGCCAAGCAGTTCTTGAACGTGTGCCGGGTCCTCGGGTTAGACGGAAGCGACTTCGACAAGTGCGAGATAGGCGCATGAGGGAATGGTCGAGGAGAAACCCCGCTAAAGGAAGGAGCGCGGACGATGTCAGAGTTCGAACACGTCACGCGATTCGCCACGGCAGAAGAGTTCGCCGAGATACTCGGCGTGAGCCTGTGGACCGCGCAGCGCATGTGCAGGCGTGGCGAAGTGAGATGCACGAAGCTCAACAACCGGACATGGCGCATAGACGCCCGAGAGTACCTGGAGCGCAAGGTAGCCGAAATGAACCAGGTGATCCCATGAGGTGGACCGATGAGCAGGACGCGGTGATACGCGAGCTGGGGCACAAGGGCGTTGACGCAGTGCGGCGCGAGCTCGTGAGGCGCTGCCATGCCCTGCACACGGTTTACGCCATAAAGAGGCGCGCGGTGCGCATTCACGCCTCGCTTCGGAAGAGGACTGTGTGCCCGGAGTGCGGCGCCATAGGCGTCCACATCAACCGGCAGTCGAAGATGTGCATCCGTTGCACGGAGCTATTGCGGCTCGAAGAGGCGAAGGCATTCGAGGAATTGTTGGAGCAGGAGCGGCGGGAAGCCGAAGAAGGTGAGGAAATTGAGCAGATACGGCGCGAGCGCGCGAAGATCAGGCAGCGCAACGCGAGGACGTGCAAACGCTATGGATTACCTACGAAAAGCCAGCGGAAGGCGGCTGAAAAGAACGGTTGAGCCCACTCCCTCCGTGCCCGTGCGGCCTTCTGCCGCTCGGATGCTGATATGTGTGGATTTGGTTGATTTGCACTTCAAAAAGTCACTTCGCACTTCGTGCGACAGGAAAGGAGCAAGGGATGGGACGCGACGATGTGAGAGAGATAGCGGATGCAGCGGCATTGCGGGACGTGCATGCTGCTGCGGCATCCATCATGCCGATGCTGGAAGAGGCGATGACCGATGCGCAGAGGCTGGGCATCCACGCCGGATCGATCCAGGAATGGGCATGCGCGAAGTACGGGAGGCAGTTAAGCGAGCTCTCCGCGCGCGAGGCCGCCGGAGCCATTGCGCATGTGAACAAGCTGATCCTTCAGAAGCGCAAGCTCATGGAGTCGCGGAGCGACTGGGGCGCTTCGGGGACGACCTGAAAGAGGTTTTGGATGTGGGAATGTATTTTCAGGACGATTTCTGGGAGGCCATCTCGACGCTTCCCCAGCGCGACCGCGACGCCTGCGCCGGCGCCCTGCTGGCGCTGTACTTCGACGGCGAGGAGGACACGAAGCTGCGGGGCACTGCGCGAGGGTTCTACGTCGCATTCCGCCAGCGTGTGCTGATAGCGAAGGCGCGAGCAATCGCCGGCAAGAAGGGCGGAAAGCGGCGCAGCCGCAAGCTGAAGCCCGAACAGGTGCAGGAGGCCATCGCCGGGGGGCGCGAACGGCGCGGGCGACATTGCGCGAGGTTGCGCGGACTTGCAGGCAGCACCGCCAGCAAACGCCGAAGCCGATTCAAAGCAAACGGCGAAGCAAAAGCCGAAGCAACCAGCGAAGCAGACTGCCGAACGGGAAGCAAACCAACCATACAAGCAAACCAGCGAGCAAACAGCAAGCGCACCTATAAAGGGTGAGAAAGAGAGGGAGAAAGAGACCGGGAAGGAGATTCGACTTGAAAGCCTTCCCAAAGAGAAAGCCACACCAAACCTGTATGACGCCCAAGACGGCGCAGAGAGCGCCACGTTCGGGCTGCGGTGCCTGAGGGCGCTGAACGATGTGCTGGGCACCGCATACGGGCAGCTGCCGCCCACGTGCGCACGGTTTCTGGCGGGGATGGAGGGGCGCTACACCGACGAGCAGGTGCGCCAGATGATCGAGTACAAACGTGATGAATGGCAGGGAAAGGCGAAGATGCGCAAGCACCTGACAGCTTCGACCCTGCTGTCGCCGGATCACTTCAAGAGCTACATGCACCAGGCGATGAAGGAAGGAGCCGAGAATGAAGCGTTTGAGCGATTTGCTGATGCGATTTGAGGTTCCGAAGATAAGCCCTGAGCGCAAGGCGGAGCTGGAGGCGGCGGCAGCTGTGGAGCGCGAGCAAGTCAGGCGCAGGCGCTATGCGCAGATCGGCATTCCTGAGCGGTTCCGGGAAGCCGACATCGAGAAGTGCCGCCAGGAAGCCCGCCAGTACGTTCGTGAGCTTTTAGGTGGGAGCAGGCGAGGTGTGGTGATACGAGGGAGCGTGGGTGTCGGGAAGACCTACACGGCGGCCGCGATCCTGAACGCGGTGTTCGAGAAGCGGCGCTGCCGGTTCACGACGCTCGGTGCCGTGATGCGCGGGATCCGTTCGGCCTATGACGGGCGCGGGTCGGAGGATGAGGTTATCGCGCGATTCACCGGTGCGGACGTGCTGGTTGTGGACGATTTCGGGAAAGAGCGCCCGAGCGCATGGGCGCTTGAGATCATCTTCGATTGCCTGAACGCACGCTATGCCGCGCAGCGATCGACGATATACACGACACAGCATAACGGGCGCGATCTTGCTGGGCGTTTGTCAGCCGAGGGCGACGTTGCCATCGCCGAGGCGATACTGTCGCGGCTGGGGGACCGCAGCGCCTTCGCCTCCATCATCCTTGAAGGCAGCGACAGGCGGCGTACGGGGCTCTGATGCGGATGCGCGGTTTTTTTGATGCTTCGGGGCGGTTCCTGGGCGCAGGGGCCGCCCTGCTTCGTTTCTGGGGCGTTTTGTGACGTGGCGGCACCATTCGCAGCATGGCAAGACGAGCGAAGTGCACATTGGAACTCATAGACGAGGCGGCGCGCCTCAAAAGCGAAGGGATGATGGACAAGGACATATGCGCTGTTCTGGGCATTCATCCCTCCAACTTCTACCGATGGCTGAACACGCCCAAAACGCGACTGGAACGCGAATTAGGCGATGCCCTAAAAAAGGCAGAAGCCCACTATAAGCAGGCATTGACGGGGTTGATCAAGCAGGCTGCTGTCGAGCGTTCGAGCAACTGGACGGCTGCCGCGTGGCTGCTTGAGCGCAAGTTCCCCGACGAGTACGTCAGGCGCGAGCGCGCTGCCGAGGAGAAGAGGATGGAGACGCCGCAGCTCTTCGTGGGCGTGGAGCTCAAGCCGTACAACGAGGTTTCCCGTGATGCCCTTCCCCCGCCTTCCCTGCCTGATGGCGAGGCCGACGGCGGGGATGGATAGGGTTTTGACTGATGGGCTGGTGTGGCGAGGTCGCTCGCCGGCGCGACCGTAGGGCGCGCCGGCCCCCGGCAAGACGCCGGAGGGCCGCCGAAGGCGGGCCGGAGGTGGCTTGCCGGGCGGAGGGCAGACCGAAGGGCTGCCCGACCAACGGAGCGACACCGAAGGTGGCGCGGAGCGTGGGGCATGACACCGGGCGAGCCGGAAGCGCGAAGCGCTGTAGGCCGCCGGGTGGCATGACACACAGGGCTGCGAGCCAGGATGGCTGGCAGCCTGCGGAGCTAAGACGCGCAAGATGCTTGGAGCCGCCGAAGGCGAGCGGAAAGCTGCTTGCGTGGCTTGGCGGAGCCGAAGGTGCGCTTGCACCGTGAGCGCACCGGAGCCGTGGCGCGATACCGCTGGGAGCGCAGCACGCTGTCCGTGGTGCCGGGCAGCCGTAGGAGCGCAGCGACGGAGGTTGCCGGGCACCACGGCATGGCTGCAAGACATGAGGCTTGCAGCCGCGCAGCCAAGACGCATGGGGCACCGAAGGTGCCTGATGCGCCTTGGCGGAGCCGGAGGAAGAGCGCACGGGTGCGCATGAGGGCTTGCCGGCTGCAGAGGGCTTTCGGCGCAGCTGTGCGGGCTGACGAAGGCGGAGGAAGACCCTGCGGCGGCACAGGCCCGTCATCCTCGCCGTTATGCGTGCGGTGCTGGCGCTGGGGCTGACGGAGCGCGGGCAAGACCGTGGCTTGACCGCTTCCGCGCCAATAGCAGGAGAAGGAGCACGAGGGTGGAACGAGCGCGCACAAAGCACATTTTCCGCTTCCGCAATTTTCAGCGTTTCGCTTCGCCTGGAAAGAAGCGCGAGCGTAGGGGCGTTGTTTTCACCAAAAGAGGAAGAAACACCTATGGATGCCATTTCGCCTAGATGTAAAGAGACAGGCATGACTGCCATGGGGGCAAGGCGGGCATCATCCTCGCCAGATTCCGCAACACGGTCCGCAGCAGCTACTCGAAGGCGCAAGGCTGCGAGGGCGCGAGACGCGCTCGCTTCCGCTGCGCGTGTGTCAAAAGATGCGGAGGCATCCGCAACGCGAGAAGCAGCTAAAGCGCGACATCGAGTGTGGATGTGGATAGCGTCAGTGAGCCCTCGCGTGTGTGCGGGTAAGGCAGAGACGGGAGCGAGTGCATGAGTGGCAGGAATGGCAAGCGCAGCAGGGGCGGCAACGAGGGCGTGAGCGTCGCCGATTTGTGCGCGAGCGTGTTCCACGGCGTGCTGGGGGATGTGATGTGCGGCGGGCACGTCCACTACTGGCTGAACGGCGGGCGCGGTTCCACCAAGTCGTCGTTCATCAGCCTGTGCCTGGTGCTGCTCATCGTCGCCAACCCCTTCGCCAATGCCGTGGTGGTTCGTCGCTTCAGCAACACGCTGCGCGATTCGGTGTACCAGCAGCTCGTGTGGGCTGTGGCGGCGCTGGGGCTGGAGGGGTTCTTCCGCTGTAGGGTGTCGCCGATGGAGCTGACGTACCTTCCCACGGGGCAGCGCATCGTGTTCCGTGGCGCGGACGATCCGCTGAAGCTGAAGGGCACCAAGTTCACCACCGGGTACTGCGCATGCGTGTGGTTCGAGGAGGTGGACCAGTTCGACGGCATCGACGCGGTGAGGAGCATCCTCAACTCGCTCCGCCGCGGCGGTGAGCGCTTCTGGATCTTCTACAGCTACAACCCGCCGCGATTGGCGCTCAACTGGGTGAATGCCGAAGAGAGGGAGCGTCGCAAGCGCGAGGATACGCTGGTCGTGCGCACGTCGTACCTGGATGTGGTGGACGAGCATCCCGAGTGGCTGGGAGTGCCGTTCATAGAGGAAGCGGAATACCTGCGGGAGAGCAACGAGCTCGCGTGGCGGTGGGAGTACCTGGGAGAAGTGACCGGCACGGGCGGCGCCGTGTTCGGAAACGTCACCGGGCGCAGGATAGGCGACGACGAGATAGCCCGCTTGGAGCTGGGTGCGCAACGGCATCGACTGGGGATGGTTCCCCGACCCGTGGAGGTACGTCCGCGTGGGCTGGGAGCCCTCGGAGCGAAGGTTGTTCCTGTTCGGGGAGCTCTCGGCAAAAAAGACGCTTCCGCAGGACACGGGCGCCATGGTGGCAGACGCGCTCACGTTCTCGGACGTGGAAGGCGAAGAAGCGTACTTCCACGACGAGGTCATCTGGTGCGACGACACGGCAGACGGCAAGGTGGCCATGGCCACGTACAAGCGCGAGCACGGACTGCGCGCCCGCCCCGCCAGGAAGGGCCGCATGAGGCGTCTCAGCTACGAGTGGCTTGCCGGGTTGCGCGAGATCGTCATCGACCCGGTGAGGTGCCCGCACGCCTACGAGGAGTTCACCTCGAAGGAGTACGAACGCGACCGCGAGGGCAACTGGGTGGACGAGATACCCGACGGCAACGACCACAGCATCGACGCGGTGCGCTACGCCATGATGGAGGACGTGTTGCGCGGTCGGTAGGGTCGCTTGGGGCTGCCGCTCCTGCCGTGCCCCCGGTGCGCTGACGCCCGAACGTGCGGCGAGGCGCTGCCCCGCCGCCAGCGGACGCATGACGGTGCTGCGGAGGGGCGCCATGGCCGACTTGCGGTGCCACCCCAGCACAGCTGCATGGAGAGCCGGGCCGCAGGTGCGGGTGACGCGCTGGCGCAAGCAGCCTTGGGTGAGAGCTGCAACAGGCGCCCGCCCTCCCTGCTGCCGCATCGTGGGACTTTCAGGGCTGCTTGCGGCAGCGTGGCACACGCACCCCCAGGCGAACCATGCAGCTGTGCTGGGGTGGCACGGATCGACTTGCAGCTTGCCCCGGAGCGGCGCCGGCATGTGGCCGCAGGTTGCGGGGCGGATGAAACATCGCTCCCATTCGGTGACACGGCGGCAAGATGCGTAGAAAACGGCTGTGGGCGAAGTTGGAGAGGACATGCCCAGTGATAGAGGAATACGCAATACCGGAGTTTGTGAAGGCTCACCTGTCCCGGCTCGGATACGGTTGTGCGGCTGACGAGATGCTGCCCCACATCAACACATGATGGAACTGGATGCGAGCCGAGGGTGACTTCTACGACTACAGCGACACCGACGCTGCGGGCAGGTGCTTCAAGGTGCACCGGAGATCGATCCATCCCGCCATGCGGATGTGCGAGGAATGGGGATCGCTGCTTCTGAACGACAAGACGCTCATCGACTGTGGCAAGCAGAAGTGCACCGAATGGCTGTCCGGCTTCCTGGCGAGCAGGCACTTCCTGTCGTACGGGCAGGCGGCTTTGGTTCGCGCCTTCGCGCTGGGCACGGGCGCCTGGGCTGTGTGGGTGGACTTAGGGAAGAAGGCCATCCAGGTGCGGCGCTACGATGCGCGGCAGATCATTCCGCTTTCGTGGGACGATGACGGGATAACCGAATGCGCTTTCGTGGCTGAGGCCGTGACGAAGGGCAAGCGCGTGACACAGCTGCAGATGCACCTGCTCTCCGATTCCGGCTACGTCATCAAGACCACCTGCTTCGACGGCGAAGGCAACGCCATGGCTGTGGACGGTGTTCTGGATGCCTATGAGACGCGGTGCCCAACACCCACCTTCGCCATATTGAAGCCAGCCGTCGCCAACACGCGGATGGACGGAAGCCCCTACGGGCAGAGCGTGTTCGCCGATGCGCTTGACGCCGTCCAGGCGGTGGACCTGGCCTATGACGCGCTCGTGAGCGAGGTGGACCTGTCGAAGATGCGCATCTTTCTGGCCGATACCATGTTCGACGTGGAGCGGGCGGGCAAAGACAAGAAGCCCGTGGCCATACCTTTCGGCAAGAACGACTGCACGATCTATCGCAAGGTGGCCTCGACTGAGGACGTCATTCGGGAGTTCGCGCCGGCGCTTCGCACCAAGGAGCAGGCAGAGGTGTTCCGCGTGGCGCTCCAGACCTTGGGCGACCTTTGCGGGTTCGGTCTGACCTACTACGACTTCGACGCGCGCGGCTATATCAAGACCGTGACCGAGGTGTCGAGTGACAACGCCGCCTTGATGCGCAACATCCGTCGCCACGAGAACCTGCTCGAAGGATCCATGACCACGATCGCGAAGGCGATTCTGCACTGTGCGCGATGTTTGGGAGTGAAGCTGCCCAAGGAAGGGAACGTGCGCGTTGCCTTCGACGACAGCATCATCACCGACGTGTACACCGAGAAGAAGCAGGACTTGGAGGAGCTGGGGCGCACCATGCTCCCTTACGAGTACCGCATGAAGTGGTACGGCGAGGACGAAGCAACTGCCAAAGCCAAAGCCGCCGAGCTGAATGCGACACCGACCGAGGTAGAATAGACGCTATGGAAGACGAACAGACAACCCAACAATCCGAAGCCTACATCGACGCGCAGATCGCAAAGCTGAAGGAGCAAGGCGTCACCTTCGATATTTGCACTGAGAGCGACGCTCGGGAGTACATGGCCGAGAAGTGCCCGGCTTTCAAGACGTGCGCCTACACAAGACTGTTTGATGTTCACGCCGAAGGCGAGAACGAGGGAAAGTACATGGACCTCGACTTCGGCCAGTTGAAGTACCTTGCCGATATAGACCAGTGTCTACGCGAGATCCTTCTTGCTATGTCCCTTGATATAGAACATTTCTGCAAAACAAGATTGATAACTGAGTGCGCCGTTACAGAGGCGGACGATCATGCTGTCATGGCCGACTACTGGAGCAGCCAGGACGACCGGCAGCGGAAGTACATCGAGCGCGAGATCGCGCGCAGCAAGAACGATCCTACTAACGATTACATCTTCGAAGAGTACGGGGATAACTTGCCGCTCTCGGCGTTTGTTGAGGTCGTGCCCTTCGGAACGATCGTCGGCCTTATCAGGTATTGCGGAACATGCTCCGATGACAAGCAGATGATCGCAGACTACTTCATCCTCCGGACGGTGCAATCGCTACGGAATGCTTGCGCCCACAACTCTTGCATCTTGCTCGACCTGTTTCCTCACACCGATGACGAGAAGGTCGCTCCGCCCGAGATCAACAAAGCGCTTTCCACTATCGGAATGTCGAAGCGCCTTCGCCATCGCTGGCTTCAAACTATTCCGACCGCGAAGATCGCATCGCTTTTGTACCTCTATTCAACAATGGTGCCCGAAGGCGGCACGAGGACCAGGCGGCTCGATGATCTCAAACGATACCTCGGAGAGATAGAGAAGGGTTCTGTGCTTCCCGTGGAAAACCCCACGATGGCCGCGCTCGCCTTCGTAAAACGATTGACGGAAGGCTTCAATCTGATAGACTAGAGCCATACTGAAAACCGAAAGGTTTTACGGGGCAGGATTGCGAAAGTGGTTCTGCCCCGGTTTTTTCATAGAAGCTATGAAAACCTTGGGTTATAGGACAGAATGTGTGTCTGCTCCGATTATTCACCGTCTGTATTCAGTAGGCATATGGAACTCGCTCCAGATGATCCCCGATCCGTATTCTGCGGGCGCTCCATCGTTGCGCTCGTGCTTTCTGGAAGCTGATGCGAAGAGCCCTTCCACTTGGTCATCGGTGGGCATGATGCGCAGGATCTCTGCGGGAGGAAGCGGCGACTCTGTGTGCATGTAGCACCACCAGAAGATCGCCTTGATGCGGCGTATGGTCGACAGCCCCCGATGCATCCTGAGCATCTCGCGCAGGCGCGCGTTCACGCCACCCTCGATCATGTTGTTGGTCGAGTCCCACATGCCCCCATGCTCTTGCGCCATCTCCACGAACGTGAACAGCTCGCCTGACCTCACGAGCCTATTGAGGGCATGGCGCGCTTTGCGCAAGCGCTCGTGAGCGTATTGCTTGCGGCCATCTTTCAGCGTGAACTCTCGCAAGAAGCGCTCCCATTTGGAACACCAGCTTGCATAGTCGGCAAGCCAGGCTGCCGCAGCGTCTGCGTCCTTGGCCTTGAGAAGCCTCTTGGCAAGCGAGTAGAGCTCGACGCCTGCATCCAGCTTGGGACGGCTCGTGGTGCACCTCTTCACCTGGCAGAACGCATGGAAGGTGCAGCGCTGTATACGCGTTTTAGGCCACACGGCGCGCGTCGCCTTGGCGAGGCCGGGTGCCCCGTCGCTCACCGCCATGGCAGGCGCAGGGATCCGCATCATGAGAGCTGCCCATGCCTCAGCGCACTCGCTTTGCGCCAGATGCCATGCGAGCACATGATCCCTCGTGCATGCGATGAGCACGACGGCATCGCGCCCGATCCAGATGCCGTCCAAGAAGACGATGTCGCATACCTCGCCTGTCCAGGGAGCGATAGGCCATATATCCCAGAACTCAGAGGTGCGCCTCCTGAACGTGCGACCCTCTCCGGGCATCTCTGACTGCGCGCTCTTCCCCATGAGCCAAGAGAGGAACTCGGCAAGACGCTTGGCGGCAGTGTCGATGCGGTGTGTGCACGACGCACCACATGCCTTGCATCGCCATCGCGTCGCCCCAGAGCTCGTATGCCCGTTCCTCTTCATCTTGGAGCCGCATGCACTGCAGATGGGATTATCCACGCGCTCTTCCTGTCTCAAGGCAACTTATTCCTTGAAAAAGCTACCTTGAACAGGCGTGTCAAGGGGGAAGCGGACACACATTCTGTCCGAGTGAGAAGTTGGGTGGAATCAACTTATCGGCTCGATTTATGTGGTTCCATCTGGGAAAAGGCTATGGTTGCAGACACACATTCTGTCCTATAACCCAAAACCTTTGAGGTTTTGTAAGAGCCGAGCCCACTGGGTTCGGCTCTAGTTGTATCAAGGGCTTTTCGACTGGGCGCGATGTTACGGGCTGCAGGCGCCGCAGGGCTCGTAGCCTTGGGCTATGAGGGCGGAGCGCTTGGCTGTCACGTCTTGGCGGTTGGATTCCTTGATGGTTTGGGCGTTTTTGCAATCGGGTTCGTGGAAGCGCATCGTGTTCGTGTTCAGGATGTAGGCGGATTCGGATTCGTTGGCTGTGAGTGATGTCTCCTGTGCGCCCTCTAGCCAACTTTCGCCCGTGACGTAGTCGATGACGATGCCGTCCTGCACGTTGGGGATGTAGACGTCGTAGGAGATGCCGGCACCGCCGTCCTCGACGGACAGCGCTTCCAGCCTCACGCCGCGGGCCACGAGGTCGTCCCCGGAGAAGTCGGGCGAGACGCGGTACATCACATGGTTGCCGGTGCCCACGATGTAGGATCTGATGGCATCCTCGAAGCGCTTCATCACCGTGTTCATGCGCTTCGTGCCGGTGATGAGGCTCTGGACGTTGTCGTTCTGGCCGGCCAGCTGGAAGGCCACCATGTGGCAGCGGTTGTAGAGCCAGCCGCCCGGCACGCAGTCGTATCGCACGGAATGGTAGCCGGTCGGCATGACGTGCCCGATCTGCCCGCGCCCCTCCGTGGGCACCGTCTCCAGACCCAGGCAGACGAGCGCAGGGGTGCAGCGCCCTAGCACGTCGAGGTCTCCGTATCGCTCCAGCTCACCTGCGAAGCCTTCGAGCTCGCCGAAATCGGGCCTGTCGGAGAGAACCAGATATTCTTCGACGCCGCCCGGCGCCTCCGCGCTGCCCTCGCCGCCAGGGGAAGCGGTGCTTGCGCTGGACTGTATATGGGAGTTGTTGCCCGCGTCGTAAACCGGGCCGCACCCGGGCAGCGCGAGCAGCACTGCCAGAAGCAGCACGGTGATGAGGCGTATAAGCGTCATCTTCATTCGGGCATCCCTCGAATCCGCGAGTTATCTATGCGCTGATTATAGCCGCTCTGCAACTGCCCCACCTTCGATGCTGCCGCTCGAAGACACGATAAACTCGCATAGGCTCTGCGGCGCATCACCCGCGAAAGGAAACTCAAGATGAGCAGTAAGAATAATGAAGGGAACGCGAGCGCTGCCCCGTGGATCCTCATGGCGGTGGAAATGGACTTGAAAGGCGAACGCGAGCCTATTGCCCTGGTAAGAACCCCGGAAGGAGACAAAAGGGTGTCTCTTTCGGAGGCGAAGGGAAAAGTGAATGTCTTTGAACAGTTGCCCGACTGCAAGAAGCAGGAGCTAGCGCGAAAGCTGGTAGGACGGTACCGGGAATGGAATACCGAGCAAGAGCGCGCTTCCGCAGAATAAGAAGAGGATAAGCAGCCATTCCGATGCGCCGTGGAGCCGACGATAGGCGCCTGTGCGCGGATAGTGCGATCAGCGCTCGAAATCGTCTACGTCAGTGAGCTCGCTCGCGGTGACACCCAGTCCTCTGGCTATCTTGCAGAGATTGTTGAAGCCGATGTTTATGCGGCCGTTCTCGATGTCGACGAGGTACGTCTGGCCTAGACCCAGCATCAGACAAAAATTATCCTGCGACAGCAGCTGGGACCGTCGTAACAGGGCGATTTTTCTGCCGAGACGCAATCTGCACTCGCTTCTGTGTGCTACGCTTGCGGCGCTCGTTAAGGCAATGTGCTGATGGCGGGAGGCCTTGTCGCCGAGAAGCATCGCGCCGTCTGCGGCAGAGTCGAAGTCGAGCAGGCCGCTCAGCGTCATATCCAGCCCGTAAGACAGCCTGTAGAGATTCGCCAGCCGTATCCCGCGGCGACCGCATTCAAGGTCTGAAATGTAGCGACAGGAGAGATTGCACCTATTGCCCAGTTCTTTCTGGGTGAGGGTTCGGCCGAGGCGCAGTCGGCGGACGCGGACGCTTAGAAGCTGCAGTTCGGCGGTGCGATACGTGGATAAATGCATGGCGGCCACTCAGCTGAGACGAGACAACGGAATCACGCTACACGCCAATCGGACCACTAATCCCAGTTGAAGAAGTCGTGCAGCGAGATGCCGAAGTTGTCCGTGATCTTGCAGATGGTGTCGAACCTGACCTGCCGCTTGTCGCTTTCCAGTTCGCAGAGATAGGTATGACCCAGGCCAGTCATCATTCCGAAACGGCGCAGGGAAAGACCTTGTTCGTTTCGCAGTTCTTTTATCCTGTTGCCGAGTTTCATCCTGTTTTCGAGATTGTCCATAGTCTTAGGCTATGGACATGTCTGCTTGTGATGTTCTGATATCTCCGAACACTGGATGAAAGCGGCGGTCAAAAGTATCGGAACACACAACTTCTCTACCATCTTAAGCGTTACGGACTCTTGTGACAGCCAGGTTTAATTGCCTCCTAAATCCCGCATTTTTAGGAGGAAGATATGGCGGAGTACGGATATGCGCGAGTGTCCGCACAGGACCAAAACCTAGCGCGACAGCTAGACGCATTCGACAAGGAAGGAATTGTCGGGAAGAGCGTCTATACGGACAAGGCAAGCGGCAAGGATTTCGAGCGTCCGGCATACAAGCGGCTATTGCGCAGGCTGAAGCCAGGAGACGTGGTGTACGTGAAGAGCATCGACAGGTTGGGCAGGAACTACGAAGAGATCATAGAGGAATGGCGGCGTATCACAAAGCAGAAAGGTGCGCATATCGTCGTGCTGGATATGCCAATTCTCGATACGCGAACCGAAGTGGCTGGCATCACAGGGGTTTTCCTAACGGATGTGGTCCTTCAGGTTCTTTCATATGTTGCGCAGGTCGAACGTGAGAGCATTCATCAGCGCCAAGCCGAAGGCATAGCGGCCGCAAAAGCGCGTGGGATTCGTTTCGGGCGCCCCTGTATCGAACGGCCAGGAATCTACTCGAAGACAAAGCGAGCCTACCTCGATGGCAACATCACGAGAAAAGAGGCGGCCCAACGCCTTAAAGTGAGCGCTTCGACGTTCGATAACTGGCTAAAGCAAGATAAAGAAGCCGTTCTCTAACTCTCCTTTTCTTGGCTTTCTTGTACCGTTCTCGGGATGAATCGACTTGTTGGGACATTTTCGCTTCATGAAAAGGTAGACCTTTTTGATTCGCCGAAATTTCGCTTGCTAACTCATTGCAAAATGTCTACTCTGCCTGCTTGACGCCCTTTGCAAAGTTTCCATCTTGCTTTCGTATTAAAGTCTACCTTTTTCGCCAAGGGAAGCTAAACGAGACTGGAGATGCAAATGGGGTTCTTTGATGGCTTCAAGAAACAGAGCTCATCTGTTTCGTTGCCAGATGCCACAACGGAAAGCATCACGGCAACGATTCTACAGTTGATTGAGCATGATCAACAGTTCAATTCTCGTGGCTTTCTATACATTTCGCTTACACCAGGAACGCAGGATGGAGCCACCACATATAGGTACCAAACGGGGCTGGTTCTGAAAGCTATGGGAGATACTTTTGAAGACGAATATTGGATCGTTGCTCCTAATGAATTAAAAGCGATTCTTATTGATGGGAAAGACGAGCATAACGAATTGAAATATCAATATTATTCGTTACCAGAATCAGCAATCGGCCATGAAGCTGAATATGTGCAGGTGATTGTTGACACTCTAAAAGAGACCCATCCAAACCTCAAGGCAAATATTGATTCAAGCGGACGCCAGCTCTCCATCACGGAATACTAGTTTTACGAAATCGAATAGTCCCAAGTATGAAATCGTCGAGATACAACATTGTTATACGCGAAGATAAGGGAGTCGTTGTATTCAATACCCTTAGTGGCAGTATGGCCCAATTTGCAGAAGAAGAATATGAGAATATCTCGAACCCTGATGCGGCAACGACGGATTTGCTTGAAATGCTATCAGATAACGGGTTTATTGTTGATGATTGCATAAACGAACGCGCCTATCTTGAATATCAGTTCAAAAAGACACAGTTTTCATCATCCAGTTTATCCGTGACCATTGCACCTACACTGTCTTGCAATTACAAGTGTCCTTATTGCTACGAAAGCAGCCGTGATGGTTTTCTTAATGAAGAGGGATATAGGGCAATAGCGGCTTTTATAGAAGATGAAATACGGGAGAGACGCTTCACAAAACTACAGATTAACTGGTATGGAGGAGAGCCGCTACTCGCTTTTTCGCAAATACGAAACTGGAGCGAGCGGTTTATAGAAATCTGCGCTAGAGAAAAAGTCGATTATTGCGCACACATCATCACAAACGGCTCCTTGCTAACAGAGGAAATAATCAGTGAGTTTGCAAAATGCAAGATCACGAATGCACAGATAACCCTTGACGGCTGGGGAGATCTGCATGATAAGCGGAGACCCGCAAAAAACGGAATGAAGTTTTTTGAACAGACGCTCGCTAACATTACACGCCTATCAGAAGCAGGCATTGAGGTCAGCATTCGGATGAACGTAGATAAAATCAATATTCGAGATTATGATGCAATAGCTGACTATTTTTCCGAAAACCCCAGGGTCAACGTTCATGTGGGTCATCTTCTGGAATACGAAACATTACCGGACTCTTTCTCGTGCTTTACGTGCGAAGAATTTGCTCAAGAAGAGTTAGATATCTTTTTACGCACCGGTTATACCCACGATGATTTGGATCAAATCTTCCAGAACAGATTTGTTTTCTGCGGAGCATGTTCAGAGAATAGTTACGTCATCGATGAACAATGTAATGTCTATAAGTGCTGGAATGATATAGGCAATGACGACGCAATCATATTCAATCTCAAGGAACCTAGCGAAACGCGCATTGTAAATTACGCAGCATTGCTCAGATATATGGACTGGAATCCTCTTCGAGACAAGTTGTGTTCGGAATGCGTCTGGTTGCCAATATGCGGTGGAGGCTGCGTCTTCGAATCACAGCGGATGAAGCGCAGGTTTTGCTATCCCCCCACATATGTCGGCATGAAATATCTCGAACTGTATTTGAAGGAGGTGACTGGAAATGAAGATTTTGAAGAAGGGCATAAAGCATGAAAAATACAGCACATCTTATGTGAGAAAAGCTGCGTGCGTTGGTTGCTATTGCGATACCAAGCCCTGTTCCCCCTCTCGCCCGAAAGTACTGAAGTAGTGCCGTGCGCAGCAGTTTATGACGCTGCTGCGCACATACCCAGAAGAAAGGAAAAGCATATGACTATCAAGGGGCCTGTTAATGAAACCATGCTTTTGGATGTGCGCAGATACAAAGGAGCTCAAGGTATCGATCCAAACGAAGCGGCGCAACTAGTATCGGATGCCGTTTCTTCCATCATGCAAGATGATATGGGGATGCCGGTTAACGCTCGCTCCGATGAGTATAAAATCGGAGGGGGATTGTTTGGGTCGGGCACAATCAGTCCTGCCGTCGTCTTTACTTCACAATCCTTCAGCGATTATGCATCAGTCTTTGCTGCATTTGACAAAACGGGGGCCATTCTCGAAGTAACTATCGCCCAGGGAACACCTACGTCTAGGAATTATCAAAAAGTTGCACAGGGAAAGCTCTTTTCGGATAAGACTGCTGCACAAAAAGAGGATTCATATTACGCAGCGGTTTGCCAAGCGATAGATGAAGCCATGACTGGCATTATCGGCTAGGGGAACATATGAATATCTTTTCGGCAATTGCAGGATTCTTTGTAGGAAACAAACTCGGCAACGCCAAACCGATGGGATTGCTTGTTGCGGTAGGATTGTTTGAATTAATAGCAATCGGATGTTCGCTAGCCGGTTCGGCAGTCGGCCCGATCTGCGCAGTGATTTCGGGAATATTGATGTTCGTACTAGGGATCCGCTTTGGAGGAAACGTTGTCCTCTGCCTTATTTGCGCCTTTCTGCAATTCTTCTTCATGTGCGGTGTCGCTGTCGGTGGATCAATGTCTGGTGGCTACGTTATTGCGTGCCTGATTTGTTGTATTTACCCAATAGCGAAAGCCTGTGTCTAGCTAAAAACAGCAACGAGAAGACGAACCGATATGAGTGATATCAATCCGCGTTCATACGACGAACAGATAGACAACAAAATAGCCGCGTTAGAGAATCATGCATCAGCGACAGTTGCGGAAGAGAAAGACAGCGCTAACGAAAAAGCCTGGAAAACCTCGAAGAAATACGATGAAACCATCTCACATCTTGAAGCGCAAATGCATGAAACGCCTTCTTATCTGAAAGTTGCGTTTATTACATCCTTAATGGTCTTTGCTGTCGTCTTTTTCGGAAGCTGCGCCTTGATGCCGGATCATGAATCAGAGCGCCAATTTGCAGAAAGCCTTGGCATTACTTTGACAAGAGAGGGTGAATATGTTGAGTTCGGCATGTGGATTTGGTTTGGCACGCCGGGCGTTGCATTCGTGGTCACACTGATCGTGATGGGGATTATAAGAGGCCTGCGAGACAAAAGTCTTTCCGCTCAAATCGCAAAGGAGAAAAGCAAGCAAGAAGCTGAGCTCAGCAATATCTCGAAATCAACCGCCGAGCGCATTGAAAGAGTTCAGGCAGAAACCGAGCAAGAGATTTCACGGCTACGTGAAGAAAAGAACGCTCATAGAAAAAAGTATGAAGAAAAGCTGCGAAAAGACAGTGTCAGGTATGCAAATAGCACAGTTGCGCAAGAAATCATCGAACTTCTGCTCGATGGCTTTAAGCGAAGCATAGAGGCGGCCGACAGAAGGCCACATGTGCAAAGCATCGACGTACCTTTTAGTTTCAAGGTCTTTAAAAATAGGGTGGAAACGCCTTATGGCGAATATGATTTTAAGATAAAGCGCGTATCTTGCCTAAAGGATTTCTCCGAACAGTCCGCCCTTGCTAATGCTATAGCGCAAAATGTTCATACCGAAATAATCGTGTCTTATCCAGATGATATCTCTGGTGGTGCAGTGATTCCTATGGAGATCGACTTTGATTATGGAGCTAATTACGTTAGCGCATCTATGACATATCGAGCGATTAATGCAAATTATGTTCCGCCGCGTAGCTTTTAGGGAGAATATGAAGCTTGCACTAGACAGCGAATTGATAAGAAGGGCAAACGATTTTTACAATGAACTGTATTCCATAGTTCTTGAATATGAGCAGATTGATAAGAACGTTGACAATCCAGGCAACGAAAGCGCTCTCTCCCAACAAGAAGAACTGAAGAGAGTATCGCTTGAAGATGCTATTAACGTCGTCAATGCCTTCATTAAGGTTGCTTCGGTGCATGCAGATGCAAATGCGTCGTGCGAGACGATGCTGCCATACGACAGAGCAAAATTGGTAGCATTGCAAGTGCAGATTGATCCACATTCGCACAACGATGAAAAGGCTGCGGAGCTGCTTCGTGAAGCTCATGGGCAGCTTAATATGCTTAATAAAGAATTGAGGCAGCATCTACATTCGGTAGATGAGCGCAAAGCGCAGGTAGAAGCGCAGAAGGAACGGAGCCAAAACGCTCGCCTTGGCAAGAAATGCAGCTTGATAGAACGCTATAACAGTTTGCTAGGGACGACAGCGTTTTCGTCCTTTTTAGCTGACTGCGAAACATCCATAAGTGCCGACATGGATGTCGTGATGGGTACCGGCATCATTCGGCTTCCGCTACCGGAAAGCGCAAAAATGGCGTTCCAGGAATCAATCATTGCGCCTGCAGCTCCTGCATTCATTAAAAACGATAATGCCATTAGTCTTCCTATAACCGTAAATATGAAGACCGGGGGTGCAGTTTACGCAGAGGCCGACAAAGCCGCTGATGAATCCTCTATAGGAAGCATCGCTGTCTTTCTGTTAAACATTTTTGATACGCTACGGAGCAAAGGTACATTAGAAAACGCAGCGTATTTGGATCCCATTACGTTCAGTCCACTTTCTCTTGGGATAATGTCTGAACTAGCTTGTGGCGATAGTCCTCTTTTTAATGAGGTGCCGCGTTCGCCCGAAGAAATGCGAACGTTTTTCTCAAATCTTAGTTCGACAATGAATCGCTTCGATGAGCGCAGGTTAAACAACGGTGCCACGGTGGGGGTTTCTGATGTTTTTGTATTTAGAGACTATCCGAACGCTTATGACGAATCGGCATTAAGGCTGATTAGAAAATTGGTCCTCATGGCAGAGAGCTATGGGGTAATCGCTATACTTCAGGGGACTCCATGCGAAGCAGCCGGAACCCCAGCAGGACTTTTTGAAGAAACAGCAGGGCGCTGCTTGCGCATAGAGAACGATGGCGGTAAAGCTTTCATCCTGGGCTCCCCGTTTGGACGAATAGAGTTCAATTGGATGCCACGGCACGAGGACGCCACCGATACCATAAACACGCTTATCGACTATATGACGCATGGCAGCAACGAAGATAATGCCTACGTTGCTCGAATCGGAGATAAGCCTTTCAAGAATGCGATAAAGGGAAATAGGGCAATTCGAGAGATACCCGTGGGTCTTTCATCTGATGGCTCAATAGTAAGCCTCTCGTTTGAAAATGAGAACTTCGCTGCTTTCATAGGAGGTGCTTCCAGATCCGGCAAATCAACGCTTTTGCATACATTCCTGACGGGCGTTTTCCTTTCAAAGCATCCAGACGATGTGGAGATATGGCTTGTTGATTTCAAGATGACAGAGTTCAGTCGCTATACAGCATGCCCTCCTCCGCATATACGCTATATCGTTCTTGATGAGTCTCCTGAGCTGGTTTACGATCTTCTCGACCGTTTGACGGAAATTATGCTGAAGAGGCAATCGATCTTCAAGAAGAATGGATGGGTAAAGCTGTCAGACGCTCAAGCGGCAGAACGTTATATGCCTGCACTTCTCATAGTCATCGATGAATTTTCGGTTATGTCGAAAATTGTCGCGGATGCAGCAGTGGCTGGAAAGGATTACAAGGATAAGCTGCAGATGCTTCTGGCTAAAGGCGCAGCTCTTGGATTTCGTTTCGTGTTCGCCAGTCAGGGGTTCACTCAGGGTACTCGCGGACTGAGCGATTATTCGAAGAAACAAATACAGCAGCGCATAGCCATGAAGACAGACTATGCTGAAATCAAAGATACGCTCGATCTCCCCTCGGTAACTGATGACGACCGTCGCGTCATGGAAAGCCTGATACCGCATTATGCTCTCCTTAAGATACCAGGTGCCTCCAGCGGGGACCATTTGAAAAAGATGCACGTACTGTTCTTCAACGACAATGCAGAGCAGTATAGGCTTCTTTCGCCAATCATGGAATGCTACACGCCCGCTGAAGCATATTCCGTTTCTGACTTTAACTCCTACATCGATAAAAAGGTGCAGGTGTTTGACGGTAACGAATTGACAGATTATGCGTCTGCGTGCAGCATCGTCAAGGCATCGATAAATCAATTGCTGGCGGATTCATTCGATCCCTCGTCCATATTCATGTGTTTTGGGCAGCCCCTTCGAATGCGGGAATGCACGCCAATCGAATTGGTCGATGGCTATGCAGAAAATATCCTATTTTGCGCCCCTATTGCAAAGGGAGAAGCTTTTCAGTCTGCCGTTGCAACGATGGCTGCTTCGGCAAGTGCGCAGAGCATACGTATCAACATACTTGTTCCGCATGCGACACCCCTTATGCCAAAACATGGCTTTGCCGGTATACCAAATGTTCACGTGTGCTGCGGGATGGCTAATATCGAATCATATTTAACCGAGGCGACAGGAGCTAGAGGATTTGATTCTACACGGAGCCTTACTGTCGTGTTGTGCCCCGAGTCTTTATTCCAGGGTGATTCTTCAATTCAAGCCCCCGCCTTGAGTCGCCAAGAGGCAATAATCAACATTCCTAAGCGCGACGACGGAGAAGATGATCTTCAGACAAAGCTCTTGAAGGGGGCGTTGGAAGTAAGCGCAAAGCTGTCTGTTGTTCATGCCGATGCAGATACCATGCGAGAAGATCCTTCTGCTGCGATGGAGCGATGCAATGCGTTGTTCGGATTGACCGCCAAAAGTGGCAGCGAGGACAGCAACAGCGCAGATCTCGGTTCAGAGTTGTTGCGGTTAATGGAGCAAGGATCAAAGAGGGGCGATCATTTTATGCTGGTTGTCCCTAATCTTAAGGAGATAAAAAAATGGGGCGTCTCGCTTGATTGGTTTAGACATCGCTTGGCCTTCCGAATACCCCAAGAAGATGCTCGTGAATTCATGCCACGACCAGATGCATCTGTTGCATCAGAACTGGTAGATCATTGTTTTAGATATACAAATGGGCTTGATGGTATAACTTTTCGTCCATACTCCCACGATTCGCTAGGCATCTTTGCTGATAAAGAATTCGATGACCTGGACGAATATCTGTTGTAGGGAAAGGGTTGCAGATGTCGAACAATTTCATGGATACAGATGCGGTAAGGTCGCTTATCACCGCAGTGCGCGAATATCAAGAGGCTATCTATACTCAAAAACAATTCTTACTGAATGCGGCAAATGTGTGTGACCAGGCGATGGGTAGCGATCCTATTTCGCGCAAGAAGATAACTAAACTTGAAGAAGCCTTGGCTGTTCTTGATTGGGCGACGGACCGAATTATCGAAGATGGACTTACCATCCTCGCAAATGACCTCAAAGATTTGGAAACAATAGTCGAGGAGGCATAGGTAAATGCAGATCGAGGCTAATCTGGAGAGCGTTCAGGCGCTGCGGGATTTTGCAGAGGCAATGCCATATGCAGTCAATCAAATAATCGATGAAACCCAGCATCTTCAAGAAAAATATCGAGGGCTTGAATCTGATCTAGGTGTTAGGGGGCGTGATTTTGAGGATATCGTCAGGATGTGCATGCGGGCAGCTCAAGATGCTTCAGACGCATTGTCCGATCTTCCTAAGGGGCTGAATGCCACGGCAGATAGTTTAGAGGGCTGGATCAACAAGCAACTGGGCATGGACGGGGTTAATTCTGGAGGCGAATCCTCTGCGCCAAGACGAGGGCAAAAAGTAAAAGATACCAAAACCGTTATAAGGCGTTAGACATCGAAGGCACCAGATGAAAGTTAGCGCCTCCTTGGAAAGCGTGCAAGCATTGCGCGATTTCGCCATCGTCATACCGCAAGCAATTGATCATCTTAGTGAGGAATCTGATAGGCTGCTAGAGTTTGTTGCTTCTCAAATGCAAAACTTAGGCATACGCGCAAATCTATTTTGGGATTATGTCAATCGATGTACAGCCGCCGCACAGGATATAGAGGATGCTTGCGGAGGATTGGTGGCCGGATTGAATCAAACGGCTGATCTTCTCGAAGAATACATCGTAAAAGATTTCAACAAACAATCTGAGAATATCGATTTTTCGAAGACCATGAGCACTGAAGAAGAGCTAGGCATCATACGAGAGTTAGACAACAGCGGGGAAGAAAGTGCTTTAAAGGTTGATTTTTCAAAAGAAGAGCCTTTACCTGGACGCAAGCATCTGCCAACACAAAAAACAGGTGACTTCAGCGGAGTGGCCGGTAACTCACTTTTTATTCCCAATGATTCGGATGCAAGGGCTTTCTTGGCTGAATACGGGACCGAAGGGGTTGAGTACAAAGACGGATACCCTGATTTCACGCCATTTGCACACATTTCAACACCTTGGGGAGACGTTTTCGCTGAAGTATCCATAGGTCACATGACTTCCCATAGAAGGAATCCGAAATGGGAATATGGGAGGCGCACAAAAGCTCAAGCATATGATCCATCATATGATTTAGGTAATTTCAATCAAGCTGATTTGGCATTAGCCGAGAAATTATCTCTATCCGAATCCTCTCTACGAGAAATGAAACGAGACGTACTCTGCAGGCAGATTGCTGCTTATCGCAAAGAAAACAAACTCACCTGGCATGAATGCGCAGATGGAAATACGATGCTCCTTATTCCGACAATAATCCATGATGCGTGTAAACATAGCGGTGGGGTTTCTTTCGAGAAGTTAAGAGCTGCTTACGGTGACGTAACTCTGTACATTCCGGAAGAATGGTGAAAGGCCGTAAGTAATTTACGTTTGTCATTTTTGGGATTTTCCACCTTTTGCATCGGATTGCTAATGATGTCTTTAACGGGTCGCGCGCTTACCTCTTCCAATGGTACTAGGCAAAATGGCAGTGGTGTCGAAACAGAAAGCACAAAGACCGTCTTTGTTAGCTGGCCGCAGAAGGGCTTTTAAATTAAAGCCATACGTTCAATTCGCTGAATCGCGATTTTTACTATCTGAGTCTAGGCAAAAGCATAAGCAATAATACGGCAAAATGTATCCATCATTGATACCCTTCACTTTGTGACACTCCCCCAAACTCATAGCCGAAGAAGCCCGCAGCATGCGGGCGCAGACAAGCGATGCCGCGCCGCATTCTGTGGTGCGGCGGCTAGGAGTGAGACATGGACGGAGAGAACGATGCCGCGCAGGGCGGGACGGCTGCGGAGGCTGGGCAGGCTGCAGCGGCGCAAGCGAACGGGAACCCGGCGGGCGCAGGCGGCGCATCCGACGGCACCGAGGGAGCGGCTGCCACGCAAGCGGCGGAAGCGGACCTGGCGGCTCAGGTCGCCGAGCGCGACGAGCGCATCAAGGAGCTGGAATCCCAGCTAGAAGCCCAGGAGACAGACCGCGAGCTGGCGCTCGTCGGATGCCGCTCGGCCCGTGCGGCGCGTGCGCTGCTGGGCGATCACGATGGCGACATTGCCGCGCTGAAAGCCGCTGAGCCCTGGCTGTTCGCGGACGGCGAGGCGAATGCCAATGATGACGGGCAACAGAGCGGCACGACCGGCCTGAAGCCCGCCGGCACCGACGCCTCGAAGGCGACGGTCGCCCGCTGGGAGCGCCTGGCCGGACTCTCCGATGACGAGGAAAAGGAGTAGACGCTATGGCCAACTCGATCGCGTTCAAGAAGAACTACGCCGGCATCTTGGACAAGGTGTACCAGTGCGAAGCGACATCTGCGTGCCTCAACTCTGACCCGACGATGGTGCGTGCCGGGCGCGGAGCGCGAGAGATCATGGTGCCGCGCATCAGCGTGACGGGCTTGGGTAACTACGAGCGCAACGTGGGATACAAGACCGGTTCCATCAACTACGAGTGGGAAACCAAGACATTCAACTACGACCGTGGCATCCGTTTGTTCGCAGACGCTATGGACATCGAGGAAACGGGCATCGAGGACGCTTTCGTTCAGGCCGGCGGTGAGCTCCAGCGCGTGCAGGTGGCACCCGAGGCCGACGCCTTCACCTTCGCGCAGATTGCCGGGCATAAGGACGTAGCGAGCACCACGACCGACTTCAGCGACGCCGAGGCGGGCGACGTGCTTGCCGCGCTTCGCAGCGTGACCAACGAGATGGACGAGTTGCAGGTTTCCACCGGGAGCCGATTTCTGTTCATCACCCCGACGCTGAAGGGCATCCTGGACGACTTCAGTTTGGCCAATCCCGCACGCTCCAACCGCGTGCTGACGCGCTTCAACCGCATCATTGAGGTGCCGCAGGTGCGCTTCTACACGAAGATCGATCTGCTGAACGGCGACGATGACAAGTTCGGCTACGCGAAGGCGGCTGATGGGTCTGACTTGAACTTCCTTGTGGTTGAGAAGAGTGCGGTGGTGAAGTTCGACAAGCACGTCCCGAGCCGCATCTTCAGCCCCGACGAGCTTGAGAGCCTGGACAGCTACATGCTGAAGTACCGCAAGTACGGCATCGTGGAGCTGATGGACGCGAAGCTGGACGGCATTCATGCGAGCGTTATGGGCGCGACTACCGTAGCCAAGGCGGCGGACGCCAAGGCAGAGGGCGCGAAGTAGCCGTGTGCCCCGACGTGACATACGAGGCTTACGTGGAGGAGTTCGGCGGCGAGCTCTCGGAAGAGGCATTCGCCGCCAATCTTCCCTTGGCGGAGGCTCACACCGTGTGGGTGTGCTGGCCGCGCGAGCCCCGCACGCGTGATGAGCGGCGTGTCTGGGCGCGTGCGGTGTGCCGATGCGTGGATGTGTTCGCCGAGCACGGAGCCGGCAGCGTGGGCGGTTTTTCCATAGGTGATTACAAGGTGACGAACTACGAGAACAAGGGCACCACCGGCGCGGAACTGGCGACCGAGGCGGTCATGCGGGAGCTGGCTGGGACGGGGCTGCTGTTCGGCGGGGTGCGCTGATGGCTGGCATGAGGGCCATGCCGAGGCGGCTGCTCCCGGACACGATGGAGGTGCGGGAGCAGACCGCCGACGGCGGCTTCGGCGAGGCGAAGACCATCGCCCATGTGCGCTTCGAGCGGAAGCGTGAAGCTTGCGCTGAAGCGCATAGGAGCGAGAGCCTTTGCGGGCGCGTGTACGTGGATGCCGTGACGAGCGTGGGCGCTTACGAGGTGCCAGCGGGGAGCCGGATTGAGATCCGAGGGATGCCGCTGTTCGTGGAGAGCTGCACCGCATGCGAGGGAGCCAACGGGCGCGTTCACCATTGGGAGCTGGATGTGCGATGAGGCTGGAGAAGGCGATAAAGAAGCTGCTCGTGAGCGCCGGGGTGAGCGACGTGTACACGGTGCCGCCGAGCGTAGGCGTGTGCGCCGAGCCCGTTTGCGTGGGACGCGCCGCCTACGAGCGCGACACGAAGCTGCCCGCAGGCGAGCGCGGGCGCGCTGCGGCGAGCGTGTACGTTTGCCGGGAAACGGACGGAGCGGCGCAAGATGCGGCGCACCTATGCGAGCGGGCGCTGGCGGTGGCTGCTTGGGAGCGCGTGCGCGACCTGAGGGGCGCGAGGATCGTCGCTATGGACGTGGGCACACCCGCGTTCAAGGAGCGCGACGGCAGCGGGCGCTACGTGTACGAAGTCCCTTTGGAGTTCACGATCAAGAAGGGCGGGGCCTGATGCACGGGCTGGTGTTCAACGGATACGATTTCAGCGAGGTGTGCCAGGCGCAGACCGTCGGCGTGACGCCGCACCGGGTGCGGGCGGAGGGCGTGGCTATTGCTGGCGGCATCGGTGCGCACATGACGGGCGACGGGATAGACGTGCGCATAGTGAAGGTGCGCCTGTTTCTGGATGCCGGCTGCGCCTTGACGCCGGAGGATGCGAGCAGGTTGCGCCACCGGATAGACGCGATGCTGTGCGCGGCGCAGGGCGCGACGCTGCAGCTGCCCGAAGACGAGGTGCTTAAGTACCGCGGCGCCGCGCTGACCGACGGCGAGGGCTGGACGGCGATGCTTGAGGACGGCGAGTGCACCCTGACGTTCACCTGCTATGACCCGGTGGCCTACGGATACGAGCGCACCACCGGGGAGGATGCCTTCAAGGTGGGCGGCACGGCGGAGACCTACCCCGTGTTCGAGTGCGTGGCCGCCGAGGGCGACAGCGTGATGGTGCTGAACCTCTTGAGCGAGAGGTTCGTCTGCGTGGTCGGCGATTTCAAGGGCGGCGAGCGCGTGCGGATAGACTGCGCGAGCGAGGACGTGACCGTGGACGGCGCTTGCGCCAACGCCGACATAGGCGTGCACAGCGACTTCTTCCCCCTCGCGCCCGGCGCGTGCGAGCTCGCCTTCGCCGGATGCGCGGGGCATTCCACGACCTATGCCGAGCGGTGGTACTAGATGGCCGCGCCCGTTCTGATGTGGTTCGGACTGGACGACGCCCGCAAGGGGACGATCCACCTGCACGGCGATCTGGAGCACAGCGAGGCGGTGAGGGAGCACGACGAGCTGCGCTTCGCCTGCCGGGAGCGGCCCGAAAAATACGACCGCCTGGTGTGGTGGGACGCGCCGGACGCGATGTGGCGCGAGCACGTGGTGCGCGAGACGCGGGCCGGATCGGGCGGGCTGTGCGAGGTGGCCGCCGACGGCGCCCTGTTCGAGACGCGGTGCGACTTCATGGAGGCGTGCCGCATCGAGCGCGTGGCCTACTACGACCTGCTGAAGTGGCTGGTGCCCTACACGCGGTTCTCGGCGGGAAGCTGGGAGTTCGGCGGGGTGAGCGAGGAGACGGCGTGGCTCACCCGCATGAGCTTCTACGACGGGATGCGCCGTTTGGAGAAGCTGTACCGGGTGGAGTTTTACCTGGAGATAGAGGTGGATGAGGCGGCTGGGCGCGTGACGGGGCGGCGGCTTTGCTTCTGCGCCGAGCAGGGCGCATGGCGCGGGCTTCGGCTCGTTTGCGGGAAGAGCCTTCCCGCCGGGTGCCTGCACATGAGAGGCGACGAGGCGATCACGGCGATGTACGGCTTCGGCGTGAGCTTCGGCGCCTACGACGAGGACGGCAACCCCACGGGCGGCTTCACGCGACGACTCGACTTCGGGGACGTGAACGGCGGCATGAGCTACGTCGCCGACGAACGCGCCCTTGAACTGTACGGACGCAAGAACCCCGACGGCAGCCGCCGGCACAACTTCGGCTACGTCATCTTCGAGGACGAGCAGAGGGCGGAGCGGCTGTACGCCAAGACCCATGAGGCGCTGCAGCGGGCCAACGCGCCCAAGGTGACGTATGCGGTGGACGAGCCCATAGACGTGAGCGGGCGCGACGTGCGCCTGGGGGACGTGGCGCTGGTGGTGGGCGAAGCGGCGGGGGCGCCCTGCCGCTGCGGGATGCGCGTGGTGGAGCGCACGCGGCGGTTCGGGCGGGAGGTGAGGCAGAGCATACGGCTCGGCGACATCACCGCAGGGGCGTACTCGAGCTTCGCCGCCTACGAGCGCCGGTGCGGGTCGGTGGCCACGTTCGCCGACGCGCTCGTGGCCGCAGGGCTGCGCGAGCCCGACGGGGACGCCGCCGCAGGGGCGCTGTCGGTGGCGCTGGAGCTGCGGGGCGTGAGGCGCGCAGACGGGACCGAGATAGACCTGCGGTACGCCTTCGTGCTCGCGACCGACGACGTGTACCGCTTCGACGTTACGGTGGCCAACAACCTGGCCCACCCCGTCTACGACATACAGGTGGTCATCCCCAGGGCGGGCGTGTCGGGGAAGCTGCCCTACCTTGCGGCCAGCGGATCGAGGCTGTACTCGTTCGAGGCGAGCCCCGATGCAGGCGAGGCCGCCGCCGGGCGCTTTGCGTGCAGGGCGAAGGCGAGCTGCCCAGAGCGCTTCGCGGGGACGAGCCAGCACTACGGGGCGTGCGCTGTCTCGGACGAGGTCGCGCTTCCGCTTTCGAGCGTCGAGAAGCCCGTTGACGCCATCCCCGACGACCTGGAAGGCGACGGGACCTTCGCGCTGCCCCTCACGGTAGCAGACCTGAGGCGCTGCCAGTGCGTCTCCACGACCGAGCCGGCCATCGATGCGGCGTGGGTGTGCGGCTATGTGGTCGGCTGGGCCGACATGGGCGCGGGCAATCGGTTCGACGCGGCCGCGCTGCGGCTTGGCGCAGAGGGCGCCGGTGCGAGCAACATCGTGATCGCCGATGCGCCCGCCGAGGCGGACGTTGCGCGGATGGCCGCCGTGAACCTTTCGACCGCGACGCGGCGGCGCAAGGCCGTGCGGGCGGCGCTGAACCTCGCGGACAACCCGCGCATGGTCGGCGTGCGCGTGTGGGTGCTGGGCGACGTGATGCGCTACGGGGCAGAGACGGGCGTGCGGAACGCCGACGAGTACCGCTATTGCGGCGCGGACGGGAAATGGCACGGCTGGTGGACGGTGGACGGCCAGCTCGGCGAGGATCTGAAAGGATAGGCTCATGGCGATAGAGGACTGCTGCTTGCACGAGCTGGTGTGGAACGGCTGCGACGACTATCTGGGCGACGTGCTGGTGGCATCGCCCGTCGACGCTTGCGGAAGGGGCATCGTCTTCACGATTCCCGACGCGATGGGCGTAGAGCTTGCGGGCGCGCATGTGTACCTGATATGGCGCCACCGCATGAGCGGAAAGCGAGGGTGCGAGCCGTTCGCGTGCGGCGAGGACGGCGCGTGGCGCGTGTTCTACCCCGCCGCCATGCAGGAATGCGAGGGCGTGGTGGACGCCCAGGTCATGATCTCGCTCCCCGACGGCCCCGCCGTATCTACCCGCGTGTTCAAGGTGCGCGTCGAGCCGGCGCTGGTGGGCGCGGGCGGCAGCGAGGACGGGTTCACGCTGTTCGTGGACGCGATCAAGCGCTACGAGGAGGGCGCAGGGCGCATCGAGGAGATGCTGGCCGTTTTGGATGGCGTGAGCGTCATCAAGGGCGAGAAGGGTGACCCCGGAGAGAAGGGAGAGCCCGGAGAGCCGGGGCCAGCTGGGGCCGATGGTGCGCCGGGGCGCGATGGCATGGACGGGAAGGACGGCGCAGATGGCGCTCCTGGGCGCGACGGCGTGGGCATAGCATCGGTCGTGCAGACTGCCACTTCCACTGTCGATGCGGGCGTCAACGTCATCACCGTGACGCCGACCGATGGGACTTCGAGCGACTTCCAGGTGCGCAACGGGCGCGCTGGGAGCGTCGTCGGAGGCGGCTCGGGCGAAGTCGGCCAGAATGGCGTCGGCATAGCCTCTGTGGTTCAGACGGCGAGGTCGGAGGAGAGCGGCGGGGAGAATGTCATCACCGTGACGCTGACGAATGGCGAGGAATCGGCATTCGTGGTACGCAACGGGACCAAAGGCGAGCGGGGCGAGCCGGGATTGCGGGGCGAACGGGGAGCGGACGGCGCACCCGGCAGGGATGGTGCGCGTGGCGAGAAAGGTGACACGGGAGAACCCGGCGCTGCTGGCGCACCGGGCGAGCCGGGCACGCCGGGGGCAAAAGGCGACAAGGGCGACAAGGGCGACGCCTTCACCTTCGCGGACTTCACGTCCGAGCAGCTGGCAACGCTCAAGGGCGAGAAGGGCGACCCCGGAGAACCGGGAGCCAAAGGCGACAAGGGGGACCCGGGCGATGCCGCGAGCATCGACCTTTCGGGCTACGTGACGACAGAGCAGCTGACCGCTGCCGTGGACGCGGCGGTGGGCAACCTGGTGAACCTTGAGGAGCTGAGCTATTGATGACGATACCGACGGGGATAGCCTCGACGCGGACGCTGACCGACATAGCCAACGCCATACGCGCCAAGAATGGCGAGAGCAGACGTTATAAGCCGACCGAGATGGGAGACATCGTTGCCGCTCTCGATGGCGCGGCTGAGGTCGAGGGGGCGCAATACCCGTACGACGCGGACGTTACAGCTGGAATGCTGACGATGCTGCCCTACACCTCCGTCGCCAACGCGCTGCGCGGCCAGAACAAAGCCTACAAGGAATACAAGCCGTGCGACATGGCGGCGGCGATTCGCGCGCTCACGTGGGAGAGGTCAGAGGCCTATGCCGTGGCCATACCGGGGATCACGGACGGGAGATACGAGCTGCGCTTCATCCGGTCGGCGAGCGCCCCTGCCGTGGGCGACCTGTACGCCGACAAGGAGATAGCATACGTGTACAGCGGCTTCGAGGACAGGGTGTTCACCTCGAACAGCCAGCTTCCGTGGTATCCGCAGCACGACAGCTTCGAGGCGGTGAGCTTCGACGACGAGGTGCGCCCTGCGACCTGCGCCTACTGGTTCTACATGTTCCGCAACTGCGTGAGCTTCAACCTGACCAAGCTGGACACGAGCAGAGCGGTCAGCTTGGCGTACATGTTCTACTACTGCAGCTCGGTCGTGAACCTGTTTCTGTACGGGAAGGGCGGCGGCAACGTGGAGAGCATGAAGTACATGTTCTACACGTGCACCAGCCTGCAGACGCTCAACGTGGCGGCGATGGACGTGTCTGTTGTGAAGGACTTCGCCGAGTGCTTCAGGGGATGCAGCAAGCTGACCGCGATCGCAGGGCTGGACACATGGAACGTGTCGAGCGCGTGCACGACGACGGCGCACATGTTCAACGGGTGCTCCAAGCTGCCGACCCTGAAGCTGGGAGCGTGGGACATGAGCGGCGTGGCGAACGCGAGCTATATGTTCCAGCGTTTGAGCGTGGCGACCGAGATCGACATGAGCGGGCTTTCCTGGGGTAGCGCCACCGCCAACATAACCAACATGTTCAACGGCGACGGCAAGCTTGCGGTGATCTACGCTGCGGCGGGCACCGACCTGAGCGGGGCGGCTACCAAAACCGACGTGTTCTACAACTGCTACTCGCTCAAGGGCGGCGCGGGATCGGGGCTGGACAACTCCACAAGCCTGAACAAGGCGCTCGTCACGGGCGACTACGCGCGGGTGGACGGGCTTGGCGGGAAGGCCGGGTACTTCACGGCGAAGTGAGGCATCGGGTTATAATCTCAATACCTGTTATAAGTGAGGTTTGAGATGGTTAAGAAAAAGGCATTACTAAAACTTGTCAAAGAACGAAAAGACGCGCAGATTAGCGATGAGGACTTAGAGCAAATCGTTCTGTACTCGCAAGAACTCACTGATGAAGATATTAGTTGGGTATTCGATAAATATCCTCAACTACTTGAACAGGCTGAAAAGCTTTGCGGGTCAAGCTCTAATGACCACACTAACGAACGTGAACTCAGCGTTTGCGAGAGAATAAGGCAAGCGGGAAAACAGGAACGACGACGGATTAATCAAGAGCGGATTATCAAAGTCGGTAAGATTACTTTAAAAGCAGTTGTCGCACTTGGGGCTGGAGCATTCGCGATCTATAAGCTGGCTCAGTCACTCCCTGATAACGAATTGAGCGATACTCGAAATGATGACGACGAAACGGGCTTTCGGGACGCGAGTGGCAAGCGCTGGAATGCCGAAAAAGATAGGTGGGAGATTGACGGAGAACCAATATCTTATCGAGTCAGTTGGAAAAATATCGATGAACCTGGTGAGTTTGAGAGAATCTTTACTGATGTGGATCAAGCGTACGATTTCTATCAATCAAAACGTAAAAGCTATGGTAGCTATGGCGCAACCTATGAACATCTAGATTACTAGACAAGCCAGTCAAAACTATTTGTGACACCTCCATACGATTGCGTTGTTGGAAAACGCGAGATATGGAGGTGTTTCATGATGGATTTCCACGTTCTTATCATCACGGGCGTGATGATCGTGCTGGACGTTGTTTTCGGCTTCGCCGGAGCCATCAAGCAGAAGGATGTGCAGTCCAGCAAGCTGCGCGACGGGCTGTGGCACAAGGCGGGCTTCGTGGGGCTCATCGGCCTTGCGTATGTGATCCAGTATGCGGCTGCTCATGCCGAACTCGGCTTCGAGGTGCCGAGCGTGATGGCGGTGTGCGTCTACGTGATCGTGACCGAGACCGTTTCGGTGTTCGAGAACCTGTGCGTGCTGAATCCGAACCTGGTGGACAGCCCGCTTGGCGCGATCTTCAGAAAGGCGTCGAAGGTCGAGGCCGTCGAACTGGCGAGCGCCGGGCTGGACGTGGCCGATGATGCGCCCGATACCGCGAGCGGTGATGCCCGGTGACGATCTACATCGGGCAGGCTTCCTGCGACGAGCGCGGCAAGTACGTTGGCGGCCAGGCGGGAAACCAGAGCGGGACGGGGCTCAACGCACGCGCCGCCTATCTGTACAACTGGCATACGCTGATCCGCTTCAACGATGCGAACATGGCCACGAGATGCGGCCAAGCCATGGCGGATGCCGTGGCCAACATGCGCATCGGCTACGACCAAGGCGAAAGGAACAGCATCCTGCCGCTTGCCCGCGCTGCGGGTTGGAACCTGGCGGCGATCGCCCAGGCGTGCGAGTGCGACTGTTCGAGCTTGGCGGGCGTGTGCGGAATCGCCGCAGGCGCACCGGAGAGCGTGATCTATCAGGGCGGGAACCTCTGCTACACCGGCAACATCGTTGCACGGTTCAGGGCGACCGGTTTGGTGAGCATCCATACCGAGGCGGGGTACGTGGACTCCACCGCCAGATGGCGAGTGGGAGACATACTCGTTTCCAGCACGCACGCCGTTGTGGTAATCGCAGGTCCGGCTGCCAGCGGAACCGGGGTTGCGGTGGCGGTCTCGGGCAGCATCGAGGAACTGGCGCGCGCCGTGATCGCCGGACGCTACGGCGTGGGCGATGCGAGGCGCGCCGTCCTGGGCGACAGGTACGCTGCCGTGCAGGCGCGTGTGAACGAGCTGCTTTCCGGCACGGCGAACGCCGCAGGGACTTCGACCGGAGCGGCGAGGGTCATAGCTGGCGAGTACAAGGTGGTGTGCGACAAGCTGTACGTCAGGAGCACTCCATCGAGGAAGCTGCCGCCGGTTGCCGACTACGCGTACGGGCAAAGGATCTACGGCGTTGGCGCGGACGTGGTGGAAGCCGAGGGGTATGTGTGGGCGCACTACACGGCTTACAGCGGCGCCACGCGCTATGTCGCCGTGGGTACCGCAGACGGCAGGGAGAAGTATCTGGTGAAGGTGTAAGCAGAAAGGGGTTCCGGCGTCGCCGGAACCCCTTTCGCCTTTCAGCGGGCGGGTGGTAGGATTGGAAGAATGCTGGAACATGGATGCATTTTCAATACAGTTGATGGGTCTTGCGCTGATTTGCGAAAAGTGGAAAACGCCTGTTCAGCAAGCATTTTCCCTTTCCAGCAAGTTGGTTCAAGGCCCATCAATCAGGTGTGAGAGTTGACGTTCCCCTGTGTTAAGTGTTAGGTAAAACGGCGCAAGGGGCGTGTGCTATATTGGGGTATCGATTTGAGGTGGGGTGTTCGCAAGGGAGGCGGATCGCCTTGGAGAAGGCGCGCAAGAAGGAGCTCATCGAGGCATACAAGAACCGCTGCCCCGAGATGGGCGTCATCGCCCTTCGCTGCCGGGAGACGGGCGAGTCGTTTCTGGGTGCCTCCAAGGACGTGGCTGCCGACTTTAACAGCGCTCGCGCAAAGCTCGAACTGGGTAGCCATCCCAACAAGCAGCTAAGCTCGCTGTGGGAGCGCTACGGCGAGGACGGGTTTGATTTCGTGGTGCTTGAGTCGCTTGAGTGCGAGGACCCGACCGAAGACTACACCGATGATCTCGAGGCGCTTCGAGAGCTCTGTCTAGCCGCCGACCCTCAAGCGCAGAAGATCTGGCGCTAGGGCGCTTGGCTGCGCCGCGCAGCTGCTGGCGTTCACAGATTAACGCAGGGAACCGTCCCCTGTGTTAATCCAATCCCCTGCGTTAATCCGCCTCTTCTCCAACAGCACGGTAACGGCTCGGTCGCATATTGACGATATGTCAATCTTGTTCATTGACGGTGCGTCAACCGAGGAATACCGTTACGAACCAAGAAGGAACGGCTCGTAGCGGCTCGTGGCGGCTCACAGTGATTCGCAGCAGCCTTTCGCTCGCAACGACCCGCAGCCGACATCCCGCAACGGATGCGCAGCGGCCCGCAGTAATCCGCCGCGGCCCTCGATGCGAGCATTCCTTCGGCGGGCGCAATCAAGGCGCCCCGGCAGCGAAGAGCGAACGACGGACGAGGCGCGGCGATGACGAACTTTCCATCGACATTTTCAGGCGCACGGCAGCCTGAGCCCAGGCCCACCAAGGCCGAGGTCCGTCGCGCCGAGATCATCGACACGGCCCGCGACCTCTACGAGGAACGAGGCCTTGCGCACACCTCGATCCAGGACATCGCTGACCGCGTGGGGGTAACGCGCTCGCTGTTCTATCACTACTTCAAAAACAAGGATGAGCTGACTTCGGCGGTGCTCGATGCGCTTGTCGCCGACTACATCGAGGCGCTGACCTACTGGGATCGCGAGCGCCAGGAGGGCCGCGTGGACGACGCGCTGCTGTCGGTGGTCAAGCTGCTCAGGATAGGCGTGTTCGAGGATAGCCCGCTGCACGCAGCCCTCACGTCGAACGAGAATTCGTCGCTGTATTTGGAGTTCGTCAACCGCGTGGCGCACCACATCGCCATGCACATGATCGAGAACACCGTGCAGGACTATGGCAGGCTGCACGAAATACGGATTCAACATCTGTATGAGACGTTCTACGTGCTCATATTGGGTGTTATCGGGTATCTGCGCACTCACCCGGAGGCGGACGACGCCGTCATTGCCGATGTGATCGCCCAGACGCTCTATCTAGACAGGCCCGAAGGTTAGGAGGAAATCATGTTGTTTGACGTATACGGGCCGAACGCGCTGTACCAATGGATGGGCTTGATTATGGTCTTGGTTGCGCTCATTCTGCTGAACGAGTTTGCGCGCCGCACGAAGGCGGGTGGCATCTTCATGTTCATCGGCGTGTGCGCAGCCATGACCGTGTATTGCATCGCCGTTGAGGTCGGGGCGGCCATGGGCGCCGAGTGGGCGCTCAACAACCCCACCTACACCACTATGGGCGGCTGGTTCCACTATGCGAAGGTGTACGCAGCCACGGCTGGGTGCATCGGCTTCATGGCGCTCAAGTATGGCTGGGGCAAGATCGGGCGGTCGCACTGGTTCAAGGCGTTTCCGTTCGTCATCGTGGCCATCAACATCCTGATCGCCGTGGCCTCTGACTTCGAGAGCGCCATCGTGGCGTGGGATTCCAGCTTCGTCACCGACGAGGGCGTGCTGCTCAACGGCGGCTGGCACAACGTGTTCAACGGCGTGGCCGGGCTGCTCAACATTGCCTGCATGACCGGCTGGTTCGGCATCTACATCTCCAAGAAGCGCCAGGACATGCTGTGGCCTGACATGACGTGGGTGTTCATCATCGCCTACGACCTGTGGAACTTCTGCTATACCTACAACTGCCTGCCGACCCATTCGTGGTACTGCGGCATCGCCCTTCTGCTGGCGCCGACCATCGCGGGCCTGCTGTGGAACAAGGGCGGCTGGATCCAGAACCGCGCGTTCACGCTGGCCATGTGGTGCATGTTCGCACAGATGGTGCCGATGTTCGTGAACGACTCCATCTTCGCGGCGCAGTCGGTGAACAACCCGGCCGTGAACACGGTGGTCTCGCTGATCGCGCTGTTCGCGAACATTGCGGCCCTGTCCTACATCATCTATCGCTCCAAGAAGCTGGGCGTGAACCCCTACAAGCAAGAGGTGTTCGTGGGCACGAAGGACTTCCGCGAGGCCATGGAGCGTCGCGCCAGCACCCCGTATCTGCTTGAGACGATGCCCAAGAGCGCGAGTGCTGCCGAGATCGCCGAGATGGTCGCCTACAACGAGCAGCCTGTGAACGGCGAGATCGGGTTCGTGTACGTCGTCAAGGACGATGCGGGCGACGTCGCGGTAGACGTCGAGAAGGTGAGCGAGCTTGATCCGCCGCAGCGGAAATGACGACGCTGATCTGCGGGTTGGTGGGTGAGCCGGTGGACCGGCCCGCTCTCTAGCTCGGTAGCTCGGGCGCTCAGGCGCTCAGGCGCACCTGTCGCTCAGGTGCGCCCGTCGCCAGACACAAAGGAGCCTCGCACGCGAATCAGCTTGCGTGCGAGGCTCCTGTCGTTGTGACCGTTCGTGCGGCCAGTGCCTGGGCTTAGCCCCTCTTCCTCATGAGCTCCTCAGCCTCGACGGCAGCTGCGCGCTCCTCGTCCGCGAGCTTCTCTGCGGGCACGTCGGTCGCCAGCTTGTCGTGACGCGCGTTCGCGATCTTGAGGACCGAGCTCGTGAGCGCGAACAGCGCGATGGCGTTCGGGATGACCATCAGTTGGTTGAACATGTCGGCCAGCTCCCACACCAGGTCGTTCGACAGAATCGAACCCATGAAGATGAACGCAAGCGCGATGACCGTGAAGGGAATCACGGCCTTTTTGCCGAACAGCCACTCCACGTTCAGCTTGGCGAACAGGTTCCATGACAGGATCGTCGAGAATGCGAAGAACAAAAGGCAGATGGCCACGAACCATGCACCTGGGCCAGCGCCGAAGAACTGGCCGAAGGCCATCTGGGCGATGTTCGTCTTCGTGATGGTCTCGGACGTGAGCGCCATGTAGTCACCGGTTGCCAGCACGCCGTCGCCGACGTACAGGACCGACAGCACGACCAGCGCGGTCATGGTGACGACGATGATGGTGTCGACGAAGACGCCGATCATGGCGACGACGCCCTGCTCGTGCGGGTTGCGAACTTCGGCAAGCGCGTGAGCGTGGGGCGTCGAGCCCATGCCGGCCTCGTTGGAGAACAGCCCGCGCTTGGCGCCCTGGCTGATGGCCGCGATGATGCCGAACGTGGCGCCGCCCACGGTCGCCTCGGGGTTGAACGCGCATTCGAAGATCAGCCCGAACGTGGCAGGCAGGTTCGGGGCGTTCATGATCAGCACCACGAGAGAACCCAGCACGTACAGGACGGCCATCACGGGAACGATCTTCTCCGTGACTGCTGCCAGGCGCGAGACGCCGCCGAGAAAGACGATGCCCGCGAGGATGACAACGGCGATGCCGATGGCCCACACCGGGATGCCGAAGGCGTTGTTCATGGTCTCGGCGATGGAGTTGGACTGCACCATGCAGCCCATGAAGCCGAGTGCCAAGATGATGGCCACGGCGAAGAAGCCCGCGAGGAACTTGCCGCCGGCGCCCTTGAATGCCGTGGTGATGTAGTAGACCGGGCCGCCGTGGACGGTGCCGTCTTCGTCGACCACGCGCGTCTTCTGGGCCATGACGGCCTCAGCGTAGTTGGTAGCCATGCCCAAAAGCGCGATGACCCACATCCAGAAGATGGCGCCCGGGCCGCCGATGATGATGGCGCCGCACGCGCCCACGACGTTGCCCGTGCCCACCTGGGCAGCCACAGCGGTGGCCAGGGCCTGGAACGACGTCATGGCGCCACCCTGATTTCCGCCGCGCAGCGAGAAGTCGCCGAACAGACGCCGCCACCCTTCGCCGAAGCAGCGGAACTGGATGAACCGCGTCCTGATGGTGAACCAGATGCCCATGCCGAGCAGCAGGATGATCAGAACATAGTTTGATAGGTAATTGTTGATGGTGGCAACGATGCCAAGTAGCGCTTCCTCCACGCGATCCCCTTCTCTCCTCGTCGCAGAAAACCCTGGGGACGCCCCTTATGCAGGAAGGCAGCTTTCAGCTCTGTCCGTTTGCCTGAGAGATTCAGCGACTGTCGCCCGAGGACGAGCAGCGCGCCTTGCACCTTCGGCACTCACTTAAGAGTTCTCCAGAGTTTTCTCGGCTTCCGGTCTGTAGCGCAGGCCTGTGTGGCGTGTCGCTGCATTCCTGAAGCGTCATCGAAATGTTGCGAGGCAATTATGACTATGGGGCGGCGTTTCGGCAACCCCTTAGTTGGGCGAATGTTCCCGCGTCTCCGGGTGCGGTGCTCTGGCGGGGGCGGATGGCGCGATCGGCGCCCGCAGGTGGCGGGGAGGGGGCGGATGGCGCGATCGGCGGCGCGGCGGGCGGAATGGAGGCACGGCGGCGCTGT
>CAJUFC010000155.1 GCA_910585565.1 uncultured Eggerthellaceae bacterium | reverse complement strand
GACGTCATCGCCTCGGGCACCCGCAAAGAGGAGCTTTTGCTCGACCCGCAGGAGGCACCCCTCATCTGGGCTGTGCGGCGCGTGCTTTCCAATGCCAACAACCCCGAGCGGTCGATGGACATGCTCATCAAGTCGCTCTCCCAGACGGAGACGAACCAAGAGTTCCTGATCAAGACCGGCCGTCGTGCCAAGACATCCGGCCGCATGGACGAGAAATTCGAGCTGTAACATGACCGAACAACGCGCACATGACACTGAAGGGCAGACCCCGCCACCTACAGGTTCCCCGGTCTACCCCGAGCAGGATTCCTACGCAGGCCAGCCCCATCAAGCGGCCTATGCCTATGACCCGCACTACCCGTACGGCGCGCCAGAGCAGGCATACTACGCCCAGTACGCTCAGGTGCAGCCGGCTATGCAGGTCACGCCGCCGCAGAGGGTGCGCAAGGGCCTCAGCACCGGAGCCATCGTCGGCATCGCCATCATCGTCGCCATTACGCTCATCGTGTTGGGGTCGATGGTGTCGTGCACCGCGGTCTTCGGCAGCTTGGCGAACTCGATTGGTTACACCACGTCGACGGCTGACGAGCCGCTGGACGACCGACCCAAGATCGGCGTCATCACCATCGACGGCACAATCCAGTACGACGGTTCGTCCAGCAGCCCGACGGGGCTGAGCTCGCTGCTTGAGCGGGCCGAGCAAGACAATTCCATCAAGGCGATCGTCTTGCGCGTAAACTCGGGCGGCGGCGTCGCTACGGCAGGCGAGGAGATGGCCTACTACCTGCGCGAGTTCTCCAAGCCGGTGGTGGTCGCATCGTCCTCGACGAACGCAAGCGCCGCTTATGAGATATCCTCGCAGGCCGACTACATCTTCACGGCGAAGACCACCTCCATTGGCTCCATCGGCGTGGCCTTCCAGGTGACTGACTTGTCGGGGCTGTACGAAAAGCTTGGCATCAACATCGAGAACATCACGTCTTCGGAGTCGAAGGACGCGACGTACGGCGACCGCCCCCTCACCGACGAGGAGCGGCAGTGGTTCCAAGGCATCGTCGACCAAATCGACGACGACTTCATCACGACAGTCGCCGAAGGCAGAAAGATGCCTGTCAACGAGGTGCGCGAGCTGGCGAACGGGTTGCCCTATACGGGGATCGACGCCGTCGAGGTGGGCCTCGCTGACGAGATCGGCTACTACGAGGACGCCATATCCAAGGCATCTGATCTGGCGGGATTCGACGAGGACCTGGACACCTATTCGCTCGACATTTCGTCGTCGAGCAATTTGTCGATGCTGCTCGATGTCCTTGGCCAGAGCAAGGGCGAGCCAGACCTCGCGGCATTGGGCGCACTGGAATCGAAGTACGGTAGCTTTGGCGAGAACGGCTAGATTGAATTGACTGACAACGAAAACTACATCGCATGGCCCCATCGGGCCGTCGTGACGGCGGGCATGCCCTATGGCAACAAGCCCCTGCACTTTGGTCACATCGGGGGCGTGTTCGTTCCGGCGGACGCGTTCGCGCGTTTCTTGCGCGATCGCATCGGGCCGGCAAACGTCCGCTTCGTGAGTGGAACCGACTGCTATGGCTCCCCGATCAACGAGGGGTATCGCAAGGCGGTGGAGCAAAACGGCTTTGCGGGCACCATCGAGGACTACGTGCAGGACAACCACGAGCGCCAGCGCGCAGCGCTTGACGCCTTCGACATCGAGCTTGACATCTTCGAGGGCTCGGGCATCGGGCATGCGGGCGAGGTCCACCAAGAGCTGACCTATGCGTTCGTCAACGGGCTGCACGAGCAGGGGCACCTCTTCCTTGAGCCAACGATGCAGTTCTTCGACGAGGAAGCCAACACGTTTCTCAATGGGCGCCAGGTGCTGGGCAAGTGCTGTCCGGTGCAGGGGTGCAAGGCCGAGCATGCCTATGCAGACGAGTGCGACTTGGGGCACCAGTACAGCCCTGCCGACCTCATGGACCCGGTGTCCACGGTGACGGGCACGCGTCCGGTGATGAAGCCGGTCAACAACTGGTACTTCGACCTGCAGCACTTCGGGGAGTTCCTCAAGCGTCACGTTGCCGAGATGGAGGCCGACGGCGAGGTGCGTGCCATCACGCCCCAGACCATCGCGGAGTTTCTGGGTGCGCCGATCATCTTCGTCAAGAACGAGGCATACGATGACTATCTGTCTCTCGTGTCCGAGCTGCCGCCCCATACGTTCCGCGAGGCCGCCAAAGGCAAAGCCAGCTTCGAGATAGAGTTCTCCTCCATCGAGGAGCGAGACGCCGCTCGCGGCATCCTCGAGCGCGCGGGCATCCGCTTCCGCACGTCCAAGGCGCTCGTGCCGTTCAGGATTACCGGCAACATCGAATGGGGCGTCAAGGCGCCTGTCATCGATGGCGTCGAGGACCTGACGGTATGGTGCTGGCCTGAGTCGCTGTGGGCGCCGATATCGTTCACCATTGCGGCCAACGATGCGCTTGGGCTGCCGCGAGGCACGTGGCGCGACTTCTGGTGCGATGAAGACTCCCAGGTCTACCAGTTCATCGGGCAGGACAACCTGTACTTCTATGGCGTCGCCCAGCCGGCGATGTGGGAGGCGCTGGGGGCGCATGGCATCTTCGGCGGAGCCGAGGCGCGGCCGTTGCGCCAGACGAGGCTCGTCGCCAACCATCATCTGCTGTTCGGCAAGACCAAGGCATCCTCGTCGGGCGCGGTCAAGCCGCCCACGGCAGACGAGCTGCTTGAGCACTACACCACCGAGCAGCTGCGCGCGCATTTCCTGGCGCTCGGGCTCGACCAGAAGTCGGTCGCCTTCAGCCCCAAGCCGTTCGACCCCAAGCTCACCGATGAGCAGCGCGCCGACACGCGCATCGCCGATCCGGCGCTCAAGGAGGGGGCGCTTCTCACCAACGTGTTCAACCGCCTGGCGCGGAGCTGCTTCTACGAGTCGCAGAACTCCTTTGGCGGGTACATGCCACTGGGGCGCCCGTCTGCAGAGGTGGTGCGCGAGGCGAAGTCGACGCTGCGCGAGTACGAGCGGCTGATGCATAAGGTGGAGCTGCACTCGGTCATGCAGCTGGCTGACTCGTTCATCCGCTATGCCCAGAAGTATTGGGCAAGCGGCATCAAGGAGGCGACAGGGCAGGAGGAGGCCGCTGGCATCGACGTTGCCACGGACGGCCCGTCTGAGCTGCGTCGCCAGGTCTTGCTCGACTCGTACTACCTGCTGCGCATCTGCGCCCTCATCATGCACCCCATTGTGCCACGGGGCTGCGAGACCATCTGCAGCTACCTGGACTTCGACGCCGCCGAGTTCTTCAATTGGAGCTACGACTTCGAGTCCAACGACGAGCTGTGCGATGCCGGAGAGATCACCGACGGCCAGCACCAGGTCTGCGAGCTGCCGCCGCGCTTCGACTTCTTCAAGAAGCATCCTTCTCAGTACAAATAGAGAAACGCTGCGCAGCGCGCGCAAGGGGCGCAAACGAGACGTTCCAAATCGCACCTCGCGATGCGAACAAATAATGCATGCCACCAGCCAGTTTGGTGGTATACTTTTGCGGTTTCTGTATCACACATGCTTGGGCGACCTGAGGCTGCCAGTGACCCTGCGGGGTTGCGGCCAAGGGGAAGACCCCGGGCAGAGGACTAACGAATGGAGTAAACATGGCTACACCACAAAAGGTCAGCATCAACTCGCTTCTTGATGCCGGCGCACACTTCGGACATCAGACGCGCCGCTGGAACCCGAAGATGAAGCCCTACATCTTCGGCAGCCGCGGGGACATCTACATCATCGACCTCAAGCAGACGCTGCTTGCGCTCGACAACGTGTACTCGTTCGTCTCCAAGCTCGCCTCCAAGGGCGGCACGGTTCTGTTCGTCGGCACCAAGAAGCAGGCGCAAGAGGTTGTGGCTGACGCAGCCAACCGCTGCGGCATGCCCTACGTCAACAACCGCTGGCTGGGCGGCATGCTCACCAACTTTGTGACGATTCGCCAGCGCGTCGTCTACATGGAGGAGCTGGAGGCCCAGGACGCCGACGGGAGAATGGCGCTTCTGCCCAAGAAGGAGCAGATCCTCAAGCACAAGGAGCTCGCCAAGCTGCAGGCCAACCTCAACGGCGTGCGCAACATGAAGAAGCTCCCGGACGCCATCTTCATCGTCGACACCTGCCGCGAGGAGATCGCCGTGCACGAGGCGAAGCGGCTGCACATCCCGATCATCGGCACGCTGGACACCAACTGCGACCCCGACGACGTCGATTATGGCATCCCGGCCAACGACGACGCGATTCGCTCGGTCAACCTGCTGTGCAACTTCATCGCGGACGCGGTTCTCGCGGGCAGCGTCGCAGGCGTCACCGCTGACGAGATGACGGGTGCCAAGGAAGCCGCAGCCGCTGCTCCTGAGGCGCAGGCAAACATGCAGGGCGCTGCCGGCATGAAGGGCGCGCAGAACCCGAGCGATGCCCAGCCCACCGACGCCCAGATCGAGGCTGCGGCCCAGGACGCCACGGGCGCTGCGGTCGTCGAGCCCGTCAAGTAAACAGACTTTCATTCACCCCGTATCTCCCGAGGAGGAACAATGGCTGAGATTACCGCTTCCATGGTCAAAGAGCTCAGAGAGGTGACCGGTGCCGGCATGATGGAGTGCAAAAAGGCGCTCGCTGAGGCCAATGGCGACATGGATGCTGCCGTTGACGTGCTGCGCACGCGCGGGCTTGCCGCAGTCGCCAAGAAGGCCGGTCGTGCCACCAACGAGGGCACGGTCATGACCGTTCTCAACGACGAGTGCACCAAGGGCGCTGTCGTCGAGCTCAACTGCGAGACCGACTTCGTCGGCATGAACGAGAAGTTCAAGGCCTATGCCGAGCGCATCGCCCGTGCCGCGCTCGAGAATGCCCCGGTTGATGTCGAGAGCATCAAGAGCGTGAGCGTCGACGGCGAAACGGTGGAGGAGATCCTTACCGACTGCATCCACGTCATGGGTGAGAACTGCCAGATCAGCCGTGTGGCTGAGGTGGAGGCTCCGGCCGTTGCCAGCTACATCCATGCAGGCGGCAAGATCGGCGTGCTGGTGAACTTCAACGTGGAGGGCATCAATCCTGCCTCCGACGCGTTCCAGAAGTGCGCCCGCGACGTGGCCATG
>CAJUFC010000154.1 GCA_910585565.1 uncultured Eggerthellaceae bacterium | reverse complement strand
GTCGGTTCCGCTACAATAGACCAATCATGAGTCGTCGAAACACCCATCAGGTACAGGTCGGAGGCGTGCTCCTCGGTGGAGGGGCTCCGGTCGTTGTGCAGTCGATGCTTAACGCGCCCGCGTCAGACGTCGGCGCCAACCTCGACCAGATCGCGCGTCTTGCAGAGGCCGGCTGCGAGGTCGTGCGCATGGCAATTCCCAGTCGGGACGACCTGCCCGCATTCGAGGCGGTCTGCGCTGCATCTCCGCTGCCCGTCGTGGCTGACATTCATTTCGATGCGCGCACCGCGGTCGAGGCGGCGTGGCGCGGTGCTGCCAAGCTGCGCATCAATCCGGGAAACATTGGCGGCTTAGAAAAGACGGATGCCGTCATCGCGGCGGCGAAGGGGGCCGGCATCCCGATACGCATCGGGGTCAACGCTGGCTCTCTCGACGGCTCGCTGGCGCTGCGCCAGGACCTCACTGCTGCCGAGAAGCTTGCGCGCTCGGCCATCGACTACGTCACCTATTTCGAGGACGAGCGCGACTTCCATGACATCGTCGTGTCGGCCAAGGCGCACGACGTGCCGACGACGGTGGAGACGTATCGCATCCTCGCGCGCGAGCTGCCACACGTTCCGCTGCATATTGGCGTCACCGAGGCCGGCACCGCCATGCAGGGGCTCGTCAAGTCGGCATGCGGTCTGGGCATCCTTTTGGATGCGGGCATCGGGGAGACCCTGCGCATATCGCTCACCGACGACCCCGTGCTCGAGGTGCGTGCGGCGTGGCAGCTGCTCTCGGCGCTGGGACTGCGTGCTCGCGGCCCTGAGATCATCAGCTGCCCTACGTGCGGCAGATGCAAGGTCGACCTCATCGGCATCGCGAACGAGGTGTCTCGTCGGCTGGCTGACGTGCCGAACCCCATCAAGGTGGCCGTCATGGGGTGCGTGGTCAACGGACCTGGAGAGGCCAAGGATGCTGACGTCGGCATTGCGTGCGGCGAAGGCGCAGGCGTTTTGTTCCGTAATGGTAAAATCTTGAGAAAAGTTCCCGAGTCAGAGATCGTGGAAGCTCTCATGCGCGAGGTGCAGGCAGGCTAGCGACTCCTCTCGCAGAGTTTGACAGCGCTGCGTCTTTGGCACGCCTTGCCCATCAGGCGAGACGACGGGGCCACAAGCTAAGCCCCACACTTGGAAGGACTGACATGTCAAACGAGATACTGCGGATGAGCCGACTCTACATGCCGACGTTGCGCGACGTTCCGGCTGACGCCGACATCGCCAGCCATCAGCTGCTGCTGCGGGCGGCAATGATCCGCAAGACTGCAAGCGGCATCTATACGTTTTTGCCCCTGGGCTTTCGCGTCCTGCGCAAGATCGAACAGATCGTGCGCGAGGAGATGGATGCGACCGGGGCTCTGGAGATCATGATGCCGGCGCTGCAGCCGGCAGACTTGTGGCATGAGAGCGGGCGCTGGGACGATTACGGCCCCGAACTCATGCGTCTCACCGATCGTCATGCGCACGACTTTTGCCTCGGGCCCACCCACGAAGAGCTCATCACCTCGCTCGTTAAAGGCGAGCTGAGGAGCTACAAGCAGCTGCCGGTCACGCTGTATCAGATCCAGGTGAAGTTCCGCGACGAGATACGTCCGCGCTTCGGGCTTCTGCGTTCGCGCGAGTTCATCATGAAGGACGCGTATTCGTTCCACGACTCGCAGGAGTCGCTGCAGGAGACGTATGACGCGATGAGCGTTGCCTATGGCAACATCTGCGACCGCTGCGCGCTTGCGTGGCGCCCGGTCGAGGCTGACTCGGGTCAGATTGGCGGCAAAGTGACGACCGAGTTCATGGCACTTGCTGACTCGGGCGAGGCTGAGCTCGTCTATTGTGAGTGCGGCTACTCTGCAAACACCGAGGCGGGCGCCTGCGTTGCGGCACCCACGGTCTATGCCGAGACGAACATCGAGGCGACTGGGCAGACGCGCGAGGGCGGCGAGCTGCTCAAGATCGCCACGCCCGGGTTGCACACGATTGACGAGCTGGCAGAGTTTTTGGGGATTCCGGCGAGTTCCACGGTCAAGGCGCTGTCAGGTAAGGACGCCGACGGCGTTGTGCACGTGCTGTTCGTTCCGGGAGACCATGAGCTGAACGAGATCAAGGCGCTCGGTGCCGTTGCGGGCTTCGAGCTTTTGACCGACGACGAGATGCGCGACTATGGGCTGCACAAGGGCTCGATGGGCCCGGTGGGGCTGCCTGCAGGCACCGTCGTCGTTGCTGATAGCTCCCTTCAGGCCGTTTCGGAGTGGGTCGTGGGCGCCAACGAGGAGGGCTTCCATTATGTGGGTGCCACGCCGGGGCGTGACTTCACGGTAGACGCGTGGGCTGACCTGTGCATCGTCAAGCCGGGCGACGGCTGTCCCGAGTGCGGGCGTGCGCTTGTGGGCGCGCGTGGCATCGAGGTAAGCCAGGTCTTCCAGCTGGGGATGAAGTACTCCGAAAGCATGGGGGCGACGTACCTCGACAAGAACGGCAAGGAACAGCCGTTCATCATGGGCTGCTATGGCGTGGGCGTCACGCGCACGCTGTCTGCCGTCGTCGAGCAGCACCACGACGAGGCGGGCATCCAGTGGCCGCTGGCGATTGCGCCGGCTCACATCTGCGTCATTCCGCTGACCGTCGGCGATGACGAGGTGTATCCCAAAGCCGAAGAAATCGCCACGTCCCTTGCGCGCCTTGGCTTCGAAGTCGTCATCGATGACCGCGACGAGCGCGCAGGCGTCAAGTTCTCTGACGCCGATCTCATCGGCTGGCCGCTGCAGATCGTCGTCGGCAAGCGTGGGCTCGCCGAAGGCAAGGTGGAGGTCAAGCGTCGCATCACGGGCGAGCGCTACGAGCTTTCGGTCGATGTGCTGCCCGAGATCATGTCCATGGCAACGGCGCGCATGAAGTCGATGGGCAAAGGCGGCATTACCGTGTTCGAGGGGCTGTTCAGCTAAAACGGTTTCGTAACGTCTGGGGCCTCCCGTGCGTCGGGCGGCCGACTTGCTGCATGATGATTACGCTAACTCATTTGCAATGTCGGCTATCGATCGTCCGCAAGGACGCAGGGGAGGCTCGAAATGGCTGAATACACAGACCCCCTTCGCCAGATATTCCTGGCAGGTGTCGGAGCTTTGGCTATCGGCGCAGAGAAATCGCAAGAGATCATCGGCCAGCTCGTCGAAAAGGGCAAGATCACCGTTGACGAGGGCAAGGAAATGGCCAGCGAGGTGTCGTCTCAGGCTTCTGAGAGCCTTGAGCAGGTGCGCAACGACATCATCGAGGCGCACATGAAGGGCATGACCAAAGAGGAGCGCGACGCATTCGCGGCTCGCGTTGCCGAGATGGCTGCCAGCATGGACGGCGACGATGCGCTTCGCGCCAAGGAGGCTGCCGAGGTGGAGGTCATCGCCGGGAGCCAAGGCGCCAAATAGCGCGGCAGGCTTTTATTGTCGTTACGAGCAAGCCGCGAGGCTGTTACTATATCCTGAATGGAAACCTTCCGTTCAGGATATTTTTATGGCTGAAAACGAAATCATATATGGCAAGCGCGCCGTCATCGAGGCGTTGCGCTCGGGCGTTCCCGTGCGCCGCGTCTGCATCGCTGACAACATCGTGCGCGATTCCATGGTGTCAGACATCCTCAGAAAGGCAGAGCATGCCGGCGTTGGGGTCGATTTTGTGCCGCGCAAGCGGATAGAGGAGCTTTCGGGCGCGGGATTCTCGAGCTCTCAGGGCGTGGTGGCCGAGGCAAAGCCCTTTCGCTATGCGAGCCTCGCTGACGTCATCGCGGCTGCCAATGTCGCTAGCGGGCTTGGTGGGGGTGCCGCTGGCTCGTCGCAAGGCGCGCTCGTCGTGCTCTGCGACCACATAACCGATGCTGGCAACCTGGGCGCCATTGCGCGGTCTGCCGAGTCGGTTGGCGCGTCGGGCATCATCATCCCCAACAAGCGCTCGGCGCAGGTGACGCCTGCCACGTACAAGACCTCTGCGGGCGCTGTCGCCCATCTGCCGATCGCCCAGGTGCCCAACCTCAAGCGTGCGCTTGACGAGCTCAAGGACGCAGGCTTTTGGGTGGTGGGTGCCACTGAGCATGCGCATGACGCGCTTTGGGACACCGACATGGCCGGCCGCATCGTGCTGGTCGTGGGCAACGAGCACGAAGGCATTTCCGATCTGGTGCTCAAGAACTGCGACTTCGCTTGCAAGCTGCCGCAGCGTGGCGAGATATCGTCTCTCAACGTGGCGCAGGCATCCACGGTGTTCATGTACGAATGGCTGCGGCAGAACCAGGCACTGGCTTGCGGATAGGTGCATCGTCGTGAAGAAGCGCAAGAAGCTCTTGATCGTCGACGGCTATAACGTGCTGCGCTCGGGCAGCCGGTATAGCCGCATCGCGCTGCCCGACTATACGGATGACTACTACAACGTGGCGCGCGAGCGGCTCATGAACGACGTCATCAACTATGCTGGCGCCACCATGGAGGCCATCATCGTCTACGACGCAGGCGAGCGGCTGGGTATCCACACGGAGAACGCCAACATCGGCGGCGTGCGCATCATGTTCTCCCAAAGCGGGCGCTCGGCCGACCAGCTCATCGAGAAGCTGTCGCATGACGCGCGCGAGCGCGGCGTAGAAACGCTCGTCGTGACGAGCGACGCCACGGTGCAAGACACGGTGTTCGGCGGCGGCATCGACCGCATGAGCGCCGAGGGCTTCTGCCAAGAGCTCTCGCGCATGGAAGATGCCCGCCGCGAGAAGGAGCACCCCCACATCTCCAAGAAAAGCACCGTCGCCGACCGCATACCCTCCGAAATAGCCCAACGCCTCCGCGCCCTCCGCGACGCCTAGGCGGCAAGTTGGGTATGTCAGCGGCACGTGTGGCTAGGGGCCCAGCATGGCGAGCGGCGTGACCAAGACGCCGTCATCGCGCTTATAGGCTGCGGCGGTTGAGGTGAGTACCATCAGGAAAGCAGGTGCGCCCTCATTTTCGCCATCGACGCGTGCCGCGAGCTTCTTGAGGTTTTCTGCGGCTTGGTCTATGCGGCTGTTTCCCATCTTCACCTCGACCGGCGCCCATCGCCCATCAGGCAGAATAATGACCGCATCGGCCTCAAGCCCTGTCTTGTCTCGATAGTGCTCGATATGGCCGCCGAGCGCGTCTGCATATACGCGCAGGTCGTGGACACACAGAGATTCGAACAACAATCCAAACGTGTCGAAGTCGCTCATCAGCGAAGATGGAGTCAGATCAAGAATCGCGGCAGCAATCGAGGGGTCGCAGAAATGACGCGTGGGGCTCGTTCGTACAGCCGTCTTCGAACGCAGCCGCGGGTTCCAAGCGTTGAGGTCTTCGGTGACGAAAGCGCGCTTGAGGGCATCGATGTAGTCGGTGACGGTTACGATGGAGGGGCGTTCGCCCTGCATGTCAGCAGCTATGGTGGTCACGGGAGCTTCGCTTGAGATGTTGCGGGCATATGAGCGCATAATAGAGCGTAGCCATATTGAGTTTCGCTTTGCTCCTTCAAGCTCATCGATGTCGGAGTCCAGCATCTCGTTCACGTAGTTTTTCGCCTGGGCGAGCGCGACAGCCGGGTCGGTTTCGGTCACTGCTTGTGGCCAGCCGCCACGACAGAGAGCGAATGCGATGTCGTCTATATCGAAATCGACGAGGCCTCCGATGTCGAGATTTCCGTCAAAGAGTGCCTTGAGCGAGACGGCGCCGGTGGACTCGCCGCTTTCGAACAGCGACATGGTGCGCATGGGCAAGCGAGATATCCTGCCTACGCCTGAGTGGGCAGGCCGCTTCTTCGGGGTAGCAGAGCCGGTGAGGATGAACCGCCCCTTTTCGCTTGTTCGGTCGATGTCGAACCTGACCGCATCCCACAATTGAGGGGCCATCTGCCATTCATCTATGAGGCGTGGCTTTTCTCCTTCAAGGATGGCTGAAGGCTTGGCATCAGCCAAAGCGAGAAGCGTCGGGCTGAGGTCAGGGTCTTGCAGGAAGACGGCACTGCTGGCCTTGCGCTGGCAGGTCACTGTCTTGCCGCACCATTTCGGCCCGACGACCTGAACTGCACCCGACGTCTTGAGCGCCCAATCAAGTGTAGAATCGGCCACTCTTGGCAGGTATTCCCATTCCATGTTGTCTCTCCAAAAATAGGCTAATATGCAGGCGATTGTATCATGCCTTATAGAGTTGGACCGTTTTGACTTATAGAGTTGGACCGTTTTGACTTATAGAGTTGGACTTGTCTTTAGTGATGTCGAGGGGACACGCGACGAGAAGAGAGGGAATCTGCATTGCTCTTGTAGGAGAGCCGCGCGGCATGTATAATCGGATGACCAGACCGGCATGCCTTCTACATGCCAACCTGGCTTGTTAAAAAGCCTGTTAGTTCCCCGCATGGTGCTTACGGGCTTTTCTTATGCCCCCTAGAAGGGCGATGGCGATTATCTGGAAATATCAGCGTAGGACCTCATCATGGGTTCCAGTGGCTTGGAATACGGCGAGGTCGTTTCCTGTCGTCCAGACGAGGAGCCAGTCTGCGGCGTTGTCGACATGGCACTCAAGGCTTGCTGACCACGCGCCCTTGAGCCGATGCAGTCTATGATGGCGCTTGAGTTCCGCTATGGCCTCAGGGGTGTCTGCAAGGATAAGATTGATGACGGCCTTGAGGGGCGCAAGGTCAACATGCTTGCGTTTTAGTCGCTTTATGTCGCGGTCGAAGCGCGGGGTGTATTCCGGCTTGAGCATGCTATATGCCGAGAGCGGAGAACATATCTTCAGCGTTAGAGAAGCGGCTCTGCCCGGACGCTATCATGTCGGCTGCTACACGGATGTTCTCGGCGGCCTCGGGGGTGGCTGCGTAAGAGAGCGAAAGGGGAACGCGTCTCTCGCGAACAATCTGCCGATAGAAGGCGCGCGTGACTGAGGAAAGATCGAGCCCCAAGTCGTCGACGATGCTTGCAGCTTTAGCCTTTGTCTCGGCATCTACCTTCACGGTAACGGTAGCCATGGCCATTGTCATCACCTCGCTGTGCTATTGGGATGCTATCAGTATAACAATAACCTGTCAGAGTACTGCTATAAGACTGCATTTCGTCATATATTCGGAACAAATGAGCATGAGAGGATTGACTGCTCTCCTCTTAAGATGAAGTGCGGTGGAGATTTTGTGCCGGGTGGGGTTGATGCTGATGTTCTGGTGACGGGAGTGCGGGAATCGTGTAGCATACAGTGTTGCATAGATAGGCTAACTTAATAAGGCTCCTCAGAGCGAGATAACGCTTGGCAACAAGCGCTCACCTACTTGTATCTCGTTTTGAGGTCATCGAAGTTGGCTTATCTATGCAATAAGACAACGCGGTTTGGGCGCTTTTTTGCGGTTAATGGCCCATTCCCGTTGGGGATGGGCCAACCTCTTTTCTGGAACATCCCATTTGGATAAAGAGTGCCTTTGGGAAAGGGCACCATATAAGAGAAGGCACGCAACCCTGTTAGCTTTGCCGGCATAAGGGTCACGCGCCTCAGAGCTTCGGCCCCTCATAGCGAGGGTCCTCCGCGTGCACCATTGTACCTTCCCGCGGAGGCTTTCGCCAGAGAGGCCGCAGAAGGGAAGGGATTTGTCATGGGATATCCTCATCCTGAGTTCCGGAGTCGGGCGCAAGCGCAGCTCCGGCGGCACGGGCGCCGTGCTCAAACAGTCCTCGCTCTGCGCGATCGTCCACTGGATGATCGCGTTCGCTGCGGAGCTGCGCGCGGCACCCATGCCGCCTCCGCCGAACAGGCAACGGGGCAGAAGGTGATGCCCCGTCCAGCGAAGACCATTCGTCATTCCGAGGAGCGGGCGAAGCCCCGACGAGGAATCTTCCGCGTTGCGAGGGGGATATCGCCGCGAGCGGGCGAGGAGGGATGTGTAGCTCGGAGCGTCCCGATTGCACGCGCCGCGACCCGTATCGTCTCCGTCATGCTGGCGATGCTGCTGGCCGTCACGATGCTGCCCGCAACGGGCCTGTCGCCCGCGTTCGCCGACGAGCCCGTCGAGCGCCCGGCCACGTCCGGCGGGGACGTGGCGCTTGAGAGTATGAGCGGCGACGCGGGCGAGGTGGCCGATGCCGACGCCGCGTCGCAGCTGCCCGTCGCCGAGGAGCGTGCTGACGGCATGCTCGCGGCTGACGGCCTCATGTATACGGTCGCAGACGGCGGCCTCTCGCTCGTCGGCTTCGACGGCGACGCCCCCGAGGGCGCCCTCTCGTTCCCGGCTGCCGTCTCCGTCGACGGCAAGGAGGCGCCGGTCGTCGCCGTCGACCTCGCCAAAGGCCAGGTGGCCGACAAGGTGGTCGTCCTCTCGCTGCCTCAGTCGGTCAAGGACATCGACACCGCCACGCTCGCATCCGCGCTCCCGGCGCTGCTGTCCGTGGAGGTCGCGGGAGCGTCCTCGACGCTCCCGGTGGCGGCCGGCGCCGCGTCCGTGCGCGCCGCCTACTCGACCTCCGGCGGCATGCTCTTCCGCCCGACGAGCGTGACGGTGCAGAGCGACGACGGCACGATCGAGGCCATCGAGTGCAAGGAGCTTTTGTGGGCGCCGCCTGCCCTCGTCTCCGCGCGCATCCCCGTCGAGTGCCGCGCGATAGCGGAGGGCGCGTTTAGCGACGTGCGCGACCTCAAGACGGTCGTCGCCTTCGGCACCATGGAGCGCATCGCCGACGGCGCGTTCTCCACGGAGCAGATGGAGTCCGCCAAGGTGGTCGTCCCGCAGGCGAGCGCCGCGGTGACCGACGATGAGCGCGTGAGCGCCAGCATGGCCCTCATGGGAGACGCGGGACAAAAGGAGCGCAGGAGCGCCTGGCACGAGGCCGGCTGGCGCACCGACGACATCGTCATGGGCAAGCCCTACGGCTCGCTCACCGAGGCGGTGGCCGTGACCGAGGAAGGCACGATCGAGCGCACGGAGCTCCAGCTCGTCTCCTACCCCGGCGCCCACGAGAACGCCATGGACCTGAAGAAGCCGAACGCCGAGGGCGTCGTCGAGCAGGCCGAGAGCGGCCTCGCCTTCACCGTCAGGTCCGACATGACCGCGAGCGTGACGTGGCAAGGCGACAAGACCGCCACGCCATCCCATATCGACATCCCGGCCACGATTGTGATCGACGGCGTCACCTACCCGGTGACGGAGATAGCCGCAGGCGCCTTCGAGGGCGCCGCCTTCCTCACGAGCGTCGCCATCCCCGAGGGCATGACCGCCATAGGCCAAGACGCCTTCAAAGATTGCTCCAACCTGACCGAGCCTGTATTGCCTTTCGCGTTGCAAGAGAGAGCTGCCATGGCATCCGTCGAGGTTTCAACGCCAACGCCGCTACGAGAGATGGATGTGATGGGTCATGCGGCTGCGCTCTCGGGAGATGACGCGGGGGATGCCCCCGATGTCGATGAGTTCATTTCTCCATTTGCGACCACGACGGTTGAGTTTGGGTTGTACGTCCTGGACTTTCCGGCCGCCAGCATGTCCTTTGTTGCTAGCGGGGAAGTTGCTTGCGATCCCAGTCATTCTCCTGGCTGGATTTGGTATACGGGTAGCGTTCGGCCGATTTATTGGATCATCTATCTTGACTCTGGGAATCGTGCAAATGTCGTCGCACGCAGCGTGAATGGCTCTATGCTTGGTGGTGTGGCAATCTCTGCTCCAGAGGGTTTTCGGATTGCGGCTTGTGGGATTGAGGGTAAGGCATTGGGGGCGATGGACACCGCCCAGATGGAGTATGGTTGGATTCGGGTTGCCCGGGCTGAGGCGTTTGGTTCGGCACCGCTCCTCACCACCAATTCCTTCGCAGGAACCGGCTCGGCTGAAACTGCAGCTCGCAGCGACCACGACCACGACGGCACCTACGCCAAGGCGACCGACCTCAACAGCTACGTGACCGCGTCCGCCCTCGATGGCAGGAACTACATCACCAAGGCCGTGTCCGACCT
>CAJUFC010000153.1 GCA_910585565.1 uncultured Eggerthellaceae bacterium | reverse complement strand
CGCAGCATGCCCTTCTCGTAGCGATAGTACTCGATGGGCTGGTAGGCCGGCGCGACCTTTTGCAGCTCTTCGAAGGTCATGCCGGTGGGCTCGAGCATGTCGGTGAACATCTCGTCGACGTTGTCCCAGGGCCACGCCTCGGGGTTCCACCGCTTGCCGAGCTCGAGGTTGATCTCCATGTCTGACTTCGTGTCGCCGACCTTCGTCACCTTGTTGATGGTGGAGCCGCGCTGTGCGCCCGAGATGAACGCGAGGCCGTTTCTCTCGGAGAACGTCTGCGCCGGCAGCACCACGTCGGCCAAAGCGGCGATTGTCGGCGTCTTGAACAGGTCGACGACCACGATGAAGTCGAGCTTGTTGAGCGCCTTGTAGAGGCGCTGCGGGTCGGCGCCCATGCAGGCCAGCGGGTTGGTGGTCTGCAGCCATGCGCCGTGGATCTCGTAAGGCACGCCCGTTTCGATGGTCTTTACGGTCTCGTCGGGCTGCGAGACGGCGAACCCGAAGTTGTAGAGCGGGTAGTCTTGGATGCCGATGCGCTTCACTTCCTGCTCGGGACCGAGCAAGTCGCGTCCCCAACCGCCGGCGACCGAGAGGATCTCGGGCGCCACCACCATGCCGCCGGGGCGCTCCATGTTGCCGGTGATCTCCCAGAGCGCCAGGATGGCCTGTCCGGCCGGCATCGCCTCGCGGGTCATGTCCACGGCGACGCCCCACTGGAGCGTGGAGTTCTTGGCGTTGCCGAGCATGCGGGTCGCGGCGATGATCTTGTCTTCGGGCACCCATGTGATCTCGGAGACCTTCTCCACCGGGAACTCGGCCGCGCGCGCCTTCAGCTCGTCGAAGCCGTAGCACCAGCGCGAGACGAAGTCGTGGTCGTAGAGGTCTTCGTTGATGATGATGTTCATCATGCCGAGCGCCAAGGCGGCGTCGGTGCCAGGGCGCACGCGCAGGTGCAGATCTGACTTCGTCGCAAGCCACGTGACCTTGGGGTCGACGGTGACGATCTTCATGCCGCGCTTCATGAGGTCGATGACCCAGTGCCCGTAGAAGCCTTCCAGATTCGACTTGAGCGGGTAGTTGCCCCAGATGAACATGACTTCGGGCACTTCGTAGTCGGGGTGATCGTAGCGTTCGGGGAACTGCTGCGCGCAGTCGGGAATCCAAGGCGCGCCCGTCGTGGCTGCCATGCCGGCGATGCGCGGCAGGTAGCATGCCTGTCCGGATAGGAAGCCTGTGTAGTTCGGAGAGCCGAACGACCAAGCCAGGCGCGTGATGTATGCCGCGATGTCGCGCCCGGTTCCCTGGGCGAACACGACCGACTCAGCGCCGTACTTCTCCTTGATGTCCATGAACTTCTCGGTGATGAGGTCATAGGCATCGTCCCACGAGATGCGCTCCCACTTGTCCTTGCCGCGGTCCTCGCGTGCCCGCTTCATCGGGTACAGCAGGCGATCCTCATGGTTGGTGGCCTCAGGCGCGTCCAGGCAGCGCATGCACAGCCGCCCGTTCGTCCAGGGGTCCTCCGGGTCGCCTTCGCACTTCACGAAGTTGCCCTCTTGATCGGTGTACATGATGACGCCGCATCCCATGTGGCAGCCAGGACCCGTCCAAGCGCAGCCGCGCGTGACGTCCAAGTCTCCCTCTTTGTACTTGAACGGTCGTGCGTGCTCCACGGTCTTGTACTTCTCGCTCATGCCTTCCTCCCGTCTCGGTGAATTGAACGGATGCGGCGCGAGGGTGGCTGCTGGAATACCCTTGCGATGGCGCTTGCCCTCATGATGCGTTCGCTGTTGCAAACGAGCGCCTTCATCCGCTACGCTTGGGAGGATGCTACGGGGCGCGAGGCGTTCTCGCTATCGGCGAAAGCGCTGAAACGACCGTTTCGGCATCGTGCTTTTCGACATATCTGCAAACGGAGGAAGCTATGGAAAAAAGCATGAGCGGCAAAGTTGAGCCAGTTCAGAGCGTCATTTCTACGAACGTCTTCACGGCGATCTGTGGGTTTGCCCTCTACTGGGGATGCTTCTTCACCATGCTGATGCGCAACTCCTTCATGGACATGGCGATCGAGGAGCTGTGGTACCACCTCTATCTGAGGATCGTCTTTCTCGTCGGTTCTGCCGTCATGTGCATCGTGATCGCCCGGAAGGCCGACTGGTTCGCCTCCGAGAAGGGCAGGCGCTTCCAGAAGGCGGGCATCGGGCTGTTCTCCGTCGTCGCGGCGGTCTCTTCCCTGACGGCATACACGCTCGGCTCAGCCCTGCCGCTGGCGTTCGACTGCGTCGCATGGAGCCTGGCCGGGATGGGGCTTGCATGCCTCTTGATGGTCTGGGTGGAGCTCCTGTCCGCGTTTGCCCGGCGCTCGTGCGTGGCAGCGCTCGTGGGCTCTATGGCAGCGGGTGCGGTGACGTACCTGGTGATGAACCTCTTGCCGTTTCCCTTCAACATAGGGATGCTGTGCGTCTCGCCGCTGGCGAGCCTCGGGGTGCTGGAGCTGCTCGAGCGGACGTGCGCCCTGGCCATGCCTGCCTTCGTGTCGCTGCGTGAGTCTCGGGACAAGGCGCGCCTTGCGCCGCTCTTCAAGGGCGTCAGCGTGTCGTACGGCATCGTGTTCGGGCTGAGCATCGGGTTCACGACCCAGATGGAGGGGACCGGCGCCCTCTTCGGCGCGGTGGCTCTAGCGCTCATCGCGGGCGCGGGCGCGGCGTTGCTCGTGTTTTGCAACCTCCCTGACTTCGTGCGAGAGAAGAGCAGCGTGCGCCTCTTGTTTCCCGTGCTCATCGTGGCGCTGATTCCGATGTCGTTTCTGCAGGGGCCGGCCGCAGCAGCCTGCAACCTGCTGCTGCTCGGGTGCTACGTCTTCTTCGAGGCGCTCGGCATCGAGACGGCGCTCGACATCGCGCGCACGAGAGGCGCGGCACGCATCCATCTCGTCGGATCGAGTCAGGCATGCCTGTACGTTGGGCTGGTGCTCGGGCATGGGGTCGGGCTTGCCGCGACGTCATCAGGCGTCATGGACTACGCGATGCTGTCGAAGGTGGCGCTCGGGCTGGTCGTGCTGCTGGCGGTCGTCGTCACCATCGCCCCGGTCTCTCCCTTGGCAGACGCGCCATCGGCGCGCAGGGGAGATGAGGGTGCGCACGGTGAGAGCGACGCTGCAGATGGCGCGGGCGCCGATCTGTGGGTCTGCCGCTGCCGGGAGGTGGCGAAAGGGGCCGGGCTTTCGGCGCGTGAGACGGAGGTGTTCATGCTGCTGGCGAAGGGCCGGGGCATCGAACACATCCAGAACAAGCTGTGCATCTCGGGGCACACGGTGAAGTCGCATGTCTACAACATCTATCGGAAGATGGGCATCAACTCGCGTGAAGAGCTGCTTGACGCCGTAGAGCAGGCGCAAGCGACGCGGCTAGCCGATTCCGAGCCGGATGCGGGCCGCTGATGGCGCCTGCGATTCGGTGAGGCGTGCCATGCTGGGCGTTGACGCCGCGCTCGCGCAGGACTCTGGGAGAGGGTCGTCGTCGATGCGTTTCGCTGCGTTCGACACGGTGGTGGAGCTTACGGCCTATGGGGCGCCAGACGTCTCAGGCAAGGCGCTTCGCGCGGCCCAGCGCGATTGCGAAAAATACGAGCAGCTGTTCTCGCGCACGATTCGCACGTCTGACGTCGGGCGCATCAACGATGCTGCGGGGGCTTCGGTTCGCATCGATGCGCGCACGTTCGACTTGCTGAAGGCAGCACAACGCTATTGTGCGGCCAGCAGAGGGGTGTTCGACATCACCGTGGGACCGCTCGTGCGCTGCTGGGACTTTCGGCGCGGCGTCGTGCCGAAGGAGGAGGACCTGATCGAGGCAGTGCGCCATGTCGACTGGCGCATGCTGCGGCTCGAACGTCGCTCGGTCGTGACCGATGAGGGCGCAGGGTCGTTCGAGGGCGGCTGCTACGCGCAGCTGGCCGACCCGCTCGGCCAGGTCGACGTCGGCGGCATCGCCAAGGGATGGATCGCCGATAGGCTCTGCGAGCGGCTTGCCCAAGCGGGGTGCGACGGGTACGTGGTGAACCTCGGCGGCAACGTGGCAGTGGGGGGACGCAAGCCCGATGGCAGCGACTGGCGCATCGGCGTTCGCGACCCGCAAGATCCTGCGCGCACCATCGGGTGCGTTGCGCTCGACAGGGGGAGTGCCGTGACCAGCGGCATCTACGAGCGCGGGTTCGTCCGAGCGGGCCACGTCTATCACCATATCCTCGACCCACGGACCGGACATCCGGTCGAGACGGATGTCGCAAGCGTCACCGTCGTCGCGCGCGCCTCGCTGGATGCGGAGGGATTCTCCACCACGCTGCTCGCGATGGGCGCAGAGCGCGGCCTCGCGTTCGCGAAAGAGCGCCCCGAGATATTGCAAACGGTATTCATCGACAAAGCAGGGCGCATTGACGGCTTCGCTAGGCCGCGCAGCTGACTGCCCCTATATGCCAGCAGCAATCAGCGGTTCAATGAGAAAGGCGAAGAGGGCGCAGGGCTTGGGCGCTATGGCAGGAGGTTGTGGCGTTCGTAGAGGCTAATGAACGTTTGCAGCATCAGCTTGCGCGCGGTCTTGGAGCTAGGCTCGTACGCACATGAGCCTCTCTTGTTCGCGTCGATGGCGGTTCAATCTGGTATGCTGCCTGCTTGCTTTTCTTGTGGTTTGTGATGTTTCGTCGATCGCGACTGCCGGAGGCCGGAAGGAAGCTGGGCTGAAAGGCAGTGTCGTTGATCGTGCGGACGTAGGGGAAGGGGTAGCGTGGAGATTGTTGCAGCGCGCAGCGGGCACCTCGAAGAGATGACGGCAATCGTCGAGCGGGCCAAGGCCGCAATGGCGGCGCGTGGACTCGACCAGTGGCAGCGCGGGTATCCCAACCGTGCCGTGCTGGAATCCGACGTGGGGGCGGGCGCATCCTACGCAGCGCTTGACGAGGGCCGCGTCTTGGGGTTCTTTCGCTACTGTCACGAGCTCGAGGCGTCCTATGAGAGCATCGATGGCGCATGGCTGGCGAGCGGCCCGTATGCCACCATCCATCGCTGTGCCGTTGACCCGATGCTTCACGGACGCGGCATCGCGGGCGAGCTGCTTGCCTTTGCCTGCGAAAAGGCGCGTGGCGAGGGCATGGCTTCGGTGCGCATCGACACCCATGCCGACAACGCATCCATGTGCCGTGCCGTAGAGAAGGCCGGCTTTGAGCCTTGCGGCATCATACGCATCAAAGGCGGCCTCGAAGACGGTTCTCCCCGCCTCGCCTTCGAGCGCATCGTGGCTGCATGAGGCGTGCCGGCCCTTCGGCGAAACGCATTGCCAAGGGGTAGGTAATTGCCTATATTGGAACGTCATGGAACCATTCTTGTTTATAACGTTCGTCACGCTGGTGTCGGGGGCTGGGGGCACGGGGCTCGGCGGCCTTCTCGGAGCGATCTTCGACAATGGCTCGAACCGGACGGTGAGCCTTCTGCTCGCGTTCGCGGGCGGCGTCATGTCGGCCATCGTCTGCTTTGACCTCTTGGCTGAGGCGGTGGAGGCTGCCCAAGACGCGGTTGACCTGGGCACGTGGCTTGTGGTGGGCTCGGTCTTCGTCGGCGTGGGAGTCGTGTACGGCCTCAACTATCTCATCGATCGCAAGACGGCTCGCGAGGTGCCGCACGCGGCCGAAGCCGGCCATCCGAAGACCCACGATGACATCGACGAGCTGGTGCATGCCGACCACTGGGCCGAGCACAAGCGCAAGGGCGACTCGCGGCTCGCGCTCATCGTGGCTGGCATCGTCATGGCGTGCGCCATCGCGCTGCACAACGTGCCCGAGGGCATGACGATCGGGGCGAGTTTCGCCGCCTCGGACGACCTCGTTTTGGGTTCGGGCATGATCATGGCGGTGCTCATCGGGCTGCATAACATTCCCGAGGGCATGGCGGTCTCGGTGCCGCTGGTGAGCGGCGGCATGAGCAAGCCGAAGGCGGTCTTGCTGACGGCGCTGTGCGGGCTGCCGACGCTGCTGGGCGCTTGGCTGGGCTTTTGGCTGGGCGACATCGGGCCCATCGGGCTGGCATGCAGCCTCGGCTTCGCCTCGGGTGCGATGCTCTATGTGGTCTACGGCGAGATTCTGCCCGAGGCATATCTCATCTACAAGTCGAAGGCGCCGGCCTTTGCCGCCATGTGCGGCATCCTGCTCGGGCTCGTGCTCATCTTCTAGCGGCCGGGAGGTCTCGGGGCGCGAGTGCGAGAGCGCGTCTCGGCACGCGGCACCTGCCTCTAGTACGTCAGGCCGAAATGCTCCTTGAGGGCGTCGGCCTGCGCCTCGGCGGTGACGAGCTCGATGACGCTCTTGGTGCCGCCGTCGCGGATGGTCAGCACGCCGTCTTTGTATCCTTTATAGCCGCCGTCGGTGCGCAGGTTCACGACCTCGTGGTCGCGAAACAGCGTCTTCGGCTGCGAGCAGAAGAGGCTCAGCGCCTCGAAGTCGATGTCCTCGACGGGCGCGACGCACAACTCGAGCTCCGTTTGGCGCCGCGCGGGCAGCGTGTCGTCGTGCAGATCGGCTTGCGCTTTCGTGATGCGGTCGACCTTCCACCAGCTCCCGTCAGTCGCCTCGGCTATCTCGGCGATGTAGGTCTCGCCGCAGATGTCTTGCTCGGCGCCCGGTGCCAGCAAGAGCGCGCCAGCCGGCATGGGGCCGCCGAACCCGACGTCGGCCGAGAAGGCGTCCTCCTCAAGCGTGACCACGATGCCGCGGTGGTTGATGGGCATGCGGCCCTCCCGCCCGCGCACAGCCCGGCACAGCACCGAGCGCACATCATAGCCAAGCGAGGCGAGAAGCGCCTGGAACAGCTTGTTGAGCTCGAAGCAATAGCCGCCTTTTCCCTCCTCGACCACCTTGTGGTAGAGCGCGTCGAGCGAAAGGTCGGGAGCGGCGCATTCGCGATGCACTCCGATCGTCTCGAAGGGGACGTGCGTCTGGTGGGCATAGATGAGCGCATCCAGGCTCTCGCGCGTCGGCTCCGGAACGTGGTCGAGGCCGATGCGCTTGAGGTAGGCTTTGCGTTGGTTGTCGTTCAGCATAGGTGCTTCCTTCCTGCGGGTATATCGGCGCTGCTCGCAGCGCTGGCGGCAGCGGCTTGCATCTGCGAAGAAAAGGGCGACGCCATACGAGGCGCTGCCATAAGGATAGCGCACTCGCCGTGCCGGCATGCGCTCGCTTGCTCGCAAGCAGGGCGTCCCAAGGGTCTGAGTCTCCCAGCTGGGGCATTGTGGTACTATTTCTACGCTAAAAATTCGCTCGAAAGGTTTCACACATGTCTGGACATTCCAAGTGGGCCACAACCAAGCATCGCAAGGCTGCTCAGGACGCAAAGCGCTCGGCCCTGTTCTCTAAGCTCTCCCGCAACATCACCGTCGCCGCGAAAGAGGGCGGCGACCCCAATCCCGAGAACAACGCCTCGCTTGCGGCTGCCATTGAGAAGGCCAAGGGATATTCGCTTCCCAAGGACAAGATCAAGACGGCCATCGACAAGGCCTTCGGGTCGGGCAAGGACGCCGCCAACTACGAGACCGTCGTCTACGAGGGCTACGGCCCGGCCGGCATCGCCGTCTACTGCGAGGCGCTGACCGACAACCGCAACCGCACCGCCGCAGACGTGCGCTCGGCATTCTCCCATGCAGGCGGCAACCTGGGCACGAGCGGCTCGGTCGCCTACATGTTCGAGAAGAAGGGCCAGATCATGGTGCCCAAGGAGATCGAGACGGGCGACAAGAAGAACCCGGTCGGCCCGAATGGCGCGGCTGCCGACGAGGACGAGTTCATGATGGCTGTGGCCGAGGCGGGCGGTGATGACTACGAGGACGCCGAGGACGAGTGGATCGTCTACACGGCGCCCGCGAACCTCATGGCCGTCAAGGGCGCGCTCGAGGAGCAGGGCGTGCAGACCAAGGGCGCCGAGATGACCATGGAGGCGACGAACCCCGCCGAGGTCACGCTCTCTGACGCCAAGAAGGTCATGCGCCTCATCGACAAGCTCGAGGAGCTGGAAGACCTGCAGAACGTCTACCATACGGCCGACATCACCGACGAGATCGCCGAGCAGCTCGACTAGTCGGGCTGACGGATCAGCGTTTCGTGCCGGATGCGTGCTGAGCCAGACGATGGCAGAGCTTACTGACGAGCAGATCGCCCAAGAGGAGAAGTTCATGCAAGGGCTCCCGCGCCTCAACGTGGGAGCCTTCTTCATGCCGCCGATCTGGGGGCCGGCCCATGGCTTTTGGATTACGATTCTCTACTACCCGGCGTGGCTTGTGGCGGACAACCTGTTTTACGCCACCTACCTCGACCCGAGCGTCGTCAACGTGGCGATGGCCGTATCGGTCGCGCTGGCGCTTTTGGGGGTGACCGTTGCCTTTGCCATCGTGAGCCAGCCGATCGCCGCCCACCGGGCAGAGGATGCCGGCGTCTCGCGCGAGGCGTACCTCAAGCGCCAGCGCATCTGGGCGGTCGTGAGCATCGCGCTCGCCGTGGTGGCTGTGGCGCTTGCCACCTTCTACAACCTCAACATCAGGACCGAGGTATAGGCCTGTGCATCAGCGCTGCGGGCGCTTTTGCCCTGCGGGCCGGTCAGGTCGATTCGAGCGAACATGAACGACGAGAAGATAGCCATATTCTGCGTGGGAAACAAGCTCATGCTGGACGACGGGCTGGGGCCGGTCGTCTACGAGGAGCTGACGCGCTCCTATGCGTTTCCCGACAGCGTCGAGATACGGGACGTGGGCTGCATGGGGCTCGACATGCTGGGCTATGTCGAGACGTGCGACTACATCGTGACGGTGGACGCAGTCGATGGCACGGGCGAGCCTGCTGGCACCGTGTTCGAGTTCGAGCCGGACGACATGGAGCGCCATCATGGTGCCACGGCGTCGCTGCACGAGCTGTCGCTGGCCGACCTGTTCGATGCGGCGCTACTCGTCGGCTATGAGTGCGAGGGGCGCTGCTTCGGCATGCAGGTTGCCAACTCCGCGCCCGAGATGGTGACGGTGGCGCTCACGCGCCCGGTCCACGACAGCGTGCCCTTGCTGGTGGAAGCCGTGCTCGCCGATCTCGTGCGTCGCGGCGTGGAGGTCGTCTTTCGGGAAACGGGCGAGAAAATTCGTCCCGGCTGGCACCACGAGATGACGGAATAGCCGTATCATTGCCACCATGCTGATAGATGCTCTGACAAAGGTCATCGAGAAGTCCGGATGCGTCCGCGCATTCTGGGGCAAGCTTGATGCTGGCACCGATGCCGCCTTGGGCATCGTGTCGTCTGCGCGTCCGTTCTTCGCAGCGGCGCGCTTCGCGCACAGAGCGCAGCCGACGCTTGTCGTCGTGCCGGGCGAGGATGCGGCTGACGCGTTCGCGCGCACCATCGCCTCGTATGTGGGGGAAGAGTCGGTCCTGCGCTTTCCGGAGCGGACCGATCAGCCCCAACGCGGGCAGAAGGCCGACCCGCGCGTCATCGCGACGCGATTGTCTGCGGCTGATGCGCTTCGTGCGGGGCGCGCGGTCATCGTGGTGGCCAGCGCCCGCTCGCTGATTCGCGACATGGCGCCCCCCACCGCCGATATCACGCGTCCCATCCATCTCGTTGCGGGGGGCATGCTGGACGAGATGGACGATGGCCGCATCGCGGACGTGGATGCGCTCAGGCGTCTTTTGGAGTCGTATGGGTACGTGAACACCGGCGAGCTGGATGGGGTGGGCACCTTTGCCATGCGCGGAGGCGCTATCGACGTGTTTCCCGGTAACGTCGATTTTCCCGTCAGGCTCGACTTCTTCGGGGACGAGCTGGAAGACATCCGCCAGATCGTCCCGTCGACGGGACAGATGATCGCGAGCATGCCCGAGGTGCGCATCTATCCGGTGACCGAGATGCCGGTGACTGATGCCGCCCTCGCCCAGGCGCGCGCGGCCATCGAGAAGGTCGCGCTCACCAACAAGGCAATCCGCGAGGTCTTGGAGAAGCTGGAAGGAGGCCTGCGCTTCGATGGCGCAGACGTGCTCTTGCCGTATTTCTACAAGAAGACGGCATCGTTGGGCGACTACGTGGGGCCGAATGCGCTCGTGACGCTCGTCGAGCCGCGCGCGATATTCGACGACATGTCGCATGCCTTCGAGGATGCCGCCGAGACGTTCAAGGGGACCTACCTCAACGTGGAGAGCCTGTACACGCCGCCTGCCCAGGCGAGCTTCGGCGGTGGCGTGCATGCGACGTACGTGTCGATCATGCAGCTGGGCGTCGAGCTGGACGACGAGGTGCCGGTGAAGCGCGTCGATTTGTCTCGCTCGACCGAGCGGCTGTTCGGGAAGATGAAGAACTGGATCGACGGCGGCTACATCTGCCTCTTCAGCGCCCCAGGGGCGCGGGCGCGCGCTGACATCGAGCTTGCCTTCGTGGATCACGCCATTCCCATTCGCGAGCGGCTGGACTCACTCGACGCGCATTCTGCCCCCCTGGCCAAAGGGGCGGTCAACATCGTCGAGGTGGAGGTGCCGCTTGGCATCGTGGTGCCCAAGGCAAAGCTCGTCATGGCCTCGCTCGAGGATCTGAAGGGGGCCAAGACCGGCGCGCGCGCAGAGAAGCGCATCAACGTCACCGACATCACGTTTCCTTATACGGCCGGCGACTACGTCGTCCACGAGACGTACGGCATCGCCTACTTCGCCGGACTGGTGCTGCGCGAGATCGGCGGGGTGGAGCGCGACTACCTCGAGCTCGACTATGCCGAAGGCGACAAGCTGTTCTTGCCGGCCGAGCAGTTCGACAAGGTCACGCGCTACGTGGGACCCGAGGGCCAGGCCCCCAAGATCACGCGCCTCAACTCGACCGACTGGTCGCGGGCCGTCGCCAAGGCACGGCGCGCGTCCAAGAAGCTCGCCTTCGACCTCATCGAGGTCTATTCTCGCCGTGCTGCCACGAAGGGCTTTCGCTTTGAGGTGGACACGCCCTGGATGCAGCAGATGGAAGAGGACTTCCCCTTCGAGGAGACGCCTGATCAGCTGGCGGCCATCGAGGACGTGAAGGCCGACATGCGCTCGAGCCGCCCGATGGACCGCCTCGTCTGCGGGGATGTGGGCTTCGGCAAGACCGAGGTGGCGATCAGGGCCGCCTTCATCGCGGCGCAGAACGGACGCCAGGTCATGGTGCTGTGCCCGACGACCATCTTGGCGCAGCAGCACTTCGCGAGCTTTGCTGCGCGGCTGGCGCCCTACGACATCCGTGTGGAGGCTATCTCGCGCTTCAAGAGCGCCTCAGAGCAGACGCAGATCCTCGAGGACTTCGCCAAGGGTGACGTGGGCGTGCTCATCGGCACCCACCGCCTGCTCTCGCGTGACGTGAATCCCAAGAATCTCGGGCTCGTCATCATCGACGAGGAACAGCGCTTCGGCGTGGCGCACAAAGAGCAGTTCAAGAACCTGCGCGAGTACATCGACATTCTGACGCTGTCGGCCACGCCCATCCCGCGCACGATGCAGATGGCCGTGTCCGGCGTGCGCGACATGTCGCTCATCCTGACGCCGCCGTCGGGAAGGCTGCCAGTCAAGGTGCACGTGGGGGAGTGGGACCCCGACGTCGTCTCGGCGGCCGTGCGTCAGGAGCTGGCGCGGGGCGGTCAGGTCTATTACGTCTCGAACCGCGTGAACACCATCGAGGAGGCCGCCGAGCGCGTCGTGGAGGCGGCGCCCGAGGCGCGCGTGGGCGTGGCGCATGGCAAGATGTCCAAAGAGGAGCTCGAGCGTGTCATGGAGGACTTCGCGGCAGGCACGCTTGACGTGCTCGTCGCGACGACCATCATCGAGAGCGGCATCGACAACCCGCGCACCAACACGCTTATCATCGAGGACGCGCAGCGGCTGGGCCTGTCGCAGATGTACCAGCTCAAAGGGCGTGTCGGCCGCTCGACCGAGCAGGCGTTTGCCTTCTTCATGTTCCCGGAAGAGATCCCGCTGACCGAGGAGGCCCAGGCGCGCCTGACGGCGCTTTCGGAGAACCAGGAGCTGGGCAGCGGCATGCGCATCGCCATGCGCGACCTCGAGATTCGCGGCGCGGGCAACCTGCTGGGCGCCGAGCAGTCGGGCAACATGTCTGCCGTCGGTTTCGATCTGTTCGCGCAGATGCTCAACCAGGCCGTGGCCGAGGCGCGCGAGGGCGAAGGCGTCGTGCGCGGCATCGAGTCGCTGAGCGCGTCTGACATCACGATCAACATCCCGGGCCACATGTATCTGCCGGCCGACTACATCGCCGACATCTCCGAGCGCGTGCTGTGGTACCGCCGGCTGGCCGGCGCGCTCGTCGAGGCGGACATCGAGCGCTTGCGCGTCGATATGGTGCGCGTGTATCCCGATATGCCGGCGCCGGCAAAGAGCCTGTTTGCCAAGGAGAAGCTGCGCGCGTTCGCTTCCGAGCACGGCATCAGCTCGATCTCCGTGGCGAGTGGCAACCTCACCATCGAGGGCATCACGCTCGACCGCGACCAGCTGATCCCGCTCAAGCGCAAGGGCGCGCGCTATCTGGCCGACAAGAAGAAGCTCATCGCCAACGTGCGCAAGCTCGGCTCGATTGACCTTGGCCATGAGGACAAGATTGCCATGCAGATCACCGAGCTTCTGCACGGCATATATAATGTCAAGGAAGCTCGGGCGGACTGACGCTTCGGGCAGGTCGAAACGAACAGAAGGAAAGCAATCATGGCGAAAGACGTTAGGGTGCGCTTTGCGCCCTCGCCGACGGGCATGCTCCACATCGGCGGCGCGCGCACGGCGATCTACAACTGGGCGTTCGCGCGCTCGCAAGGCGGCACGTTCATCCTGCGCATCGAGGACACCGACCCGGAGCGCTCGACAGAGGAGAACGTCCAGATTATCTTGCGGGCGATGCGCTGGCTGGGTCTCGATTGGGACGAAGGCCCCGAGGTGGGCGGAGACACAGGCCCCTATTTCCAGATGGAGCGCATGCAGACCTATGAGGCGGCCCTCGAGGAGCTGAAGGCGAAGGGGGCTGCCTATCCGTGCTTCTGCGCGAAGGAGCAGCTGGAGGCCGATCGCGCCGCTGCCGAGAAGGCAGACGGCGGATATGCCGGGTACGTGGGCCGCTGCCGCGCGCTCGACGCTGCGGAGGCTGCGCGCCGCATCGAGGCGGGCGAGCCGCACGTCTGGAGGCTGCGCGTGCCCGAACGTCATGCGCCCATCGCGTTCGATGACGCGGTCTATGGGCACATGGAGTTCCCGGCAGACGTCATGGACGACCTCATTCTCGTGCGCACAGACGGCAGTCCCACCTATAACTTCGCCTGCGTATGCGACGACGCCAACATGGGCATCACCCATGTCATCCGCGGAGACGACCACCTGTCGAACACGCCGCGGCAGATCCTCATCTACGAGGCGCTGGGCTATGACGTGCCGACGTTCGCGCACCTGCCCATGATCTTGGGGCCTGACGGCAAGAAGCTCTCCAAGCGCCATGGGGCGACGAACGTGGAGGAGTATCGCGACCGGGGATACCTAGCTGACGCGATGGTCAACTTCCTGGCGCTTTTGGGCTGGTCGCTCGATGGAGAGACGACCATCATCCCGCGCTCCCAGCTCGCGCACGACTTCTCGCTTGCGCGCATCACCAAGAAGGACAGCATCTTCGACGAGAAGAAGCTCAACTGGATGGATGGCGTCTACATCCGCGAGCTGGATGCAGAGCAGTGGCTCTGCGAGGCTGGCCCGTGGCTCGCGATGGCCAAGGTTGCTGGCGAGAAGGCGCCTGCAGGCGTCACGGTCACGCCGACGCCCACCCAGGAGGAGGCAGCCCAGGCGGCCTCAGAGCTGCGCGTTCCGGGTGCGGGCGTAGAGGAGATGACGTGGCAGTCTGCGCTGGCCGACGTTGCTGATCGGCCCGCATGGTATCGCGAGATATGCCCGCTCGTCATCGAGCGCATGGAGCGCTTCGACGAGCTGCCGGCCAAGCTCGAGTACCTGTTCTGGGGCCCGAACGTGCGTCTTGACGAGAAGTCCCAGGCCAAGGTGCTTGGCAAGGACGGTGCCGCCTCTGCGCTCGCGATCTGCCGCGACGTCCTGGCGGATGCGAGTGTGCCATGGGAGTGCGAGCCATTGCAGGAGCGCTGCCGTGCGCTCGGCGAGGAGGCGGGCCTCAAGCCACGCAACCTCTTCCAGCCGCTGCGCGTCGCCGTCAGCGGCAACATGGTGTCGCCCCCGCTGTTCGAGTCGATCGTGCTCATGGACCGCGCCGACGTCCTGGCGCGCATCGATGCCGTCAAAGGGATGCTGTAAGGCGCCTGAGATGATTGCGAGGTCGCTATGACTGAGGATTCCAAGGGCGCAGGCGTCGCAGGTCCGCGCCTGCCCGACCATCCGACCGCAGAAGAGCTTGGCGCGTTCTTCAAGAGCGACACCTTTGCCAGCCAGCAGGCAGGGTGTCGCATCGTCGAGGGCTGGAAGGGGCACGGGGTCGCCGAGATGAAGATCAAGCCCTGCCACCTCAATGCCCAGGGGCATGTCATGGGGGGTGCTGTGTTCACGCTGGCCGACTATGCGTTCGCAGTCGCTGCCATGTGCGGTCAGGCAGCAGCCGTGTCGCTCTCCTCGACCATCGAGTTCATGCGCTCGACGCAGGGCACCAAGCTCATCGCCACGTGCGACGTGGACCGCTCGGCGCGGCGGGTAGGCTTTTACACGATCGAGGTGACCGATGATACGGGCGAGCGCATCGCGAAGGTCGTCACCACCTGCTATCACCCCATCGTCGTTGGGGGCGACAACGACGATGGGTGCGAGCGGGGCGCCTAGCGAGACGCCCCTTCGGACGCGGCAGGGGAAGGCTCTTTCGCGCTGGCGGCCCGAGCATACGCGCTGGCGTCGCGCTTGCGGAGCATGACGAGCCCTCCGGCGAGGGAGACGGCCGCGACCAGAGCCGAGGAAGCGGCCCATGTGAGCGCCATGGCCGCCCAGAAGGGCGCGGGCAGCATCGTTATCAGAAGCGAGTCAGCCGGAAACGTCCAGGTGCCGTCCGCGAACAGAGCGCCATGCATGGCCGCGAACAGCCCGTCGAATCCAAAGATGGCCCAAAGCGCCAGCAAGGCGATGATGCCCAAGGCGATCGCCCCGCTCCACAGAAGGGCGCGCGCGAACGGGCGGATGCCGAACATGCGAAACGCCACCATCAGCAAAAACGCCGCGAGGACCGCCACGCCGAGCAGCGGCGAGAAGAGGCGCGACGCCAAGGCATGGACGTCGTCAAGGTGGGCGAGCTCGCTCGCGTCGATCGTGTATTCCACAGGCGCTGACGTGAGCTCGTCGGTGGTCGCGTCGGCGTAGGGCGTGCCAGCTGCGCGGTTCATCTCGGCGATGGTGGCGTAGAGCGCCTGCTCGTCGTGCGATCCGAAGGAATACTCGCGCGTGGCGTCAGCGCCCGCCACCAACTGTTCTTTGGTGAAAGGAGAGCCGCCCGGCTGAATGGTGCTCGTCGCGATGGCCGTCGTCACGGACGGCACGCCTGCGCAGATGGCGTAGCCGAAGAAGACGAACGTGAGCGTCAGGAATGCGATGGCGGCAACGAGGACGAACCTCTCTTGCGCTGCCCGCGGGGAGGGACGTGTCGGCGTGCCGGTCATGCTACAGCTCGCCTCCGCAGTCGACGTCAGCGTCCACCCATAGGCTTGCCGCCGTCATCCCGTCGTTTTGCTTGCTGATGGTGGGATGCGGCCCCAACCGGCTGAACACGCCCTGGAAGCGTCCGTCATAGAGATAAAGCCCGTTGAGGTTGTTGTATCGGGCCGGGTTCCAGGTGATGTCTCCGTCTGGCTCCTCGAGGATGCCGTAGTCCGGCGGCAGCGTGTCGGTCTTCCAGGGACGCATGTAGCGCTGCACGATGAAGGGATAGCCAGCCCGGTCGTTGGCGAAGCGGTCGATGAGGTCGTTCCATGCATCCTGCGACACCTCGCATCCCGCATAGACGTTGTCAGCGCCGTAATGGTCAGACGGCTTGATGATCCATTCGTCCTTGTTCGTGCGGATCTGGTCCAAGTTGACGTTGTCCTCGTTGAGGAAGTCGGTCTGGGGGAGCGCGCCTTCCAAAAACGCGATTTCCTCGGCGTCAAGGAAGTCAAGCGTCTCGGGCTG
>CAJUFC010000152.1 GCA_910585565.1 uncultured Eggerthellaceae bacterium | reverse complement strand
CTTCCCTTTGGGGGCCGCCTGTGGCGGGGTGCCCTGCGGGAAGGTACAATGGTGCCCGCAAAGGCTCCCGACAGGGAGGCCCTAGCCTCAGGCGCGTGACCCTCCAGCCGGCAAGCTCATGGGGTCGCGTGCCTGTTCTTTCTGAGCGCCCATTCTTCATGGGCACTGTTTACCAACACGCATGAGGAGCAATAAAAAAGTGCACCTCAACAGGAGGTGCACTCGGCAAGTCTGCAAAAGCGCCCATCCTGTTGTCTACACAGCTCCACACACAGAGGTATGAAATGACGAGCGCTTATTGCTAAGCGTCATCTCTGCATGTAGACCCAGGAGGTCACTATTCAGCTGTGTAGACAATTCGACATAATACCGATTCCCTTGGCGCGCATCAACAGAACCGCCGCAATGGCGTCCAAATCACAAAATCACCACCAACGCGCGCAGCAGCGCCCGAGCAGGGCCGGGCGCACCCATGCAGGCCCGAGCACGCCCGAGCAGCGGCAACAGGCGGCAAGCCTCTTTCTATGCAAGGAATCTAGTTCTGCACCGCGAGCGCGGCTTCGATGACCGGGCGCGCCTTGCCGGCGGCATGGGCCGAGCGGCCCACTTCCTCTAGCATGAGCGCACAGACGACGTTCTTGGCACCGTCGGCGTCGGCCACGCCTACGAACCAGCTGTCGTCCTGCTTGCCCTCGTGTTCGGCGGTGCCCGTCTTGCCGGCGACCGAAACGCCCGAGATGGCCGCATCGGTGCCCGAGCCGCTGGTCACGACGCCCTTCATGACGTCGAGCACACGCCCGGCGATCTCCGGCGTGGTCGCGCGCCACAGCGACTGCGGCGTGGCGGCATAGCCGCGCGAGCCATTGGAGTTGTACACGCCCTCGACCAGATAGGGCTTCATGATGGTGCCGTCGTGCGCCATCGCGCACCCGACGAGCGCCATCTCCATGACGGTGGCCTGAGGGCCTGCCGGGCTCTCGTGCTCGCCCACGGGCTCGCCCGCCGCAGCCCACGCCGTTTCCCACAGCGTCATCTCGTCAGGGTCGGGCATGAGCGACTTGGCCATCGGCAGCTCGAAATCGAACGTCTTGTCGAAGCCGAATGCGTTGGCCTCGGCCACCAGGCGATCGGCCCCCAGCGCCGCGCCAATCTGCCCGAACACCGTGTTCGACGATACCTCGAACGCGCGCCGAAGCGAGATCGTGCCCCAATCGGTGCTGTTGAAGTTGGTCACGGGAGCATTGCCGATCTCCATCTCGCTGGGCGAGGCAAACTGCGTCTCCTCAGTGGCGACGCCATTTTGCAGCGCGGCCGCCAGCGTGACCATCTTGAACGTCGAGCCAGGTGCATACAGGCCCTGGGTTGCGCGGTTCAGCAGCTGAGCCGCATCCCCGCTGGCCGACCCGCTGGCAGCGGCCTTCAACACGTTCTCCACGTCGCCCGCATCGTAGGTGGGTGAAGACACCATCGCCAGCACCGCACCGGTCGTCGGGTCGATGACAACGCAGGCGCCCTTGTATCCCGCGATTGCATCTTGCGCGGCCTGCTGCACCTTCGAGTTGATGGTCAGCGTAATGTCGTTGCCGGGCTGCGAGATGCCCGCCAGCGAGTTGACGACGTCGGTCCAGCTGGCATAGTTCTCCGAACCGCGCAGCGTGTCGTTCATATCCGCCTCGATGCCGGAGGCGCCGTACTGCGTCGAATAGTAGCCAACGACGTGCGCCGCCAGCTGGCCTGCCGGGTACACGCGCTTGTAGGTGCCATCGGACTGCTCGACCGACTGCGCGAGCACCACCCCATCAACCGTGGATATCGTGCCACGCTCGCTTTCAGACTCGTGCATCATCGTGTGGTTGTTGCCTGGCATGTTGCGCAGGTTCTGCGCGTCGATGACCATGATGTAGGTGAGGTTGGCGACGAGCAGCGCAAACAAGACGGAAAACGCGATCATCGTGTTCGTGAGGCGCTTGCCCAGCGAGACGCGTCCCAGAACGCCTGTGCCGTCATCGGCATAGCTGCCCAGGCTCGCGCCCACACCCGCGCCAGCGAAGGCCGCGCCGGCGGACGCAACCGCGTCGGGCGCATGCGAACCTGCCGCATGGCTGCCGGCAGCGACGCGCGGGGTGGCGGTCGTCATGGCCATTTCGGTCTCGCGGCCCGTGGCTTCGTCTCCCACACGCAACAGCAGCGCGACGATGATGAACCCCGCCACCAATGACGAGCCGCCTTGGCTCACGAAGGGCAGCGTGATGCCCGTGAGCGGGATGAGCCGCGTCACGCCACCGACGATGATGAACGCCTGCAGGATGATGATGGAGGTCAGGCCGATGGCGACAAACGAGCTGAAGTCGCTGCGCGCCCGCGCTGCCGCGAACACGCCACGGATGGCGAACAGCAGGTACAAAAGCAGCAGCCCCGCGGCACCCAAGAGGCCCGTCTCTTCGCCGATGGCAGCAAAGATGAAGTCGCTTTCCACATACGTGATCATCTCGGCCAGCCCGCGCCCGATGCCGACGCCGAACAGGTCGCCGTCTGCCAGCGAGTACAGCCCTTGCACAATCTGCCAACCCGAGCCCTGCGCGTCCGCAAACGGATCGAGCCAGATGTCGACGCGCGTCTGCACGTGCGGTTGGATGAAGTAGATGGCCGTGGCGCCAATGGCGGCCAGAGCCAGCCCGATGACCACGTAGGATTTCTTGCCTGTTGCCACGTAGAGCATGACGATGAACACGAGGAACAGCACGAGCGCGCTGCCGAGGTCCTTTTCCAGAACCACGATGAGAAACGCCAGCGCCCACATGAACAGCAGCGGCAGCAACGTGCCCAGCGAGGGCAGGCGCAGCGGACCCAGTCGCCACGTGAAGATGGAAAGCATCTCGCGGTTCTGCGCGAGGTAGGCTCCCAGAAACAACACGATGCATATCTTGGCGATTTCGCCCGGCTGGAACGAAAGGTCGCCGACCTTGAGCCACAGCCGCGAGCCATTGATCTCGGTGCCGATGCCCGGCAGCATAGGCGCCAGCAGCAATATGACGCCGATGATGACGAGGGTATATTTGTAGCCAGCCAGCTTGTCGAGCTTGCGCACGGCCAGCAACACCAGCACCATGATCACCACGCCAGCGAACATCCACATGAGCTGGCGCGTTGCCGCCGCTGGCGCCAAACGCGTCACGAACGCGATGCCAATGCCCGACAGCGCAAACGTGATGGGCAATAGCGCCGGGTCAGCCTCGGGCGCAAGCCAGCGTATGGCAATGTGCGCCAGCAAGAACGCCACGAATATGCCGATGGGAATGCCGAGCGTATTGAAGCTAAGCTCGTGCAGGCCATCAATCGTGCCCGCGCCATTGAGTACCATCATCGCAAACATCACGATGACGATGGGGGCTGCCACGATCAGCAGAAGAAGCTCTGTGTTGCGCTTGGTCATCGGCGGTGTCTTTATTCCGAGCCTTCGGTGCCCGCGGGCTGCGGTGCTGCCGGGCTGGGCTGCGGTGCTGCCGGGTCGGGCTGTGCGGTGGCTGCGGTGGCGCCAGCCCCTTCGGAGGCTTGACCATCCTGCGCCTGCTGGGCCGTCCCCGGGCTCTCGTCGGCCTTGCGCGCTTCGGCGTCGCGCCGATAGCCGTTCACCAGCTCGCGCGCCGCGTCAACGGAGTCGCACCGCACGTCATCGTTGGTGATGCGCGCCGCCACCCCTGGCAAAAGGTCGTCGAGCGGAACATCGGTCACTTCCTCAAGCTGGGCAAAGCCCATTCCCAGCACCTCGCCGGGAACGCCGCGATAGATGGCCACCTTGCCGTCCACATCTCCCAGGTACGCCGAATTGCTCACCCACGCGCTAAAGCCCGCAATGGCCCCGATGATGATGGCAACCATGAGCACCACGATCAAGGCGACCGTCGCCCGCGCGCGTTTCACCGACGCAGAGACGCGCTTGCGCTCCGCATCGACGGCATCCGTCACGATAACGGTGATGTTGTCGGCTCCGCCGCCCGCAAGAGCGGCCTCGACCAGCGCATCGGCACATGCCTGCGGGTCGGCCACGTCGCGCAAGATGCGCCCGATCACGTCGTCGGTCACCATCGAGTACAGGCCATCGGAGCACAGCATCAGCCGATCGCCAGCGCCAACGGAAAGCTCGTACAGGTCGGCCGTCATGTAGGGGTCGAGCCCCAGCGCACGCGTGATGTAGGACCGCCACTGGTGCGTCCGCGCCTCTTCGGGGGATATCTCGCCTGACTCGACAAGGTCGGCTACCACCGAATGGTCGCGCGTGATCTGCTGCAGCGCACCGCTGTGCAGGAGATATGCACGCGAGTCGCCCACGTGAGCGATGGCCAGGCGGTCATTCTCGAGAATCGCCGCGGTGCAGGTGGTGCCCATGCCCTCTTTGCCCACGCCGGCGGCTGCCGCATCGATGATGGCGAGGTTGGCCTCCTCCACGGCATGGCCAAGGACTTCCACCTCCAGCCCCTTCGGGGCACGCGCGGCGATGGTCTGGATGGCTATCTCGGACGCCACTTCGCCGCCCTCGTGCCCTCCCATGCCGTCGCACACGACGAACAGCGGGGGCGCCACCAGCAAGCTGTCTTCGTTATGGTCGCGCACATAGCCGACATCGGTGCGGCTGCCAAACGACACCGCGCTCGGGCGTGCTGGCGGACGCACCGGCGCAGCTTGCGCGCCAGACTGCGGGGCGCCTGGCATGTCACCCACGCTGCCGCCCATCACTCATACCTCGCGCGAATCACCACATCGCCTACGGTGATCGCGTCTTTGTCGCGCACTGCATGCGGCTCGCTGATGTAGACCTCGTTGACTGCTGTGCCGTTTCTGGAACCCAAGTCTTCCACGAAGAGATTGTCGCCCATCAGCTGAAAGCGCGCGTGGCGCCCAGACACATAGCCCGCACCAATCACGATGTCGGCGCCCGGCGAGCGCCCCACGATGACCGGCCCCGTGACGGCAATGTTCACGCCGCGCAGCTCCTTGGGGCCCTTTTCGACTGAGAGACGCCAGGTCTTGCCCTTCTTCGACGCCCCGCTTACCTGGCGCACGCCCGTGCGCATGATGGCGAACAGGAACAGGTAGAGCAGCGCTACGAACAGCAGCCGACCGACGAGAAGTACGATATCAATCATGAGCGCAACAGGATGCTTTCCGAACGAACGATGGGCGGGCCGCTAGATCTCGTGCATGAAGCGGAACACGTCTTCGCGCTGGATGGTGATCTGCACGCCCATGGACTCGCCGGCCGCGCTGAGGCGCTCCTGCACCTCGTTGAAGCCGCACTTGTCCGTCTCCAGCGTGACCAGCATCGTCATGCAGAATATCTCGTTCTCGCCCAGGACGGTCTGGTTGATGTCCTCAATGTTGGCGCTGCATTCGGTCAACACCGTCGCAACGGTGGCCACGATGCCCGTCCGGTCACCGCCCAGCACTGAAATAACGCATTTCATACGGCACGTCCTAACCTGTCATTCTGAAAGAACAATTATCGCACAATATTCAACAGGCTTATAACCGTGCAATGTCAAGACTGGTAATCGGGCTTTCGTGCTATACACTAAAGGTGGTTCCGCCTCGCCATGTATTGCGATGGACCGATGCTAACTTCTAGGGAGCCCTAGATTGCTCGTGTAACGGAGATTCGTGTCCGTTGATACGAAAGCCGGGCAGCGAGCTGCGGGTGCCCACCTTACTAGGTGGGTTCATCCTTGTGGTGTGGGCGGGACCGGATTTCTTTGAGATTCTCCGCATCGCGATGGCGGCTGCCGGCTGCACCTGGCAGCGCATGGCCCGCGATGGCTTGCGGCCTTACCAGGAGGGCGGCCTCTCTATCTCGAACGTCGGCGGCTGCCAGATGACGACCTCTCCCGCCTCTAGCGAGCGCGGCACGTCGATGAGCCGCTGGTTGGTGGAACCACGCCATTTCAGCTCCCACGAATGACGCGCCTCGACATAGGGACCGTCGACCAGCACGTCGGTGGAGCGCAGCAACGCCTCGATGTGCACGGCGTGCTCGTCGTCATCGGCGCTCGCGCGCCTGAGCAGGTCTTCGTAGAGATATCCCGTGTAGGCCCACACGCCGTAGCCGTCCGCACGCAGCAGCCGCGCAAGCGCGGCGCAGGCCGCAGGCTGCTCGAACGGCTCGCCGCCCGAAAGGGTCACGGCGTGCACGAGCCCGTTGCGCCGAATGTCGTCGTACACCTCACCCACACGGCGCAGCTCGCCCTCGCCAGGCGGCTGGCTTTCGGGATTGTGGCAGCCCGGGCACGCATGCGAGCACCCCTGTACGAACACGGCATAGCGCAAGCCCGGGCCATCAACGATCGAGTCCGGCACCAGGCCGAACAGCCGGATGGGAATATCAGCGTCGCGCGGGGCAGTATCACGTGGGGTGGTATCACGTTTCATCAGCGTTGCCCTCCTTGGCCGGCGTCACTGTGACCGTATCGCCCCCGGTCTTGGCTGCCTGCTGGCCGGCTGCCGATCCCCGTCCCGCAGGGCCGCCATGCGTGGCCGCCGCGCTGCCAAGGTGAACGTGATGCGAGCGCCGCTTGTGGTGTCGCTCCCCTGCAGCAGGCCTCTTCTTGTCATGAATCTTGATGAGCGCCTCGGTGTTGATGACCGAGTTGGGAATGATGACCTCGTTGCCGTCACTCGTTCGGATGGTGGTGTTGCGCCACGTGACATCGTGAACGATGCCTTCGTTCGTGCCGACCTTGATGTGGTCGCCCGGCTCCACGATGCCGCTCATGATTACTTGCAGGCCGCCAATCAGGTTGGACAGCGTCTGCTGGAAGCCCAGCGAGATGGCAATGCCGCCGATACCGAGCGCCGTTATCGCCGCGCCCACATTTACGTCGAAGCAGCTCGACAAGATGATGCAGATGCCGATGATCCAAATGGTGACGCGCGCGATGTTGATGAAGATGCTCGCTGACGGCAGCGGCCCTTTGTTGGAGTTGAAGATGCGCCGCAGCGTCACGGTGGCGAGGCGTGCGAGGACCATCGTCACCAGCAGAATGATGACGACCGTCACCGCCGTGCTGAGCCAATCCCAATGCAGGATGGTGTCCAGCCAGCGCCGAAAGGTGTCTATGATGCTGTCGATGTTCATGCCCGTGATCCAGCCTCACATGCGACTCAAATGCGAGAGGTCCCGGGAAGTCACGCACGACCTCCCGGGACCTCTCTGACCACCTGTGTGTTGTGCAGGTTCTTAACAATCTAAAACGCTACTTATCGTATCAAATTGCGTTTGATTGCACCAGCCTTGTTTCTCCCTGCCAGCCAGTCGTTTGCGATAGGTTACCGATTCTCTATCTGATGCTTGACGCGATCGCCCTCTTCGGCGCGCTTGGCGTCATTGAAGCGCTCGAGCGTGCCCACCAGATATCCAGTGATGCGGCGGATGCGCTCGAACTCCATGCCGTCGTAGTTGCCCTCGGCGTCATGCATCTCGTGACGCCCGCAGCCCGGGCACGTGTCGCCGATGATGCCATTGAAGCCGCACTCCGGGTCGCGGTCGACTGGATGGTTGATCGAGCCGTAGCCCATGCCGCACTCTTTCATATAGCGGATGACCGACTCGAACGCCTCGAGGTTGTCGGACGGGTCGCCGTCGAGCTCGATGTAGGAGATGTGGCCGCCGTTGGTGAGCGCGTGGTACGGCGCCTCCTTGGCGATCTTGTCGAATGCCGCAATGTCGTAATAGACCGGCACGTGGAAGCCGTTCGTGTAGTAGTCGCGGTCGGTGACGCCCGGGATGGAGCCATAGCGCTCGCGGTCGATGCGCACGAAGCGCCCGGACAGGCCCTCGGCCGGCGTCGCGATGAGCGTGAAGTTCATCCCCTCTTCCTGGGAGACGCGGTCGCAGTAGGAGCGCATGTGGCCGATGATCTCGAGGCCGAGGCGCTGAGCCTCCTCACTCTCGCCATGATGCACGCCCAAGAGGGCTTTCAGGCACTCGGCCAGGCCGATGAAGCCGGTGGTCAGGGTGCCGTGCTTGAGGATTTCGCGCTGCTCGTCGTCGCGGCGAAGCTTCTCGGAGTCAATCCAGACGCCCTGCCCCATGAGGAACGGTGCGTTGTACACCTTGAGGCGCGCCTGTATCTCGAAGCGCTCCTTGAGCTGCGCGCGCACGAGCGCCAGCTTGCTGTCGAGCAGGTCGAAGAACAGCTCGATGTCGCCCTTGGCTCGCAGGGCCAGTCGCGGCAGGTTGATGGACGTGAACGAAAGGTTGCCACGACCCGGCGTCACCTCGCGCTCGGGGTCGTACACGTTGCCCATGACGCGCGTGCGGCAGCCCATGTAGGCGATCTCGGTCTCGGGCGTACCCTTGTAGTACTGGGCGTTGAACGGCGCGTCGAGGAAGCTGAAGTTGGGGAACAGCCGCTTCGCCGAGCAGTGCATCGCCATCTTGAACAGGTCGTAGTTCGGATCCTCCGGATTGTAGTTGACGCCTTCCTTGACGCGGAAGATCTGCACCGGGAAGATGGGCGTCTCGCCGTTGCCCAGGCCCTCCTCGGTGGCCAGCAGCATGTTCTTGATGATCATGCGGCCTTCGGGGGAGGTGTCCATGCCGTAGTTGATGGAGCTGAACGGCGTCTGGGCGCCTGCGCGCGAATGCATGGTGTTGAGGTTGTGCACCAACGCCTCCATCGCCTGGAACGTCGTGCGGTCGGTGTCGCGCGTGGAATTCTTGGTGATGTAGGTGATGATGGTCTCGATGGTAGCCGCATCGATGCCCTCGTCGGCGAGAGCGCTGACGAGCAGGGTGCGGAAGTCATCGTCCAGCTCGAGCGAGGCCCACGTGCCGGTCTCCGTCTCGATGCGCTCGAGGGTAGAAGCCGCCCAGGCACGCTCGTCGGCGATATCGGTGAGCAGGTCCAGCGCCTCGGCCAGGTGCTTCTTGAACAGGCGGCGATATGTCTTGCGCACGCCTTCTGCCAGGCCGTAGTCGAAGTCGCACACAGACTGGCCGCCGTGCTGGTCGTTTTGGTTGGACTGGATGGCGATGCACGCCAGCGCGGCATAGCTGGCGATGTCGTTCGGCTCGCGCAGCACGCCGTGGCCCGTCGAGAAGCCACCCTTGAACAGCTTGCGCAGCTCGATCTGGCAGCACGTCGTCGTCAGGGTGTAGAAGTCCATATCATGGATGTGAATGTCGCCTTCGCGGTGCGCCTTGGCGAAGCGCGGGTCGATGACGCACATTTCGTAGAACTGCTTGGCTGACTCGGAGCCGTACTTGAGCATCGTGCCCATGGCCGTGTCGGCGTTGATGTTGGCGTTCTCGCGCTTGAGATCGGAGTCGGACGCCTTGGAGAACGTGATGTCCTTCAGCGTCTGGATGAGGCGTGAATTGACGTCGCGCACGCGATTGCGCTCGGCACGATAGAGGATGTATGCCTTGGCCGTCTGCACGAAGCCGCTCTCGATGAGCGTCTCCTCAACGATGTCCTGGACGCCCTCAACCGTCGGAGTGCCCTCGATTGCACCGTCATCGAGCTTTTGCACAACCTGACGAGCGATGTCGTCAGCGACAGCGCGGTCCTGCATGGCCGCGCATGCCTGGAAGGCCTTCTCGATAGCAGAAGCTATCTTTTCCTCGTGGAACTCTGCGGTGCGCCCGTCGCGCTTGACAATCGATTGAGGCATGTAACTGCTCCTTGTTCTACGTTTTCCACAGCAAGTTAACAGGGTTTTCACTAACTTATGCACTGAAACACAACATCTTGTGGTCGCGTTTCAAGCGTGCGGGTATATATGGTAGATATAAAACCGGTTCAAATCAAGCAGAAATCGGGCAAAGTTTCCGTCCGAGTCGAAATTGCGCCAAAGCGTTACCTTGAGGCAAACTTCTCGCGCAGGGCCGCATCCACGCATGCCGGCACGAACTTCGACACGTCGCCGCCCAACGAGGCCAGTTCGCGCACGACCGACGACGACAGGTACATGAACTCAGGCGGACTCATGATGAACACTGTTTCGAGCGAGACATCGAGCTGCTGGTTCATGGCGTTCATCTGAAACTCGTACTCGAAGTCGGTGATGGCGCGCAAGCCCTTGATGACGGCGTTCGCATGCCGCTTCTGTGCATAGTCGACGAGCAGCGTATCGAAGCTCTCTACCGTGACATTGGCGAGATGCTGCGTGGCCTCGCGAGCGAGCTGGGTGCGCTCCTCGATGGTGAACAGCGTGTGCTTGGGGGTCGACTCAGCCACCGCGACGATGACCTCGTCCATCAGCGTCGCAGCACGCATGATGATGTCGATGTGGCCGAACGTGATTGGGTCGAACGTGCCGGGGGTGATGGCAAGCGTCATCGGGGCTCCCTTGGGTCGAGAAGGCTGGCTGGGCGGGTGGGGCGTCATCGCGCGGCGCGGATGACCTTGTTCAGGTTTTCGATGTAGCGTTCGAGCAGCGGGCCCGCACGGCGCTCGGCATGCATGATGTAGCCCACCTGCATGCGCTCGTCGGTGGCGAGCGGGATGGACACGATGCCCGACAGCATCTCCTCAGAAAGGACGCCGGTCGACAGCGTATATCCATCATAGTGGGTCAGCAGGTTCGTGAGCGTGCCACGGTCGCTGTAGCGGATGTTCTTCGCATGCGGCAAGTGCGCCAGCGGCTCCTCGGAGTAGTAGAACGAGTTCTCGCGCCCTTGCTCGAATGAATAGCGCGGGTAGGGCTCAAGGTCTTCCACGGACAACCGATCGCGCCCGGCCAGCGGGTGGCGCGCCCCCACGAACACATGGGGCTGCGCCTCGAACAGCGGCGTGAACACCACATGGGCTTCGGTGAATGCGCGCGACAGCACGCGCTCGTTGAAGCCGTCGATGTACAAGATGCCCACCTCGCTGCGAAACGTGCGCACGTCGTCGATGATCTGCCCGGTGGCGCACTCGCGCAAGATGAAGTCGTAGGAGCTTCCGTCGAACTCCTCGGCGGTCATGACGAACGCCTGCACCGAGAAGTAATAGTGTTGCGACGAGATGGCCAGCCGCGCTGAGGCTCGCGCATCGCGCATGCCCGAGCGCGGGGCCTCGAGGTCATAGCGGACGGCCAGCATGTCGGCCTGCTCGATCACTTGGCGCGCATAGCCCAAAAGCTCGGTACCGTCGTTGGTGGGGGTCACGCCGCGGTTGGTGCGCGTGAAGATGGTTATCCCCAGCTCGGCCTCCAGGTCATGGATGGCCGTCGAGAGGTTCGACTGGGACGCGAACAGAGAAGCGGCAGCGGCGTTGATGGAGCCGTGCTCTGCCACCGCAATCAGGTACCGAAGCTGCTGGAGGGTCATTGCGCGCGCGGGCCTTTCGCATCGGCGTCGTCGGCTTGCGCTGCGGCGGCGTCGGCTTGCGCTGCATCGGCCTGCGCTGCATCGGCGTCGGCCTGTACGGCGTCGGCGGCGGCGTCGGCTTGCGCAACATCGCCCGCAGCGACATCATCGCGAGCTGCCTCGTCTCCCGACAGCTCCTCGCCCTCGGAGGCAGCCGGCTGCAGATACCGCTGCAGCGCCTCTTCCAGCTCATGGATGTTGATGGGCTTGGCCATGAAGTCGTCCATGCCCGCCGCCAGCGCCTCGGCGCGATCGGAGTCGAACGCGTTGGCAGTCATGGCAACGATGGGGGTCTGGGCCAGCCCGTGCTCCTCGAAATGCTTGCGCAGAGTCTTGGTGGCCTCGATGCCGTTCATATGAGGCATCTGCCAGTCCATGAAGATGAGGTCGTAATAGCCCTCCGGCTTGTTCGCCACGGTCGTCACGGCCTCAAGGCCATCGTAGGCACCCTCCACCTCGGCGCCGCGTGCCGAGATGAGCGCCTGGGCTATCTCCATGTTGATCTCGTTGTCCTCGACGACGAGCACGCGCCCGCTTACTTGGATCGGCGTGGGCTTAGGGGCAGCATCCGGTGATGCAGCGCTGGCTTCGTCCGCCTCCTCGCCGCGCAGGTTGCAAGACGAGGCGGCACCCATAGCCGCCGACGCTCCCTCACGGCCGGAAAGCGCGTCCGCATCAGCGTCATGGCAATCGCCGAACATCTCGATGGCGCTGTCGGGAGCAATCTGGAATGGTATGTCGATGGTGACGGTGGTCCCCATCCCCAGCTCGCTCGCAACGTCGATGGTGCCGCCCATCAGCTCGACGAGGTTCTTGGTGATGGCCATGCCCAGGCCGGTGCCTTCGGTAAATATCGTGAAATCGTTGCGCTCGCGCTCGAACGGCTCGAAGATGCGCTGCACGAACGCGCTCTTCATGCCGATGCCCGTGTCGGCCACGACGAACGCGAAGTCGGCCCAACCCGGGCGCATCGAGCGCGTACTCTGGTTTGCCGGATTCTCGCGCACGAGCACTTCCATCCGGTCGCCCTCGTTCGTGTACTTGAGAGCGTTGCTCGTCAGGTTCAGCAGTATCTGCTTGAGGCGCATGGTGTCGCCAACGAGCAGCGGATGCTCGATGTTCTCGAGGCGAATGTCGCTCTCGAGTCGATGCACCTGCGGCTGCGAGCTGATGATCATCTCAATCTCGCTCACCAGGCGCGGCATCGAGAACGCCTCCTCCGCCAGCATCACCTTGCCCGACTCGATCTTGTTCATGTCCAGCACGTCATTGATGAGGGACAGCAGGTGCTGCGACGAGGTGGAGATGCGCGTCAGACACTGCTTGACGCGCAGCTTGTCGTCGATGTTCTCGTCGGCGATGGCAGTCAGCCCGACGATGGCATTCATCGGCGTGCGTATGTCATGGCTCATGTTGGAAAGGAACGCCGACTTGGCCTCGTTGGCCTCGTTGGCCTTGCGCAGCGCCTCGGCCAGGTTCTCGCGCAGCTCGTTTTCGAACCGCGTCTTGGTCCGCAGGAGCAACATATATATGATGGTCATGGCCACAACTGCCACCAGGATGATGAGCGCCACCACGAACAGGGCCGACACGGCATCCTTGACCGACGCATACATCCGGTCTACCGAGTTCGTCGTTGTCTCGATGATGTTGTTGTCAATGAGCAACATGTAGTCGATCATGGGATAGACGTAATCGCGCGCATAGGCCTCCAGCTGCTGGTGCGTCACCGTCGCAGGAGCCTCGGTGTTCCAGCACATCACCGTGAACACGCCAAGCCGCGAGCGCAGCAGGTTGAACTCCTTGCCAAGCTGCTCGATGAGGTCAGAGCGCGTGATGCGACAGTTCTGTATCGTGTCGTATTTTTCCTGAATCTCGCCTATGATGTCGGCGAAATAGTTTTCGTATTTTCGGTCTACGGCTTGATCGGTGGCAAAATGGGCCGTCTCCAAATGCTCGACGATGGTCTCGAGCCGAACAAGGTTCGTTTCGATGTGCCCCGCTGCGACCGAGACCGGATACGGGCCCTCCTTGATGGTCTCGACCTGGCGGTTGATGAGGGCCGTATTCTGGATGACTGCGAGGAAGAACACGGCCAACAGCACGCAGGTGATGATGGCCGATATGTTGACGAGCAGCTTGAGGGTATGCTCCTGCTTGGCGACGCTCGACAGCTCGCCGCTCGCCTTCACGCTCTTGTTCGCTTCCTCGTTCAGCGTACTTTCGCCTCTTTCATGCTCGGCTCTCGCCGAGTTTCGCTGCCGCGCCTCTTTTAGATGTTATGCAATAGCTCGAGCACGAATGCGGCATTTTCCAGCAGCTTGTCCTCGTCGACGTTGCTGATGGTGTCATCGATGTCGCCCATATAGGCCGGCTTGCCGTCCTGCATGCCAGCGACATGGATGGTCTGCAAGCCCTTTCGGGACGCACAGTACGCCGCGCTTTCGCGCCAGTTCATCTTCTCATTTCCGATGCGCATGCCGAGCGCCGAGCCCGCCTTGGAAACATATCGTTTCATTCGGGAGGATGCCTTGGTGCGGCGAATCGTGCCTTCGCTCTCAATGAGCGACAGCGTGCCGGCGCCCATGGCCTCGATGTCGATGACGATGGCACCACGCAGCTCGGAGCCGTGCTCGGCCAGGAATGCCTTGATGCCGGCGTTGTCGGCCAGCTCGGCACCGAGAGCCACGAACCAGACCTCCGTCTGGAACCCTTGGGGCTGAGCGAGATCGTGCATGTCGCCTTCGGCCTCGTCAGGCGTGGAGGCGGCCTCCTCGGCGTTGCTCGCACTGAGCGTGCCGGCAAAAGCAGCGATGTCCTCGAACGAGGTGAGCGCAGAGGCCCCACTGCGGAAGCTCCTGATCTGCTCGCGCTCGTCGATCATGGTCTCAGGGTCGATGCCGCCGTCCCGATTGCGGCTGGCGCGCCCCGTTGAGCCAGAAGTGGCAGCGAAGGCGGCCTCTGATGCGTTGACCTCGTCGGCCGCGTCCTGTGCCATGGATGCCAGCAGCTCGCCGGGGTTCTTGCGGCGCTGCCGTCCACCCGATGCGCGGCCGGAGCGCGTGGAGCGCGAGCCCTCTGCAACGTCGCCGACACCGTCATCCGCACCTGCGTCGGCGCCATCCTGCTTGCCCTTGCCGACGCTCTTGACGGCATCTCCGATGCGCGACAGCGAGAAGCCGCCGCCGTTCCAGTCATCGTACTCGTCCCAGTCGTCCCACGCCGACTTGGTCTTGCGCGGGCGCGTCTCCTCCTCGGCGCGCATCTCGTCGAGCTGGCGAGAATGAGCGCCGCGGCCCGAGCGCGTGGTGCGGGATGCTGTTGGCTTGGCTGCGGATGCGCTGGATGCGGACGCTGCGGCAGACGTGGAAGCGGCCTTCGTCTTGGCTTTCGCTTTGGCGTTCGCGGCGGACGGCTTGGCAGCGGCAGCGCCGGCAGCATCAGCAGTCGCCGCAGCGCCAGCGGATGCGGCGCGACGCGTCGAACGCGCGCCTGCGGCCTGCGTGCCCGCAGCGGCGCTCGCGGTGGTGGCGCGGCCTTGCGCCGATGCGGCCGATGTGCTCGAGCGCTTTGCCGCCGACTGCGTCTGACCCGGTGCGCGGCCAGCTGGCTGTGCCGCGCGCGATGCCTTCTTGCCTGCACTCGAGCGCGACGTGGCAGCGGCTCCCGCTGTGGAGGAAGCCTTCCGCTTGCCCGCAGATGCCGCGGGCGCCTCGCTCGCGCTCGCGCTGGGGCTCGCGTCGGAGCGACCGTCCCAGTCAGCCGATTCGTTCTGGAAGCTCTCCCATCCGCCGCGGTCGGCACCTACCTTGCGCGCATCGAAGTCTTCGTCCAGGCCCACCGCCTCGACGAAGCTCGTGGCCTCGTCGGCCTCCTTCTTCTTGCGTCCGAAGATGCCGCGCAGGCGGCTCACGCGGGACTTGGGCATCTCGACATAGCCCGGGCCGGCTATCGCACCGGTGGGGGTGGTGTTGGTTTCGTAGTCAGAGTCATCAACGTCCTCGATGACGATATCGTCTTGCTCCATGTTAGCAATGAGGCCGTCGCCCACCGGTTCGAAGCTGCTGGATGCGAACGCCACGGGCTCGGCTTCGATCTCGTCAGCAGCGTCGTCGGCCGTCAGGACCGGAAGGGCAGGACGCGGGGCGCGCTTCGTGACCACCGCGCGAGCATCACCCGGCGTGCGCTCGGCATCGTCAGCCAAGGGCGCTGCCTGCATCTTGGTGGAAACGGCCTCGATAGCGCCGGTGAGGCTCGGCAGAGAAATCGTGCGTCTCTGGCGTTTGGAGTCCTTGGCTCCCTCGCGCGCAGCAGCACGGGGGTTGCCCGACACGCTGGCAGCCGAGGACGCCTCGGCCAATATCTCTTCGGGCGTCTTCGCCAGCAAATCTGCCTGGGTGGCGTCGACGGACTCAACCACCTCGGCCGCCGATATCTCGGCCGGAATCTCGGCAGCAACCGGAATGAACGAGATGGTGCGGTCGGCCGCCGCAGCCTGCTCGGCCACCTCCTCGACCGACTGAGCCAGCTGCGCTGCCTCCTGGGCCTGGGCCTCCTCGATGGCAGCTGCGGCTGCAAGGGATATCTCGCCGGTCGCTTGCGAGCCGACGCTCTCAGCCGCAGGGCGCGCTTGAGAGGCTGCAGCCGCTGCAGCTGGGTTGGCGTTCGCGACAGGAGAGGGGGCAGATGCGCTGGCGGCCGCGACGCTGTTCGTGCCCACTGCCGCACGCTCGGGCGCAGCGGAGCGGCGGGCAGCCGAGGCGGACGCGCCCGGAGCCGCCCACGGAGACACGAACTCGCCTTGCTCGTCGCGCACAGAAGCTGCCGCATCGGCGCTCACCTGCTCGCGCGAAGCGAACTCTTCGATCGAGCCTGCGCTCGTCTCGTGCGCTGCATCCAGCGCATCCGAGAAGCGCGAGCGCACGATCGGCGTGTTCTTGTCGTTCTCTTGGGCTTCTTTGTTGGCGTTCGCTGCCGCAATGCCCTTCTTGAACCAATCGGGCACGCTGCTCTTGCTTTCGCTCTGGGGGGCAAACGACGCTGCGGGACTGGGCGCACTGGCGGCCGGAACACCCTGGCGCGGCGTGCTGGCCGCACCAGCGGCAGCAGCGGCACCGGCGGCAGCGCGGGCGCCCTGCGCAGCGGCCGGCGACGCTTCGCGCGTCATGACGGCCTCTTGGCGCGCGGCCTCCTCTCCCACGGGCATGGTGAGCGCATGCCCCGCGTCATCGGTCACCGCAGGCGCGACTGCTGATGGTGCGGCGCCCCCTGTCGCCGACATGGCTTCGCTTTCCGTAGCTGCTATGGCTGCGGCCTTCGCCGCCAGCTGCTCTTGCGACAGCTCGCCTTGGGCGGCCTCATCATATATAAGGTCGGTTCCCACCGGCAGCATGCCAGACTGCTCGATGGCATCCTCGCCGTGCATGACGATCAAATCGTCAGTGCCGGAAACGCGATGCGCGTCGGTCTCCTCCGGCAGCGCCTTGGCGCTCTTCGCGATGCGCTGGGCCACCTCGAGCATGACCGCCGTGCCCGATGCGTTGTTGTTGGCGCCATCGCTCCACGGCGCCGTGCGGTGCAGCAAAAAGATGATGACCGGAATGAGGATGGCGATGGCCGCAATGACAACGATCGTGTTGAGCACGACCAACAGCGGGCCTTGCGCGTCGAAGATCATGCGCACGAGAAATGCGAGCGGGATGAGGGCAAAGCCGCCGATCTCCACCCACGGCAGATACTCGAGCACCTTCATGAACGATGGCTTCAGCTCGCGGCATACCTTGCCCGAGTCGTAGCGCGCAATGAGCACGATCTTGCGCTTGCGCGCCTGAGCTCGGCCGCCGCGCCCGCCGCGCGAGCGCTGGGCCCCAGGACCACTGTCCAGCCCGCTCAGCAAAGCAGAGGGGTCCGCTCCGCCATCAAGCAGGAAGCCATCCTCCCCCGATGCCGCTGTGGCGTCGACGCCCGGGATGTACCGTGCGATGACGTTTTGGCTGATCCCGCGCTTTGCCGTCTTGTTGAACGGAGACATCCCCAGCACCTCGAGCGCGAACAGAGCCGCCAGCACGAGCGTGACGATGAACACGGGAATGACGAGAATCTGAAAGAAAATGGCCAGGATGGCCAGCACAATAGCAGCTATGCAAAAGATGACACGCGGCAGCTCGTAGTTCGGATTGCAGTTGAATTCCTCTATCTGCGTATCGAGCCCGGCCTGCTGAAACGTCTCCTCGATGAAGAACGAAGCCTGCTGCTCCTCTTCGGTACCGCTCGGTCGCGCCCCGATTGCTTGAGACAATCGCGCGGCGTACTCTAGGACCTCAGCCATGTTGTAAAACCTTTCATAGACATAGATAAGGCAAATTATAACGCAGGGGCTAAACCCCAGCACGAAACACCTGCGCAACGACACCAGGGAGATAGGTTGTTGTGACTAGATAAGACCGGCAATCGACCTCACAACCGAAGCACGTAAAGACAGCCGAGACGGCCAGGTCCTAGCGGCTGAGGCGGTCGCAGATTTCTTTGGCCGTGAGAACCTCGACGTTGTTGGTGGGAAGCGATCCGACGAAGACGCGACCGTACCATTTGGTGAGGAGGCGCGAGTCGGCCAGGATGAGGACGCCGGAGTCGGTTGCCTTGCGGATGAGCCGCCCGGCGGCTTGGCGCACCTCGATGACGGCCTTGGGCAGGTCGTAGCGCTTCCAGGCATCGTCGTCGCGGTGACGACGCTCGAGAGACAGCGGATTGCCAGGGCTGCCGAAGGGCAGCTTGGGAATGATCACTCCTTTGAGCGTGGCGCCGGGAGCATCGAAGCCCTCCCAGAAGCTCTTGAGCGCGAACATAGACAGCGCCTCATCTGCCAAGAACTCGTCTTGCAGCCACTTCACCGAGACGCCGCGGCGCTGACAAATAACGCGCAACTCCTCTTGGCTCAGCAGATCGGACACCGCATCGTAGCAGCGGTCCATGTCGCGCTTGTTGGTGAACAGCGTCAGCATCGAGCCTTGTTGCGCGATGTGCGCATCAGCCAAGAAGCGCTGCAAGTGGTCGAGGTAGGCCGGACTCGTCGGCTCGGGCATGTCGCTGACCACATACACCTGCATGTTCCGGTCATAGTCGAAGCTCGACTGCAGCTCGAGGCATGACGCGTGCGAGCTTTCGCTCTGGTTCAGGCCAACTGACTCCTCGAACGACTGGAACGACTTGTTTACCGTGAGCGTCGCCGACGTATAGACGACCGAGCGCATCGCATCATAGAAGTGCTCATCAAGCGTAGCCCCAACGTTATACAGCAGGGCACTGTAGGCCACCCCGGTATGTGCCGGCAAAGCCGACGTGCCGTTTTTGATGCGGCGATTGAGCGTGACAGCATAGACATACTCGTCCGACGGGTGAACAAACACGGCATCAGCGGTTCGTACGGCATCCTTGAGCTCAAGCACCACGGAGGCCAGTTCGCGCTGCGCAAAGGCGGCGCCTTTTGCGTCCTCGAGCAGGGCCACGACCTCTTGCGACGCGTTGAGCAGCTTCTCGGCACGTTCGATCATGGTGCTAGCCGTTTCGCTCACAGCCGCAAAGTGCGCCGACGAGCGCACCGAGCTATTGAGCCACAAATCGAACTGCTCGTAGCTGGACTTGCGCTCCTCGTCGAAGTACAGCAGCTCGTTCGTCTGGCGCGCAAACTCTTGAACACACCCAGCGAACAGGTCGGCCGCAGCGGTTGCCTTGCTCACGAGACCATGGAACAGCGTGTCGGCATTGCCCTCGAAAATCGCTTGCCGCGAGGCGGCCAAAAACACGTTCGTGCGCGCGTCGTCGGAACTCACCCGGCGCGCAAGGCGTGCCAGAGCGTCAAGGGAGAGCTGGCGCGATAGGGCACGGCGTGCCTCCTCTTCGACCCCATGGGCCTCGTCCACGACCCAGTATCGCACGGGGGGAAGCAAGGCGTTCTCGGCGGCAACGTCATAGAACAGCAGGCTATGGTTCGTGACGATGATGTCGGACGACTCGGCGAGCTTGCGCGAGCCGTGGACGAAGCACGCGTCGCCATAGAACGGGCACTTCCTGCGAAGACAGTCGTTGCTCGTCGTCGTCACTGCGGGGCGCGGCAGCACGCGGAAATCAATCTTGAGGTTATCGAGGTCGTCATAGGTGCTCTGTTCGATGAACGAAAGGAGCGCCGCAAGCGCCGGGGCCTGTGGCTTTGTCTCGTTTGCAACGTCGCGCATGCCGGGCCCGTCGCGCAGGATGCGCTGCACCTTCAAGAGGCACGGGTAGTGCGTATATCCCTTGAGCGGGGTGAACGTGAGGGGAGCTGTTGACGACGCATCCGAAGCCGGCGCTGTTGGCGCTGTTGGCGCTTCTGGCGCTTCGCCGCCGGGTTCGCCATCGCGCTCGCCTGCCAAGCTCTGAGCCAGCGCTGGCAGCTCTTTATAGACGAGCTGGTCGAGTAGCGCGTTCGTCTTGGTAGCGATGCCGATGCTGATGCCGTTCTTTCGTGCAGCCAGCGCACAGGGGACGAGGTACGCCATCGACTTTCCGGTGCCGGTGCCCGCCTCCACCATGAGGTTGTCAGAATCTGCGAAGGCATCGCGCACCGCAAGCGCCATCTCAAGCTGCTCGCTGCGCGTCTCGTAGTCAGGATACATCGCACCTAGAATGCCCTCTTCCGAAAAGGCCTGCTCGAGCTCTTCCGTCGTGGGAAACTGGAGGGTTTCCACCTCGCTGCCGTCGGCCGTCTTCACCGTGGCACCGGACTGTTGCATTTTTTCCAGCATCTTCGGCGTCGGCCGGCTGGCAGCGTCGATCTTCACCGGACGCGACAACCGTGACAGGCGCGCAGCACGCATCGAGCTGAGCGAGAAGCTGCTCGGCTTGTCGGTGATGCCCTTGCGCTCGGCGAAGAAAGTGAACACCTCGCCGAAGGGCCATTCGAGCGGATTGGCGAAAAGCGCGATCTCGTCAAGCAGTTCGGTCGGCATGGCATCGACGGCGGCGAGCAAGATGCGGTACAGGGCACAGGTCGCGACCACGTCATCATCAGCGCGGTGCGTCGACAGCGGGGCGCCGAATGCCGTCACCAGATCAATCAGACGATGCGACTTCATGCGCGGCAATGCGATGCGCGATAGCTCCAGCGAGTCAATCCACTGATTCTCGAGCAACGGATATCCGGCAGGATGCTTCGTCACGAAGTTCTTATCGAAATAGGCGTTGTGGGCAACGAGCTTCGCGTCCCCCACGAACTCCACCAAGTCGGCCAACGCTTGCTCAGGGGTGGGCGCATCCGCTACATCGTCATCGGTGATGTTAGTGAGCGCGACGATGTCCTCGGGAATGGGCTGTCCGGGATTGACGAACGTCACGAACCATTCGACGATCTCGCCGTGGTCGAGACGCGCAGCAGCTATCTGGGTGAGTTCGTCTTTGCGTATAGAAACGCCAGTGGTCTCGGTGTCGATGACCACGATATTGGCATCGTACTCGCCATAATCTGCCGCGCGCGCGGCATCGACGAGTCCTGCATAGCGGGCGGCGACATCGGCAGGCGTGCCATCCATGATCCATTCAGCTAGCATCGCTTACCATCCAAAGCAAGACTTGAGCCCAAACACGATGAGGGCCACCACAGCCAATAGGCATACCCAGCTGGCCACATAGCATCCCTTGTTGCGGGCGCGTCCTTGCTCGATCAGCTTGTCCGTCATGCGCCGACGGCGCTTGAGTATCGCCATGCCCTTCTCGTCTGAAGGAAGCGTGATGGTTTGGGTCGGCATCCACGTGCCGCCGCTCTCGATGACCTTGTCGACCGCCTCTCCATCGAAGTCGATGCGCGGGCGCACGTCGTCGCCGATCTTCTTCGACACGGCGTCGATGAACACCGTGAACTCCTGCGCGTGGGCAGTCGGGTAGCAGATGACTGCCGCGCTGCCCCAATAATGGCCGTCTCCCGGATGATTGGTGAAGGCCAAAAACGACAGGATGCCCTTGCATTCGAGGCCATCCGCCCTTGCAAGGTTAATCTTGCGCGACACGTCAGGGTCGAAGAAGCCAATGCGCTCATCGAACCTGCTGACAAGCCACGCGCGGGTGGCGCTCGTCTCGGGGTCGTAGACGATGTCGATGTCGTAGACGTCGCCTACCATGTTGTCGGCGCTCAGCAGCGACGCGGCATCTTCCTTCGAAGGCGTCTCGAAGTTGGCATATGTTCCAAAATAGCGTTCCATGAAATGCGCGTTCCTAGAACGATGCGCGAGCCGAGGCATCGCGAAGCGAGGGTCGATCGAACGCCATCTGCACCATAATCGTGCAGAGCTCCGGGAACGAGATGCCAGCCGCAGCTGCGGCATCGGGAAGCAGGGACGTCGCCGTCATGCCTGGCACCGTGTTCGTCTCGAGCGCCCAAACGCCGCCGTCTTCGTCCATCAGGAAGTCAGTGCGGGCAGCGCCGTCGCATTCCAAGGCATTCTGAGCCATGACAGCATAGCGCTGGATGGTCGCAGCTTGCTCATCGGTAAGCTCTGCAGGGCAGACGTGCACGCAGCCACCCGCAGCGTACTTCGATTCGAAGTCGTACGATTCGTTCCTGGGAATGATCTCGATAACGGGGAGCGCCTGCGCCGCAGCGCCGGAGCCTAACACGACGCACGTGAACTCGCGGCCTTTGACATAGCGCTCCACAACGACGGCATTCCCTTGAGCAAGCTCTGTCTCGAGCGCAGTCGCTATCTGCTCAGGCGTGTCAACAATATACACACCGATGGAGCTGCCTTCGGTCGATGCCTTGACGGCAACCTTCGAGCCCAGCGTTTCGGTGATTTTCGTGGCGGCGCGAGCGTAGTCGTCCACCTCTTCGGGAGCGAGCACGATGGCTTCCGGGGTCGGGATGCCGTGTTTCTCATAGAACGTCTTCGCCTTGCTCTTATCGATGCATGTGGCGCTCGACCAAACACCCGAACAGGTGTACGGAAGACCAATCGTCTCGAGGAATCCTTGGATGCGACCATCCTCGCCCAGAGCCCCATGCAGGCAGAGGAATGCTACGTCATAGCCGCCGTCGATGAGCTCCTTTAAGTCGTCACGACTCTTTGGGTCGAGTTGCTGCACCTCATATCCACCTTGTGCAAGCGCCTCGCGAGCACCCGCAGCCGACTTGAGTGAAATCTCACGCTCCCCACTGATGCCTCCAGCAAGGAGGGCAACCTTAGTTGCAGACGGATCGTGCTTGATGTCGCATATATCGTACATTTGTACTCATTTCGTCGATAGCCGATATCTGAGAGGTTGGAAAGTCGTTTGGTTGCCTAGTATAGCAAAGCCCAGCTAGCCCCTTTTGCCCGCGAGTTGCCCACACGCACCAGCAATGTCTTGCCCTTTAGAATGGCGAATGCTGGCCGGAATGCCGCTCTCGCTAAGCTTGCGCGCCCACTCGCTGATGGTTTTGTGTCGGCTGGGCTTAAACGAGGACCCCTCGATGGCGTTGAAGGGAAGCAGGTTCACATGAACGCGCATGCCTCGACAAAAGTCAATCAACTGAGCAAGCTGCTCGTTCGAGTCGTTTACGCCTTCCAGCATCATATACTCGACAGTGATGCGACGACCCTTTTCTTCGTCGTAGAACTCGAGTGCCTTCCTAAGCTTCCGCAGCGGTTGGCCGGACAGGCGCGGCATGAGATCGTTCCTTGTTGCTTGGTCAGCCGAGTGCAGCGATACCGCCAGGCGAAACTGCTCTGGCTCTTCAGCAAAGCGATAGATGCCATCAGTGATGCCTGCGGTAGATATCGTAATATGGCGTGCGCCAATACCAAGCCCTTTGTCGCTATTCATGCGACGAATCGCCTCAATGACTGCGTCGTAATTCTGGAACGGCTCTCCTTGTCCCATCATTACAACATTGTCGACGCGCGTTCCGAAGTCTTTGCCGATGCAAATAATCTGATCGACTATCTCGTCAGCTGTGAGATTGCGCTCGAGGCCTTGCGAGCCAGTCGCGCAAAAAGCACATCCCATCGCACACCCAACCTGAGAAGACGCGCATACGGTAAGTCGGGGACGACTCGCATCCTGCTTGTCATCCTTAGGCTCAGGGGAGGCGAGATCGCCATCGTCATCCACAATGCCGACAGCCTCGACGAGAGCGCCATCAGACAACTCGATGAGATATTTTCTCGACCCGTCGCTCGACTCAAGCCGCTCCGTCACAATGCTTGTCGTCAACGGCCAATCTTCAATCAGCTTCTCGCGAAGCGACTTTGGAACATTGGTCATCTCGTCATACGACGACACATTATGTGTATGGAGCCATTCATGCAGCTGCTTCGCACGATATCGCGGCTGGCCATACCCTTCCACAATATCTGCAAGTGCTTCCATATCGAGCGATCGAATGCTCGTGGTCATTTTTTCACCTATATTCTATGGTTGCGATATTCAAGAAATCGCTCTTGATGGGCACGTCTGACTCGCTGCGCATCCTAAGAGCTCTCTTGCTATCCATGCTGTACGGTCTAGTCTGGAATAAGCATTCCAAACAAACGCTCAAGGTCTTTCTCGTCGATAAACTCTATCTCGATTTTGTTCTTCCCTTTAGAGGACTTGATTTTGACAGGGGTTCCCAGAACATGCTTCATCTCACGTGCCACTGACTTATAGAGAGCTGGCATGGGTTCCTTCTTCTCTTTCGGAGCAGGCTTGTTAGCCATCAAGCGCGCGAGGTTCTCTGTCTCACGTACGCTCAATCGGTTCTCAGCGAGCTTGCGCGTCAGCTTCGCACGCCCCTCCTTGTCAGGCACCGAGAGGATAGCACGAGCATGTCCCGCAGTAATCTTGTCTTCGAAGAGCAGTTTCTGGGCGTCTTCGGGAAGTTCCAACAGGCGCAAGGCATTTGCGATGGTTGATCGCCCTTTTGACACCGCTTGAGCAATATCAGCTTGCGTCATCTTGTTTCGTTCCATGAGGCGACGGTATCCATAAGCCTCCTCAATGGGGTTCAGGTCAGTGCGCTGAATGTTCTCGATCAGAGCAAGCTCCAGAGCCTTCTCATCTGAGACGTCCTTGACCTGGATGGGAACCTTGCCCATGCCTGCAAGTTTGCTCGCCTGCCAGCGACGCTCGCCAGCGATGATCTGATAGGTGCCATCATCTGCTTTGCGAACGAGAATCGGCTGGATGACCCCCTCGCGCTTGATGGAGCTTGCCAACTCGCGCAAGTCCTCTTCCTTGAAGTTAGTGCGCGGTTGCTCCGGATTCGGAACGACACTCTCGATGTCGACTTCCATAATCACATTGACGCTTTCGGGAATCTTCTCCTCCGGAGCCTCTTCCGTCACGCTAGAACGCGGATTGTTCGAGGCTATAGAAGGATGTGCTGTTTCACGTGAAACATTGATGTTTTGGGTCTCGCCCCCAACAGCGGGAAATCTCCCCGTCACTCCCGGATGTATCGATTCAGCAATCCTATCAGCGTTTTCCCCACGCGCGTCGAACACAATCCTCTCGCGCTCATCGGTCTGCGATGGAGATGAAGCAACGGGCTTCTCATTCTCGATTATCTTAGGTGCTGGCTGCTCAGGAGCACGCTGCTCAGGGGAGTCACGCACCTCAGGCGAAGACTCAGCATTATAGGAATTGCCCATCAAAGACCCCAGGCCGCGCCCGAGGCCACCACGTGTTTGCTTAGCCACGATTAATCACTTCCCTTGCAAGCTCCGTATAGGACAATGCCCCTTTACCGTGCGGGTCATACTCGGTAATCGGCATACCAAAGCTGGGAGCTTCTGAAATCTTAACAGTCCGCGGAATAGGGGTCTCAAAGACGAGCTTCCCGAAGTAACTCTTCACTTCGTCGACGACCTGGCGAGAAAGCGTAGTTCTGCTGTCATACATGGTCAGGAGGACGCCAAAGATGTCGAGAGTGGGATTTAGCCTAGTTTTGACACGTTTCATCGATTCAAGAAGTTTTGTCACTCCTTCAAGCGCATAGAACTCGCATTGAATCGGAATAAGTAGCTTATCTGCCGCAACAAGCGCATTAACCGTCAAAAGCCCCAAGGAAGGGGGACAGTCAATGAAGATATAGTCGTATTTGCCGCGAATACTCCCAACAGCATCCTTAAGGCGGTTCTCGCGAGCCATCTCGGTTACTAGTTCGACTTCCGCGCCTGCAAGGTTGATAGTGGCAGGAACCAGGTCGAGATCAGGACAGATGTCAGGAATGATGACATCCTCGATGGGAACATCAGCCAACAACACGTCGTATATGCAGTTCTGCACCGACGCCTTCTCGACCCCAAGGCCACTCGTCGAATTCCCTTGGGGGTCAAGGTCGACGAGAAGAACCTGTTTCCCCATCTCGCCGAGTGCAGCAGAAAGATTGACTGCTGTCGTCGATTTACCGACGCCGCCTTTTTGGTTGATAATCGCGATGATGTGCGTCTTGCCAATCACATGGTTGACGCGTTTCTTGTGAGAGTACGATCTGATCTCCTTTGAAGGAGGCGCTGACTCGATGGGCTGACGTGCTTCGCGTGTGCGAACGACTACGTTGTCCAAGTCGATGTCATGGTCTGCTCTTGAGGAATCATACTCTGGTCGTGGTTCGTTTCGATAGCGTTTGTTGTTGCTCATGAACCCTCCTTAGCATATCATCGGTGAGTATAGCAAACATGTTTCACGTGAAACATGTCAGTAAGGATTATTTGGCTATATTTGTGCGAACGGACTGCAGATGTTTCACGTGAAACATCTCTAAAGGAAATCATTATGAATAGAGACGATGCACCCGAATCCATTCAAGTGAAGCTTGACGAATATCTCAAGCGAATGCTTGAAGTGAATGAATCAATCAACTTAACCAGAGTAACAGACTACGAGCAGTCGCAGCTACTTCATATCGAAGATTCCTTGGCAGCTCTTGGTGAATTGAATGCTGCACCAGATGGACTCTATGGCGACTTGGGTTCCGGGGGAGGCTTTCCCGGAGTCGCACTAGCCATCGCGACTGGACGAGAAACGATGCTTATCGATTCAGTTAAGAAGAAGATGGCTGCCGTGGAAGGCATCCTGAAAGAAATGAATCTTTCGACACAGATACAAACCAATGGCTCGCGCATCGAGGAATTAGCCCAAGAGATGCCTCAAAGATTTTCAGCCCTCACCGCGCGAGCGCTTTCGTCATTGCCCTCTCTCTTGGAACTAGCATCGCCTCTTCTCCGGAAAGGCGGACAACTCATCGCACTGAAGTCTCATGTCGATGCAACGGAATTGCAGCAGGCACAAGCCGTCGCAAACAAGACAGGCATGCATCTTGTCAGACAGCGCGAATACTATCTGAGCGACAGCAAGACCTTTAGGTCAATCTACGTCTTCGAGAAGAAATCGAAGCCGACGATGAAGCTGCCAAGAAGAATCGGCCTCGCACAAAAGAAGCCGCTGACCTAAACCGCAATCAACGCAATGTCTTATCTCACGCACAAAATGAACGGGGGACAGGCTCTCGCCTGTCCCCCGTTGCGTGTTTACTCCAACAAGGAAACTACACGGGAATGACCACGATATGACGATCAGCGCCCTCGTCTTCTGACTCCGTCTTCACTCGCGGATCATCCTTGAGCGTGATATGCACGATGCGTCGCTCGTAAGGAGTCATCGGCCTCAAGCTGATCTGACGATGCTGCGACGCAGCGCGACTCGCCGCCGACTTCGCAAGAGACTCAAGCTTCTGCCTCTGGCGACTCTTGTATCCCTCGACATCAACAACGATCGGATATCTGAAACCAAGATTGCGACGCGTGATAGCACTGACCAGAAACTGAATCGCATCCAGCGTGCGCCCATGACGGCCAATCAGAACCGCGAGGTCGTCGCCCGTGATATCGAGAATCAGCTCGCCTTCGTCCCCGTCATACTCATCTATCGTGACATCGCCCACATCAAACGGCTTCAGAATCGTTTGGAGCACCTCGATAGCCGTGTCTGCGATCTCATCGATATTGGCGTCTTCTGCAGAGACCTCATCGACCGATTCAGCATCTTCTACTTCAAGCAGTCCTTCATCAATCGTGTCTTCAGACATCATAAAACCTTTCAACAAAGGATAGATACCACAATATATAGTGCTTATACACACATAATCAGCTATAATTAGCGCTTTTTCGTCGGCTTCTTCTTCTTAGTCTTGCGCACGACGTCAACCTCGACCGGCTGCACCTCGAGCGCCTTAGCAGCCTCGCGCTCGGCGTCCTCCTTGCGGCAGCGATGCATCGTCCATTGGTTCTGGGCGATGCCGATCAGCGAGGACGCGCCCCAGAACAGGAGAACGCCCGCCGGGGATCCCCATGAAATCCAAAGCATGAACACCGTCATGACAACCGCCATGATGAGCGTCTGGTTGCGCTGCTTGTTCTCCTTGTTCTTCAGCTGCTGAAGAACCATCGGCAAGAACGTCGCGCCCGCGAACACGATCATCAGGATAAGGTAGGGGATGAATGGCAGGAAGCCTTCTTCCAGCGCGCCCGAGGGCGTCTGCGTCAGGTTCGGGATGATGTTATAGAACGAAAGCGACGTATCCGTCGTATAGTTCTGGATGTTCCGCAGCACCTGGAACAGTGCGAGGAAGATGGGCATCTGCAGCAACATCGGAAGACATCCCATGAGCGGGTTGAACTTCGCCTCGGCGTAAAGCTTCTGCATCTCCTGCTGAAGGCGCACCTGGTCGCCTGCATACTTCTCTTGCAGCTTCTGCATCTGCGGCTGGATCTTCTGCATCTGGTAGTTGGACTTCGCCTGCTTGTGCATGAGAGGCGCCACCAGGATGCGGAAGATAATCGTAACGATGATGATGGCAAGGCCCCAGTCGTAACAGAAGTTATAGAAGAACTCGATGACCTTAAAAATGCCCTCTAGAATGATGTCCCACATATATTTCCCCTTTTATGCCGACTAACGGACGCTCTTGTCGCCTTCGGAATCCTCTGGCACCGGATCATATCCGTATGGGCCGCCCGGGCGGCACCGCAAGATTCGCTTCGTCGTCAGCGTAAGCCCCTTCATGAACCCGAATCTCCGAAAAGCCTCTAATCCGTATTCCGAACACGTGGGAACGAACCGACAGCTCGAGGGCAACAAAGGAGATATCATCTTTCGGTAACAAGTGATTATCCCCATCGCCAACCATGCGGGTATCTTCGCAAGGCCGCGCATGATTTGCTTGAACCGTCTCTGACCGTTCGTCACGAGTGAAGCTTTTTCAGAGTCTGCTCGCACGTGCTTAGAACTTTACTATAAGACGCATTGAGAATGCCCGATTTTGCAACAAAAAGAATGTCGTGACCGCCGAGATCGCCGCTGTACGCGCGGCATATCTCCCGTAAGCGCCTCTTGGCCGCGTTCCTCCACACGGCATTGCCATGCTTTTTGCCCGCAATAAACGCAACACGACCGTGAAGGCCGTGTTGTTCGTTGTCTCCTCTTCCGGAATGCGCGCTTCGAGCCGGTACGGCGATAACCGTCACATACGGATTCGAAAGGCGCTTTCCAGAAGAAAATATTCGGGAAATCTCATCGTTGGAACGAATGGTGTCCAACACGAGGCCTTAGACGCAGAGGCGCTTACGACCTTTTGCACGACGCCTTGCGAGGACAGCGCGACCACCCTTGGTAGCCATGCGAGAGCGGAAACCGTGGCACTTAGCACGCTTGCGCTTGTTAGGTTGATAGGTACGTTTCATTGCAATTCCTTTGTTGTATGAAAAGATTAGCCTTGAAAGTATATATCTTTTAGGTTCTTTGTCAAAAGGAATATCGAAGAATATGCAGGCGAGGGGCATGATCGCGAAGCGAAGGAAGCCCCGGCACGTAAGACTGCTATGAGAGGGATGACTCCATGGGGTGTGTAATTCGTAGATAAGGCGAGTCAGCTCTTTGTTAGATATCTTTTAGGTAATAGTAATAATAAGGATGGTTGAATTGTTGAAAAGGATAGGTCTGCGCAGGTGGAGATAGGAATATTTGTCCAACAGAGGTGTTCTTAACCTGTATGTGAAATGCACCGGGAAACGCGGTGCATTTCGGTATGAACAGCATGAGTGCGTAAGAGGCAGGGTTATGAACGGGGTTATCAAGAGGGCTACAGCTCGTTGATGATCTTCTTGAGCGTCTCGATTTCCTCCTGCACGTCACGGTTGGTCAAGAGCATCTTTTCAACCTTAGCCACCGAATGCATGGCAGTCGTGTGGTCACGTGCGAACTTCTTGCCGATGTCGTTGAACGGCTGGTCGAGCAGCTGGCGACAGAGATACATGGCCACCTGCCGCGGAAACAGGACCTCGCGCGCTCGCGAGCGACCCACCATGTCGGCATGCTTGATGTTGTAGAACTGCTCGACTTCCTTTTGAATATCGTCGATGGTGATGTTGCGCGACATGCCCTTGGAGAAGTGGTTCTCAAGCAGTTGCTCAACCTCGCTCTGCGTGATCTCGCCTTGGCCCGAGAACGTCATGTGATAGACGAGGATGGTAACGGCGCCTTTGAGCTCGCGGATGTTCGATCCTGAGTTCTCGGCGATATACATCTGGATGTTCTCGGGGATAGAGAGGTCGTAGTTGCCTTCGGTCTGGCGGTACTCATTGATGAAGCTCTTGACGATGGCCAGCTTGGTTTCCACCTCGGGCGGCTGGATGTCAATCGTGCCGCCTTGGACAAAGCGCGAGCTGTAGCGCTCGTCGATGTCGATGTTCTTGGGCGCGCGATCGGCAGACAGCACGATCTGCTTGCCTTGGTTGATGAGCTTGTTGAATATCTGGAAGACGATGTCGAGCGTGCCGGGCTTGCCTTGCAGGAACTGGATGTCGTCGATGAGCAGCACATCGGCATTCTCGTAATAGGTCTTGAAGTTCTTGTAGCTCAGCTTCTCGCGATCGCTTTCGGCGGCAGCGTCGGTGTATCCGCTGATGAGTTCCTCGGAGTCGGCATAGATGGTGATGAGCTCAGGCTGCGTCTCATTGACGTAGTTTTGGATGGCGCGCATCAGGTGGGTCTTGCCAAGGCCGCTCTTGCCGTAGATGAACAGCGGATTCAGCGAGCTGCGACCGGGCACCTCTGCCACCTGAACGGCCATCGAGTATGCCATGCGATTCGATTCGCCGATGACATAGTTCTCGAAGGTCAAGGTGGAGAACGTACTGGTGGACTTGGCTCGGGCGGGGACAGCCGCAAGCGAGGCAGGTGGTTCTGCATCCTCGACTCGGTCTGACTCAGTTGTGAGCTGATCTGGCGGCACAGGTGTGGGGACGGTCATCGTTGGTTCGGGCTCAGCCCACGCGCTCGCCGGCGTCGGGACGGCTGCCGGAATGGGCGTCTCCGCAGCTGTGCGCAGCGGCGCGGGCGCTGGCGTTGCTTGTGCTGGCGCGCCACCATTCACTCCCTCGGCAGGCGCGCTTTGAGACGGATCCACCTCGATAACGACAGTAAACGGGGTCGCATACAGCTCTTCGAGGGAACGCTGTATCGATGCGAGGAAGTTGCGCTCGATCCAGGTCTTGAGGAAGGAATTGTCAACGGTAACCAGCAGGAACCCGTCGCTCATGGCCTGAGGAACGACGCGCTCCATCAAGGCGTTGAACTGGGAAGAGTCAACGTCATCGAAGGAGGTCGCATGGTCGCACACTTCGTTCCACTTTGATGCGAGCGAAGCATTCGAGGACAATGATGTCATGCGGTATCACATCCTTCAAGCGGCGAAAGCCATACGTTGCCGTCACAGGGCGTCATGGAGGTCTTCCACCACTTTTGCACCGAAATCAGTGAGGGCGCGCTTCTTCCCAAGTTTGGTAATGATACCTGCTTCCTCGAGTTTGTTCAATTCCGAGAACGTGCTGGACGGGGGAAGTTCCAGCTCTTTCGATATGTCGGTCACGCCCCACACCTTCTCGAGCGCGAACAGCGAGAGGATGGAGTAGGCTCGCTTCGAAAGGCCGGCCATGAGCAGGTCGAGCTCGCGATCGGCTGAAGAGGCTGCCTGCGCGGGGCGGCTTCTCAGGATGGGCTCGGCAAGCGGCTCGGCCTCGACGGCCTTGGGAGCGGCCTTTTGGTTGAGGCTGATGGTGATGACGGCGCCCGAGTCGATGTTGTCCTCGATCTGGATCGTGCCGTTTTTCGTCTCCATGTATTCTCGAACGATGGGCAAGCCCGACCCGACGCCGTGAATGTATTGTTTCATCGGCGCGGTGGCTGAGGAAAACCCCGGTTGCTGCACCTTGTCCTTGTCGATGATGCCAGGGCCTTGGTCAGCGAAGCGAATGGTGTTGCCTCGGTCGAAGATGGAAACCACCACCTCGGTGAAGCGCGAGTGGATGAAATTCTCTGCGACCTGCAAGATAATGGAGAAGGGGATCTCTCCACCGGCTGCCTGGGAGTTGCTATAGATGGTGGATGCGAGCGCGCCGATGAACTCGCGCGTCTCGCTCGGTTCGATGTCGATGATGCGCGGCGAGCTCAAAAGATCGTCATAGACGGCAATCCGCGCAGGGCTATGTACAAAAGAGTAATCGAAATCCATGTCAATCAGTATGCATCAAATCATTCTGGAATATTCGCAAAAATGCACAAAACGCGCTGAATGAGAAAAGTTATCAACAAGTTATTCAGGGAAAGTGGAAAACCCGAATCAGAATTAACAAATGAGGTCGTCGATTATGAAAGACCGGTTAAAAACTTTTGCAATTTGTTCTTGACTTTTGCATTCTGAAAGAGATTACCCGATAGACGGATTGGAGAAATCCGTCCGCGCAACAAAGCGGATGACTTGCATTCATTTCAACACGTCCGTTTGTTCGATTTTACGCAAGAGATAGAAACATGCCTGTTCAGAGTCATATTCTGAGATAGGCAAGCGTGGCGAGAAATGCGTAATTAACAGGAAGCCGCGCACTTCATCAATCAAACAAAACCAGCGTGCAGCGGAATTATTGGAAACTTATCCCCATGTTTGAGAAAGTTATGCACATTATGCACAGCTGCTCTGTAGACAAATCACGCACCACGCGTTATTCAGAGCAGAATTCCGACCTTTTCATCATTATTCTTGCTTATTCGTACCCTGAATTCCGAATCATTCGCATTCATGAACAATCATGAAGAATCATGCATGCCGAATGAACTTGAATGAATGTGAACGGAATTCGCCAGAACCGAATCCCATTTCTCTGAGCCGCGCAGCAACCCGAAGGATGCCGCCGGGCCGTGCAGTATAATGGTGAGCCAATTGAGCAGCATCTCTGTGGTTCTCGAACGAAGGATCGCCCATGAAATTCAGCATAAACAAGACAGAACTCCAGCGCGCACTTGCCATCGTGGAAAAGGGCGTTTCCACTCGCTCGACCCTGCCGGTTCTCTCAGGCATACTCATCGATGCCACCCAAGACGAGATCGTGCTGCAGTCAACCGACTTGGAGCTATCCATCCAGACTTCCGTTGCAGCGCTCGTCGAAGAGGCAGGCCGGGCGGTCGTGCCAGGCAAGCTGTTCTCAGACATCGTAAAGAGCCTGCCTGAGGCTGCCGTGCATGTCGAGGCGGCACCAGGCGAAGCCAAGATTACGTGCGACACCTCGGCGTTTTCAGTCAAGACGTTGGCAGCCGAGGACTTCCCCGGCTTCCCGAAGGCCGAGGCGCACCAAACGATACGACTTCCCTTCAGCACGTTTTCGCGCATGGTAAAGCGCGTCGCGCGTGCCGTGTCGCGCGACGAGAGCCGCGCGATTCTCACCGGCATCATGATCGAGACGGAGGGAGCGCGCCTCAACATGGTCTCGACTGACTCCTATCGCCTCGCCCTCACCAGCTGCGACATCGATTCTGAAAACTACAACGGCACCGAGGACTTTCGCGCCGTCATCGCGGGCTCGTTCATGAACGACGTTGCCGCGCTGTCTGCCGACGTGGACGAGATCACGCTCGGCGTCGCCGACAACCAGATCATCATCAACGTTGGCGAGACGACGTTCATCAATCGCCGCATCGAGGGAACGTACCCGAACTATCGCCAGCTGCTGCCTGACGGATACACCACGCGCGCGACCTTCCCAGTGGAGGGCCTGGCTGCGGCCATTCATCGCGCCGCGCTCATCAGCTCGTCTGCGGCACCTATCCGCTTCTCGCTGTCGCCTGCGGTGAACCTCGCGCAGATTACGGTGTCTGCGGCGGACGTGGGATCGGTGCAGGAGAGCATCGATTGTCCCATCGAAGGCGAGGAGACAGAGATTGCGTTCAACTCTGCCTATATATCTGATGGGTTGTCGGTCATCAAGGACGACGAGGTGTACTTCGACACCACCTCTCCGCTGAAGCCCGGCATATTCCGTTCGGTCGGCGACGGCGCGGACGAGTATCTGTATCTGATCATGCCGGTGAGAATCTAGCGACAGCGAGCCGGCTGCATCCAGCCGTGGCGCCATCGTGGGTGCTACGTGCCGCCGAGCGCGTTTTGTTGGCCCAAGCGGCATTCGCTTCGCTGAATCTCTCGATCATGAGTCTGCGCATCACTGACATACACCTGCATAACTTCAGGTCATACGAGGATTTCCGCCTCGAAGGCATTGGCGACTTGACAATTCTCGCGGGGCCCAATGCCGCGGGGAAGACCAATGCGATTGAGGCGTTGCAGCTGTTGACGGCAACGTCGTCGTTTCGCAACGCCACGGGCACCGAGCTCGTCCGGCGCGGCGAGGGCACGGCGCGCATCTCCTGTAGCGTCACCGACGGGCAGCGCGAGCTTGACCGAGCGCTGGCCATCAGCGAAGGCAAGCGCACATATATGCTCAATGGCAAGCGCCGTCGTCCGAAGGACCTGCGCGGCACGCTGCCATCGGTTACGTTCACGCCTGATGACCTGAACCTTGCGAAGGGGTCGGACCGCGTGCGCCGGCATGAGCTGGACCTGGTTGGCTCCCAGGTGAACGCCAACTATTACCAGATCGTGCGCGACTACGAGAAGATATTGCGGCACAAGAACCGCCTCCTGGCAGATGAGGCGCCCTCTGCGCTCCTTGATGCGACGAACGAGCTTTTCGCCAAGATCGGCGAGCAGCTGACGAGCTATCGCCGGGCGCTGTTCGCGCGCTTGGAGCCGAAAATCGCGGCACACTATGCCAGCATCTCGGGAGGGCGCGAGCCGCTGACGGCGGACTATCGGGCTTCGTTCGAGACGGACGGCATAGAGCCAGAGGCGACGCACGATATCGCGGCATCTGAATCCGTGTCGCTTCCGACCAGTGTCAGCACCTTGCGCGCGGCCATCGAGGCGTGCCAAGGGGACGAACGGCGCCGCCATCGTGCCCTCGTCGGTCCGCATCTCGACGCGGTGCGCATCTCGCTCGACGGGCTGGACTCGACGAAGTTCGCAAGCCAAGGCCAGCAGCGCTCCATCGTCCTTTCAATCAAGCTCGCCGAGGCAGAGGTCATCGAGGACATCCTCGACCAGTTGCCGGTGCTGCTCCTCGATGATGTCATGTCCGAGCTCGACGCGCAGCGCCGAGCGGCCCTCGTCGAGACGCTGCTCGAAGGCAAGCAGGCGTTCATCACGACGGCTCATGTGGACTACTTCGATACGGAGATGCTGGATCGCGCGCGGCTCGTTGAGCTATGAGCCACATCGCCCCTAGCAACGGCGATTGTTGCCAGGTAGGCGGAACGTACCAAGCCCGTATGCAAATGATGGCTTACGCTCAATTCTGTGTTCCCTTGTAAGGTGCCATTATGGTATAATTAGAACAAATATTCGTGTAATTGACTCTAAGCGCATCACACGATTCGAAAGACAAAGGGGAATACATGGCTGAAAAACCCAGTAGCTATGGGGCTGAGAACATACGCGTTCTCGAAGGACTCGAGGCAGTGCGCATGCGTCCGGGCATGTACATTGGCTCGACGGGCCCGCGCGGCTTGCATCATCTGGTGTATGAGGTCGTCGACAACTCGGTCGACGAGGCATTAGCCGGGTTCTGTGACAACATCGAGGTGTGGATACACCAGGACAACTCCGTCACCGTTGCGGACAACGGCCGCGGCATCCCGGTGGAGATTCACCCTAAGGAAAAGATCCCGACCGTCGAGGTCGTTCTCACGATCTTGCACGCTGGCGGCAAGTTTGGCGATGGTGGATACAAGACGTCTGGCGGCCTGCACGGCGTGGGCGTCTCAGTCGTCAACGCGCTGTCGCGCATGACGCGCGTCAACGTGGCTCGCGACGGATACGAGTACGAGATCGAGTTCGAGCGCGGCAACACAAAGACCAAGATGAAGAAGCTGGGCAAGACGAACCGCACCGGCACCACCATCACGTTTTGGCCCGACCCTGACATCTTCACCGAGACCACCGTCTACGACTATGACACGCTGGCCAACCGCTTCCGCGAAATGGCGTTTCTCAACAAGGGCCTCAAGATTACCCTGCACGACGAGCGCGTCACTGACGCAGACGGCAACCCGCGCACAGAGGTGTTCAAGGCAGAAGGCGGCATCATCGATTTCGTCAAGTACCTCAACGAGGGCAAAGAGACGCTCAACAAGCCTGTCTACTTCGAGGCAGAAAACGGCGATGGCGAGGTAGAGGTGGCGTTGCAATGGTCCAGCTCGTACTCCTCGAATATCATGGCGTTTGCCAATAACATCAATACCACCGAGGGCGGCACGCACCTCGATGGCTTCAAGCAAGCGCTGACGCGCACGCTCAACGATTACGCGCGCAGCAAGGGCCTGCTCAAGGAGAAAGACTCCAACCTTTCCGGCGAGGATGCGCGCGAGGGCTTGGCGGCGGTCATTTCCGTCAAGCTGCATGACCCGCAGTTCGAGGGTCAGACCAAGACGAAGCTTGGCAACACTGAGATTCGCAGCCTCGTGCAAAACGCCGTGACGAAGGGCCTGGCCGAGTATCTGGAAGAGAACCCCACCCCGGCCAAGCGCATCGTCAACAAGGCATCGCAGGCGCTCAAGGCTCGCGAGGCTGCTCGCAAGGCCCGCGAGGCCACGCGCCGCAAGAACGTGCTGGACTCGTTTAGCCTGCCAGGCAAGCTGGCCGACTGCGCCTCCAAGGATGCGTCGCTGTCCGAAATATTCATCGTAGAGGGCGACTCCGCAGGCGGTTCGGCGAAACAGGCTCGCGACCGCAAGTTCCAGGCCATCCTGCCGCTGCGTGGCAAGATTCTCAATGTCGAGCGCGCTGGCTTGCATCGCTCGCTCTCGTCAGAGACCATCAGCTCGCTTATCACGGCCATCGGCACCAACATTGGCGACGACTTCGATGCGGACAAGGCGCGCTATCATCGCATCATCATCATGACGGACGCTGACGTGGACGGTGCGCATATCCGCTGCCTCCTGCTCACGTTCTTCTATCGCTACATGCCTGAGCTCATCGCTCGCGGCTACATCTATATCGCGCAGCCGCCGCTCTACGGCCTCAAGAAGAAGAACTCTCGCTCCACCAAGATCGAGCAATACGTCTACAACGACGATGCGTTGAAGGCGCTTCTTGCCGAGCTGCCCAACCCAGACAAGTTCGACATTCAGCGATACAAGGGCTTGGGCGAGATGGACCCTGACCAGCTATGGGAAACCACGATGGAGCCGCGTCGCCGCACGCTTTTGCAAGTGGGCATCGAGGACGCCGCCCAGGCCGAGCGCGTGGTGAGCGAGCTCATGGGCGAGCAGGTCGAGCCACGCAAGCGTTTCATCCAAGACCACGCGAAAGACGTGCGCTTCCTGGACATCTAGCAATGCCGAGGCGGGGCGCCCCCGCTGGGCTTGGGCGTCTCGCGTAAAGAGGGGAATACATGGACGAAGACAACAACATAAACGACGAGTCAATCTCTGACGCGCCGCTGACGGACGAAGAGCTCGAGGAGATCGACAAGTTCGACGAAGAGAACGATATCGACATAGAGGAAGAGACCGACGAGGAGGATGCGCTGCCCACCTTGGGGGAGGAGCAGACTCACGAGGTGCTGCAGGCCGAGCTGGGCCGCGAGATGCAGCAGTCGTTCCTCGAGTACTCGATGTCGGTCATCGTCGCTCGCGCGCTGCCAGACGTGCGCGATGGCCTCAAGCCGGTGCACCGCCGCATCCTGTATGCGATGAACGAGTCAGGCTATTTGCCTTCGCGCCCGCACATGAAGTCGGCGCGTACCGTTGGTGACGTCATCGGTAAGTACCATCCGCATGGCGACTCTGCCGTGTACGACACCATGGTGCGCTTGGCGCAGCCGTTCAGCATGCGCGTGCCGCTGATTGACGGCCACGGCAACTTCGGCTCGATCGACGGCGACTCAGCAGCAGCGATGCGTTACACCGAGGCGCGCCTCGACAAGGCCGCGATGGAGATTCTGCGCGACCTCGACAAGGAAACCGTCGATTTCCAACCCAACTATGACGAGTCGCTGCAGGAGCCGACCGTGCTGCCGAGCCGTTTCCCCAACCTGCTCGTGAACGGCTCGAACGGCATTGCTGTGGGCATGGCGACCAACATCCCGCCGCACAATCTCGGCGAGACCATCGACGCTACGTGTCTCATGATCGACAACCCCGACGTCACCACCGAGGAGCTGATGGAGGTGCTGCCGGGCCCAGACTTCCCGACTGGCGGCCTCATCATGGGCAAAAGCGGCATCGTCGATGCGTACGAGACGGGTCACGGCAACATCACCGTGCGCGCCAAGTGCGAGATCGAGGAAAAGAAGAATGGTCGCGCTAGCATTATCGTGCGCGAGATACCCTATCAGGTCAATCGCAAGCGTCTGCTCGAGAAGCTGGGCGAGCTGGTTCGCGACAAGAAGCTACCCGAGATCAGCAACATCCACGATGCGGCCGACCGTCATGGCATCGACATCATCATCGACTTGAAGTCGAACGCCATCCCACAGGTGGTCCTCAACAAGCTGTTCAAGCATACGCAGCTGCAGACCGGCTTTGGCATCAACATGCTTGCGCTGGTGAATGGCACGCCGCGCGTGCTGTCGCTCAAGGAGATCCTTCACTACTACATCCAGCATCAGATCGAAATCATCACGAGACGCACGCGTTATGAGCTGGCCAAGGCCGAGGAGCGCGCACATATACTCGAAGGCTATATCATCGCGCTAGACAACATCGACGAGGTCATCCATATCATCCGTTCGTCCGAGACGGACAAGGAAGCCGCGTCGCGCTTGCAGGAGCGCTTTGGCCTTACCAAGCGCCAAACCGATGCCATCCTCGAGATGCGCCTGCGCCGCCTGACCGGACTCGAGCGCACCAAGATCGAGACCGAGCTGGCTGAGTTGCGCGAGAAGATTGCCTACTACAAGCGTGTCCTCAGCGACGAGTCTCTGGTGCGCGAGATCATCAAGGAAGAGCTGGGCGAGATTCGCAAGAAGTACGGCACGCGCCGCGCAACGCGCATCACGGCGGCTGCCAAGGATATCGACGTCGAGGACCTTATCGCCGACGACAAGATGGTGGTCACGATGACGCGCGCGGGCTACATCAAGCGCATGCCCATCACGACGTATCGCCAGCAGAAGCGCGGCGGCAAGGGCATGCAGGGCGTCAATCTCAAAGAGGCCGACTTCGTCGAGCATCTGTTTGTCGCCACAAATCACATGTATATGCTGTTCTTCTCAACGAAGGGCAAGGTCTACCGTCTCAAGGTATACGACATCCCCGAGGCATCGCGCCACGCTCGTGGCACGGCCATCGTCAACCTGCTGCCGCTCGAGAAGGGCGAGACCATATCGGCAGTCATCTCGACGAAGGACTTCCCTGAAAGCGAGCATCTGATGTTCGCGACGAAGGAGGGCATGGTCAAGAAGACGGCCATGAACCTGTACGATCGCACGCGCCGCGACGGACTCATCGCCATCAACCTGCGCGACGATGACGAGCTGATTGCCGTGCGTCGCGTTGCCCCTGGCGAGCGCGCCATCATGGTCGCCTCGAACGGCAAGGCCATTGTCTGGGACGAGAGCGAAGTGCGCTCGATGGGCCGCGACACCATGGGAGTGCGCGGCATGAACGTTCCGGCTGGCATTGATGTGTTGGGCATGGAGATCGCGCGTCCCGGCACGCAGCTGTTTGTCATCACCGAGAAAGGGTATGGCAAGCGCACGCCGGTCGCGGACTATCCGCTGCAGCACCGTGGCGGCCAAGGCGTTTACACCATCCAAATGACCCAGAAGAAGGGCATGCTGGCTGGCATGAAGATCGTGGTGCCGGAAGACGAGCTGATGGTCATTTCCGAGGAAGGCGTCATCATCCGCATTCCGGTAAAGGATGTCAGCGAGTTGGGTCGCTCTACCCAAGGCGTCAAGGTGATGAACATCTCTGATGGCGATCGCGTCTGCTCGGTGGCGGTCACGACAGAGGACTAGCGGCGCTAAGGCACGAAGGAAGAGGCTTCGCAGACGAGGGATTGTGAAATTATTGGAAGATAGTTCTTGACCACGCTTGTTACTATGTTGTAAAGTATTCAAGCGTTTGCGCGAGGCAGCAATGTTTCGTCGACGAAATGGGCCCGTAGCTCAGTTGGTTAGAGCGCACGCCTGATAAGCGTGAGGTCGCTGGTTCAAATCCATTCGGGCCCACCATTTTGCGATAAACGCTCCACCGTGAGCCGAGTTAGCCGGTGGAGCGTTTATTAAAATTGGGGCATTAGCTCAGCTGGGAGAGCGCGGGCTTTGCAAGCCTGAGGTCAGGGGTTCGATCCCCCTATGCTCCACCACGATAGTGACGGTCGTCAACCAAGGTTGGCGACCTTTTTTTGTCGCCCTCGCAGGAATCGAACCCCTCACCCCTTTTTGCCTTTTGATTCTTTTTGTTCTTTCGTGAATCAGGCGGGCAAATTTGATATACTTCTGCGTTAGCGCCGATGTGGCTCAGTTGGTAGAGCAACGCACTCGTAATGCGTAGGTCAGCGGTTCGAGTCCGCTCATCGGCTCCATTAAAATGAACGCCCGCCTTGTGCGGGCGTTTTCTTTGCTTATCACGCGCACCAATCTCGACGTCAGCTGGCGCCGGCTACGAAAGAGCGAGGTTGGCGATGGCGCTGACGTTCTCCGCAAGGCTGACGGTTTCGTTCTGCTGCGGGCTCGTGAGGACGAGCGTTTCGTAGATCTGGCCTCGTGCCGAGATGGTGGTGGGGGAGGAGTATGCCTTCACGAGAGCATTGCCGAACGTGACGTCGGGCGCGGTGCCGGCATTGATCAAAGGCGCGCTGTAGAGCG